>PLOT01000212.1 GCA_003142215.1 Granulicella sp. | reverse complement strand
TCGGGGTGGAAGGCTTCGATGCGTGTGAAAATTCCGTCCAGATCGTGCGTTCCGGTGAAGTCGTGGTGGCTGATGAGGAGGCCGATGCCGGTATCGCGCAGCTTCTGCAGGTCGGCTTTCTTCATGGCCTCGGCGGATTCCAGTTCCAGGTCCACCATGTGGAACCCCACAGAGGCGCACTTGGCGAGGACTTCCAGTTCGGCGGCCAGCGAACCGGCGAACTTGCCGCCATTCGCTGTGCATCGACAGGTGGCGATGGCGGTGGCAGCCGTATTGTCTGCGAAGAACTGCTTGAACCGCGGCAGCGCAAGCAGCGGCTTCTCCAGATAATCCAGGCGAAACTCAAGGAACGGCGTCTCCTTGACCGCGACGGTCGCCTTTTCGATCATCTCAGCAGACGTGGCGCCAGCGATGGCCACGCACACGTTGGCAATGCGTGAGCGGAGGAACTGGGAGGCGTGACTCGGAACGTTCAAACTCATAGGTGCAATCGCGTATCTTACAGAGCAATCGGTCAGGATGCAACTTTTCAAGTAAATATCTGCGATTGCGGCGGTTAGCCGCCAAGCTGCATGGTTTGGCAAACGGTTGACATTAACCACTAAAATAGACGGATAGAGCAGCGAAAAGTTGCACCCGGCGGAGAAAAGTCTCGATGGATGAGAAACTTGCCTGTTCTGCCAAGGCGCGGCACAGAGGTAAAACCAGAAATGGGTGCGGAATGAAGCAACAGGACGATGCGGGGGGAACCGGCGAGGTGGACGATCTGCTAGCCTCCGTTGGCCTGGGCCATGGATGGCGCGGGACGCTCGCCGGATCCTGGCAGAATGGCGAACGTATGGCGAAGACTGCGTCCGGCCGTCAAAAGTCGCTGCCTGGGCCTGCCGCGGCGCACAGAGATGAGGGAACGCGGAGCGGCAAGGCGGCGAAGCGAGTCGAACCGGTCCTCGCGCCCGGCTGGCTGCGCTACGCATGGCTGCGTCATGGTTTCAGCACGCGCGCCGCAGGCGTCTCCTCCATCTACGGTTCGGGTGGGGGCAATGGCTCCCTGAACCTCGGCTGGACCCAGCAGGACGACCCAGCCAATGTGGCCAAGAACCGCCGCCGGTTTATGGCAGCGGTCGCGGGCGAACATGCACACGCCGCAGCTACTTCCTGTTCCGGGCCATCTGTTCCCTGTTCCCTTCTCCCTGTTCCCTCTCTCGTAACCCTGCGCCAGTTTCACTCAGCAATGCTGCGCATCGTGGAGTCCGAACACCTCGCCCACCCCACCCGCCTGCAGACCGCCGACGGGCGCGCCGTACTGCGTGGCGACGGGATGATGACAGACCTCCCCGGCGTCTTTCTCGGCATTCAGACCGCCGACTGCGTCCCGGTGCTGGTGGCCGACGTGCGCCATCGCGCGGTTGCGGCCTTCCACGCAGGCTGGCGCGGCACGCTGGCCCGTATCGTCGAGCGCGGCATCGGCACCATGCGCCTGCGCTACGGCTCGCGCCCCGAGGATCTGGTGGCCGCCATCGGCCCCTCCATCGGCCCATGCTGCTACTCGGTCGGCGAGGAGGTGCGCTTCGAGTTCGAGTCTCAATTTTCCTACGCGCGCGAACTCTTCAGCGAGATTTTCGACTCCGACCCGGTGCGCGACAAGTACCCGCTGCTGTTTCTCACCGCGCGCGCGCCGGGCCACAGCAACATCGGCCCGCAGATCCACCTCGACCTGTGGCAGGCCAACCGCCGCCAACTGCTCGACGCAGGCATTCCGGCCAGGCGCATCACGGTGGCCGGTGAGTGTACGGCCTGCGCGGGACTGGGAACCGCCGCCGGCAGAAAGTATTTTTCTCACCGCGCCGAGAGCGGCTTTACGGGCAGAATGATGGCTGTCATCGGCGTGGCGGCATACTCAGCAAGAGCCTCCCGCTGAGGAAGATCGTCTTGGCTCTATCGACCGTCAGGCGCATAATCGAATCGGAGGTTCTCTTCCATGGCGACGAATACTCTTATTCCGGTCAGCGAATACCTCAGCACATCGTACGACCCCGACTGCGACTATGTGGACGGAGAGGTTCAGGAGAGGAACTTGGGCGAACAAGACCATAGCGATCTACAGGCGCGGTTGATCGAATTGCTCTCCGCGCCCGCAAACAAGCCGTATGTGCGCGTGAATCCTGAGATCCGAGTTCAGGTGGGAACAACTCGATACCGCGTGCCAGACATCTGCGTCCGGCGGCGCGCTGTGACAAAGGAACAGATCATCCGTACTCCCCCTCTGCTCTGCATCGAGATACTTTCGCCGGAAGACCGCATGTCCAGGACCCGCGAAAAGGTGCGCGATTACCTGAAGATGGGAGTCCCGGAGGTCTGGATACTCGACACCGTCACGCGGAGCGCGATGATCTCCACCGGAGCTGCCACGGTGGAGCAGACGACGGGCGAACTGCGGGTCCCGGAGACGCCCATTGTCCTCACCCTCGCCGACATCTTCAGCGTGCTCGACGAATACTAGGAACACGAACTGACCCTGTCAATTTACCTGGCGCCTCACTCAGGCGTGGCCGTTCCGGCAACCGGCACGGCAGGCGGTGAAACTGGTGAGGCAGTAGGTGTGGCGTTCGGATGTCTGTGGAAGACAATCCGGATCAGGTCGGGCGCAAACTCATACATCTGCCCGCCCAGCGCGCCGAAGAGCGTCACGTCGCTGCCGTTCTCCAGCGTCAGCCCGATACCGCGCTGGTTGGCCGGGTAGTACGCATTTGAGATTGCGCCGGAGATGTAATTGCCCAGCACATTCGACACGTTGAACTGCGTCTTCCCGTTGTCGCCCTTACAGACCACGGTGGAAAGCGCGGCCACCCAGATGCGGCTCTTGATGGAGCCGGTCCCCTTGCGGAAGTAGCGCGGGTCCTGATGCAGCAACTGGGGCAGCAGGGCGTTGCCGATGATCGCGCCATTGACGTTGTCGGCGTAGTTTGCGCCGACGCGCTTGAAGTATCCAGCCGGGCCCCAGCCATAGCCGCTGTTGCTGTCGACCAGCTCGCTGTATCCTCCGCCGACCGCGAACGCCCAGCCGAAGTAGAAGGGATCGACAATGCCGTGCAGCGCGAGGTTCCACTTCTGCCCGCCGGTCAGCGGCAGGGCGTGGCCGTTCATCACCACGTTGAAGTTGGGCACCACGCCCAGCAGACGCTGCTGCTCCTCCTGCTTCAACTCGCGCTCGGACTCGCTGTGTTGCTGCTGCTTCGCATCGGTGGAGGCTGGTGCTGCCGCCGGAGGCGTGGAGCTTGTTGCCGGTGCAGTTGCAGCGGGAGGCGTTGCGGTGGATGCAGGTGCGGTCTGCGACGACGAGGAAGACATGGATGCACCCGCAGCGCTGTTCTGTGGCTCTGGGGCATCCGGCAGCGCGAGCGCCGCCGACTCCACCGGCTGAGTGAGCAGCGTCTGCGCTTGTAATGAAGCAGCAAAAAAAAGAGCCAAAGCCATGAACGTGGCTGAAATAAAACCGGGGGAAAAGAGTGGTCTCACTTCATTAGTCTATCGCACAGAGCTACCCACAAACCCTTTGGCAGCAGGCGGCGCAGGGGCCTGCACCTGACTTGCAAATGGGGACGGAACCTGTGCGTTCGTGCGCGGTGCGGTAGGCTGGATCGATGAGGACAATGCGATGAAATTCGAGATGGACAAGACACCCGCGCGCCAGATCTACAACCTGCTGATCGGCCTGGTGGCCCCGCGGCCCATCGCCTGGGTCACCAGCATGGATGAAAATGGCCACCTGAACGCCGCGCCATTCAGCGCCTACAACTACCTCTGCACCGATCCGCCCATCGTCGGCATGGGCGTGATGAACCGCCCCGGACGCGGATTCCTCCCCAAGGACACCGCGCGCAACATCCGCCGCACCGGGGAGTTCGTCATCAACGTGGTGACCGAAGACCTGATCGAGAAGATGAACGTCTGCGCCACCGACTTCCCCGCCGAGGTCAGCGAGCTGGAGATGGCGGGCCTGACCACCGCGCCCTCCTCCGTCGTCAAGGTCCCGCGCATCGCCGAGGCCCACGCCGCGCTCGAATGCACCGAGTTCACCACCCTGGAGATCGGCCGCTCGCGCATCATCCTGGGGCGCGTCGTCGCCATGTACGTCGAAGACAAGTTCATCGTGCCGGAGCACGAAGGCGCAGGCCCCTACATCAAGTCCGAAGAGCTGCACGCCATGGGGCGCATGAACGGCCTCGGCAACTACGTCCGTACGCGCGACGCCTTCGTCACCGTCCCCCGCATCTCGTTCGAGCAGTGGGAAAAAGGAAAACGCTCATAAACCGTCATTCTCCAATAAACCATGAACCTCCAATAAACCATGAACCTCCAATAAACCATGAACCTCCAATAAACCATGAACCTCCAATAAACCATGAACCTCCAATAAACCGTCATTCTGGCGCAGCCAGAATCTCTGTATTTTCTTTTGCCTGTTCTCGTTTCGCGGCTATTCGAGGTACCGCTTGACCCACGGGTCGTCGGAGTGGACCAGCTCCTCCGTCGTTCCGTGGAAGACGATCTTCCCTTCGTTGAGCAGAAGGAACTTCGTGCCTTCGTCGATGCCGCCGCCGGGGCCGTCCTTGGGCAGTGGCTTCATGCCGCCAGTCGCGGGATCGAAGCGGTGGGTGGCAAGGATGAACGCGTCCTGCAGGCGGTGCGTCACCACCAGCGAGGTGGTATGCCAGACGTCGCGCTGCTTCATCACCAACTCGATGATGGTGGTCGATGTGATGGGGTCGAGGCCGCCGGTGGGCGAGTCGTAGAGGATCAGGTCGGGGTTGCTGATGATCGCCCGCGCAATCGAGACGCGCCGCCGCATTCCGCCCGACAGCTCCGACGGAAACTTCGCAATCACATCCTCCAGCTCGACAAACTTCAGCGCCTCCACCACGCGGGTGTGCGCTTCGGCCTCCGGCACATGCTCTTCGTGCAGCCGATACGCCACGTTGTCCTCGACGTTGAGCGAATCGAACAGCGCCGACTCCTGAAAGACCATGCCAATGCGCGCGCGCAACGCGTACATCTCTCGCCGCCGCAGTTTGTCGATCTCCTCGCCGAAGACGCGGATCGTGCCGGAGTCGGGCTTGAGCAGGCCGTTGGCCAGCTTCAGCAGCACCGACTTGCCGCAGCCCGCCGGGCCAAGCAGGATCATCGTCTGCCCACGCTCCACCGAGAAAGAGATCTCCTGCAACACGGGCTTGCCATCGAAGCCGATCGACACATCCTCGAACTGCACCACGGCAGTCCGGTCGCCGACCGCGTCGGCGGTTGCCGTGGTGGAACTGCTATCGGGATTGGCGTGGTCTTCAGGCATGGGCGCTCTCAACTGCCGAAGATGCCGATCATCAGGCGGGTAACGATGAAGTCGACGATGATGATGAATACCGACGAGACGACCACCGCCTGGGTGGTCGCGCGTCCCACGCCCTGCGTCCCGCCCGTGGTCCTCATGCCGAAAAAGCAGCCCACGGTGGCGATGATGAAGCCGGAGAAGATCGGCTTGGTGAGGCCCTGCACGATGTCGCCATGCACCAGGCTGCTGTAAGAGCTGTGCAGGTAGGAGTTTGCGTTGAGTCCCAGCATGTTGACGGCGACCAGAGCTCCGCCGGCGATGCCCGCCGCATCGGCGATGATGGTCAGGAAAAAGAGCATGAAGACGGTGGCGATCAGGCGCGGAGTAACCAGCTTGCGGATCGGGTCGGTGCCCAGCGCGCGCATGGCGTCGATCTGCTCGGTCACCTTCATCGAACCCAACTCAGACGCCATCCCCGCCGCGTTGCGNNATGGAGAGCGAGACCAGCGATCCCGTCATGCTGACTGCGCCAAACTCCTTCAGCGCGGTCACCGACTGCAGCGCCAGAACGCATCCGGTGAAGAACCCGCTCATGATGATGATGGGCATCGAACCCACGCCGATGGAATCCATCTGGGTAAATATGTCCGCCCAGTAGCGAGGGCGCGTGAAGATGTTGGCAATCGCCCTGCCCGCCAGAATGGAGTATTCCTGCACGGCGGCGACCTGCTGCTTGATGAATACGTCTGGGGACAGAATGGCCATATCTTCTGTGGCTCAGGTTATCAGATGCAGCAACCATTCCGCTGCGCGAAGTTCCTTCCGCGTCCTGCTGAGCGCGGAATCTTCCTCTCCTCTCCCCTGCTCTTCTGCGTGGCCTCGAAGCCCTTGAAAGTGAGAAGATGGTGGGATGATTGCTGAGCATCCGGCGGAGACGATGTTGGCGGCGGTGTTGTATGGCAGCGAGGACCTGCGCATGGAACGCATTCCCGTTCCCAGCATCGGCGCGGGCGAGCTGCTGCTGCGCGTGGGCGCGGCCCTCACCTGCGGCACCGACCTCAAGGTCTACCGGCGCGGCTACCACGCCATGATGCTGAAGCCGCCGGTGGTCTTCGGCCATGAGCTGGCCGGAGTAGTGGTGGAGCTGGGCGCGGGAGTGACGAAGTTCGCCGTGGGCGACCGCGTGCTGCCGCTCAACTCCGCGCCCTGCGACGGCTGCTACTTCTGCCGCCACAACCAGCAGAACCTCTGCCAGAACCTGCTCTTCAACAACGGGGCGTATGCCCAGTACATGCGCATTCCGGCGCGCATCGTGGAGAAGAACACGCTGCTTGTGCCGGACGGCGTGCCGCTGGAACACGCCGCTCTCACCGAGCCGCTGGCCTGCGTGATTCTCGGACTCGAGCAGTCAGGCGCAAAGGCTGGCGACACGATGGTCGTCATCGGCGCCGGGCCGATCGGGCTGATGTTCATGCACACAGCCCACCTGAGCGGCATACGCGTCATCGCGGTGGTCAAGCGCGAAGACCAGATCGCGACCGCGCTTCACTTCGGCGCAACGGACGTTGTACAGATCACAGCAGGAGTGGACACCGTGGCCGCGGTTCGCGAACTGACCGGCGAGGCCCGAGGCGCGGACGTTGTCATCGAAGCCGTGGCCCGGCCCGCCACTTGGGAGCAGGCCGTCGGAATGGTGCGCAAGGGCGGCGTGGTGAACTTCTTCGGCGGCCCGCCCAGCGGGACCGTTGTTGGCCTGGACACCAACCGCCTGCACTACGGAGACATCACGCTGAAGGCGACCTTCCACCTGACGCCGGAGACCGCGCGCACGGCCTTCGCCCTCATCACCGGCGGTCGCTTCAAAGCCGCCGAGTTCATCACGCGCACGGCCAAGCTGAGCGAGGTCCCAGACGTCTTCGCGCGCATGACGACGCGCAGCGCGGACAAGGTCCGCGACATCAAGACCGCCATCTTTCCCAATGGCAGCGGGACCGGCCAATGAGCGGGCCTTTGACAGCGACCGGCGATGCTCTCGCAGCCGGCTCGCTCGACGGCGCGCCCGAGGAATATCTGACTCCGCAGGACCGGCCCACGCTGGACGAGGCGCGCGCCTGGTGCCACCAGCTTGCCACCTCGCACTACGAGAACTTCCACGTCGCCACCTTTTTTCTGCCGAGTCTCGTGCGCCCGCACTTCGAGAGCCTCTACGCCTTCTGCCGCGTCTCGGACGATCTTGGCGATGAGGTCGGCGACACCGCGACCTCGCTGCGCCTGCTCGATGCATGGGGCGCAATGCTCGACCAGTGCTACGACGCGCCCGCTCTGTCGCGTCATCCCGTCTTTGTCGCGCTGCGCGAGACCGTCGTCGCCTGCGACCTGCCGCGTACGCTCTTTCACGATCTGCTGCGCGCATTTAAGCAGGACCAGATCAAGACCCGCTACGACACATGGGACGAGGCCGTGGACTACTCGCGCTACTCGGCCAACCCCGTGGGCCGGTTGGTGCTTATGGTCTGCGGATACCGCGACGAGCCACGCGCGCTGCTCTCCGACAAGATATGCACCGGCCTGCAACTGGCCAACTTCTGGCAGGATGCGGTCCGCGACTCGGAGATTGGCCGCCGTTATATTCCCACTGAGTCCATGCTGCGCTTCGGCGTGGCCGAAGGCCAGATCGAAGGCCGCGTCTTCACCCCGGAGTTCGCCGCCATGATGCACGCGCTGGTAGAACGCACCCGCGCCATGCTGCACCAGGGCTCCGCGCTCAGCATCACCGTGGACAACGAGCTGCGCGTCACCCTCGACCTCTTCCGCAAGGGCGGCGAAGCGATTCTCGACGGCATCGCGGCGCAGAACTACGACGTGCTGCGCGGCAGGCCCGTGGTAACGCGGCGCAAGAAGCTGATGCTGCTCGGCGGCGCGTTGCTGGACAAGCTGCGAACGCGGAGTACGGATGGAGTCCGAGCGTCATGAGCGATGCGGGCAGCATCGATGCGCGAACCGCCGCGGCCTACGCCTTCTGCCGCGCCATCGCACGGCGCGAGGCAAAGAACTTCTACTGGGCCTTTCGCGTCCTGCCGCGGCCCAAGAGCGACGCAATGTGCGCCGTTTACGCCTTCATGCGCCGCGCCGACGACATCAGCGACGACGAATCGAAGCCCATCGAAGCGCGCCGCGAAGAGATGTCTTCCTGGCTGGATTCCTGGCGAAATTCACGCATGCCTTCGAGCCAATCGGCAAATGAAGACCCTGTCTTCCTCGCCCTCGGCGACACGCAACGGGCCTTCGGAATTCCAGACAAACTGCTGGAAGAGTTAGTCGCCGGAACCACCATGGACCTCAAGGAACAGGGATCGGGGAACAGGGACCAGGGAACAGAGGACATGAACGACACTATTCAGACTTACGCGAATTTCGACGACCTCTACCGCTACTGCTATCTGGTCGCATCGGTCGTCGGCCTGGTCTGCATCCGGATCTTCGGCTACAGCGACGCCCGCGCGGAAATACTCGCCGAAGAGACCGGCGTCGCCTTTCAGTTGACCAACATCCTGCGCGACGTAAAGGAGGACGTGGAGCGGGGCCGCGTCTATCTCCCTCTCGATCTGCTCGACGAGTTCGGCGAGACGGTGGACGAGCTGCGTTCACTCGCCGCCGGCCGCGCGATGACCGGGCGCGAGCGCTCCATGCTGGCGACGCTGGCCATCCGCGCCGAGAAGTACTATATCGCGGCCAGCAAGCTCACTCCGCTGATCGACCGCGACAGCCGCGCCGCATTGTGGGTCCTGGTCACCATCTATCACCGCCTGCTGGCCCGCATCGCAGCGCGCAGGATGGAGGTCTTCGGCGAACGCGTGGCCCTCTCCACCGCAGAAAAGCTGGCCGTCCTGGCGTGCGGAGCTACAATGGCCGCATGGAATCGCGTGACAGAGTGATGCGCGCCTCCGATCTGCGCCGCCGGGCCGCGGATGCGCGCCCCACCGACGTCGTCGTGGTCGGAGCGGGCGTGGCTGGGCTGGCCGCCTCCGTTGCACTGGCCGGCGACGGCGCTTCGGTGACTCTGCTGGAGCAGCGCTCCTTCGTCGGCGGCCGCGCCTACTCCTACCCGCATCCCGCGCTGGGCGAGACCATCGACTCGCAGCACGTCGTCCTCGGCTGCTGCACCAACTTCATGGAGTTGCTCGAACAGGCGGCAGCGGAGTGGTCCATCCGCTGGTATGACGAGCTTTGCTTTCTCGAACCGTCGGCCTCGGGCAACCCGCGCCGCAGTTGGATCAAACCCGGCCGCCTGCTTGCGCCCGCGCACCAGGCCATCAGCTTCCTGCGCGCGCCCATGCTGGGCCTGCGAGACAAGGCCGCTATCGCATCGGGGCTGACACGCTTCCTGCGCGGCTATCCCGCAAGCGACGCGGAGAGCTTCGCCGCATGGCTCAAGCGCACCGGCCAGACCGACCGCGCCATCCGCCACTTCTGGGAGCCCATCGTCTCCGGCGCGCTCAACGACACCGCGGAAAATTGTTCCGTGAAGTACGCTGGCAAAATTTTTCACGAGGCCTTTCTGCGTTCGCCGCAGGCCGGACGCCTCGGCATCCCCACCAAGCCGCTCACCGAGTTCTTCGAGCCAGTCGTGAAACTCGCCCGCCGCCTGGGCGTCGATCTGCGCTGCAACACCGGCGTCGATGCCATCTCTCGCACGCCCGAGGGCCGATGGAAGGTCCGCACCGGCCTGTCTGAGATTGAGACCGGCGCGGTCGTGTTGGCCACCGGCATCCGCCACACCGAGCGATTAATGAACACGCTGGCCGGCGCAGGCGCGCAACCCGCTGCCTACAAGCCCTTCGCCTTCGACCGCTTCGTCCTCGCGCCCATCACCACCATCCATCTCTGGTACGACCGCGAGGTCGCCGACCTCGACCACGCCGTCCTGCTCGACACGCGCATCCAGTGGCTCTTCGCCAAGTCCAGAATCCGCGGATGGGATGTGTCGCGCGGCAGCTACCTGGAGCTGGTCATCAGCGCCTCCTGGCCGGAGATTGCCATGACGCGTGAGCATCTCCTCGCCTCCGCCCTGCGCGAACTCGAACTCTTCTTCCCCGCCGTGCGCCAGGCCTGCCTGCTGAAGTCCGCTGTGCTCAAGGAGGCCCGCGCGACATTCTCCGTCACACCGGGCCTCGACGCATTCCGCCCGCCGCAGACCACCCCCTACCCGCGCCTCTACGTCGCCGGAGACTGGACCGCCACCGAGTGGCCCTCCACCATGGAAGGGGCCGTCCGCAGCGGACGCCTCGTCGCCGGTGAAGTCGCCGGCGACCGCACCCTCTTCCTTGCCCCCGAAACCCCCACCACCGGCCTCATGCGCTGGCTCTCCCGCATCCAATAGATACCGCCTTTGTCGGACAAGCGGGAAAGAGGTAGGTTGGAA
>PLOT01000036.1:660-2762 GCA_003142215.1 Granulicella sp. | reverse complement strand
AAAACTGTTTGAGGCGCATGGAAATATCGAAGGCCTGAGCCACGGTCGTGCTCTCGAAGTGCAGGTTCATGAAGCTGGAGGCCTGATAGTTCTCCAGCCGCCGCTTCTGGGCCTCGCGATATTGTTGCCAGCGAGCTATAATCTCTTCGACGCTAAGATTGACTCCGCTCTTGACCTCGACCTGGTCGTACACCTTTGTTTCGGTGCTGTCTTTCTCGTGAATACCGACCAGAACAAATTGATTAGCGCACGCGCAGGTTGCGGTCAGGCCCGCAGTGTCGTTCTTCGGCTCGCTTGCGGAGATTCGCTCTCCGGATTCTGCGTCGAACCACTGAATCTCGTATTGTGACTTGGCCGTGCCCTCGATAGTTACCGTTACGGGATGATTGGAAAGGCCATGAACCGGTGCCAGCACAATCATATCTCCCGATTTCCCACCGCCGAACCAGTCAGCGTCGTCGCTCTTTGCGCCGTCCACTGTGAGCGTGAAGGGTAATGCGTTGCTATTCAGGCGCATAAGGCTGGCAGGAATCGAACGCGTCAGGAAGCGTTCGGCCGCACACAGTCGATTGGCAGAATCGATATCCGACGGCGTGGACCAGAGCATCTCGACCGTAGAGCCGGAGGCAGCCAACGCCGTGGTCAGAACCGATGCGGTCGAGGCGGTTCCGCTGTCCAGCTTGAGAATGAGGGGCTTGTTGAGCGCATGTTCGGCAATCCAGTCGGCGTCCGAACGCCACCCCTGCGCGTTGCTAGTCCCCAGCAGGTCTGAGTACAAGGCTAGCCGCTTGACGGTGTCGCCATTCTGGCCGATGAAGCCAGCCGGAAAGACGACTGCCAAACGCAGGGCAGAGTTGCCCGACTTGGCAGCAACCGCCAGACGCAGCAACGCAAAGACGAAGTGATCGGAAGCCGTCTGCGGCGCGTCGGGTTCGAGAATCACTCCACGCACGGCGGGAGCAGAAAGAGGTGCCTGTTTCAGAAAGTCGGCTACCTGCTCGGTGATCTGCGCTTCGGTTTCCTTGCCGGTGAGCGCTTCGGAGGTAATGCCCAGGTGCAGCCAAACCTGCGCACTGGCTGGCAGGCTCTGAAGAGCCTGCGCCTGCTCGGCAAACTGCTGGGTGAAGTCGCCCTCCGCGTTGAACCGAAAGACGACCTTCGGCAGCACGATGGGCGAGTCCTCACCGCATCGGTTTGCCGCCTTCAGGCTGTCGCTCAGACTTTGACCGCTCCCCGGCGCGGGAATTGAGACCACATCTCGCGGCAGACCGCCTTGTGCTACTGCTGTTGCCAGCGAACAACCGGAAAAGAGAAGGAGAGTGGCGATGCACAGCAGGCCCGACCTTCTGGAGCAGGCTAGCGTTGACGAGAGAAGCGACGGATTTATCATCATTTGGGATCACTGGCCCTGGATGCAGTTGAAAAGCTCGAGCGATTCATCGGTGCTGCAGAGACAAACCACACAACCTCGGAGGTGCCAGACAAACTGGAGAGCCGCTCCATTCGGCCTAGATTGATAGCACGCCAGCCGGTGTAGCGTTAACGGAGTTGCCACTATGCGAAACATTGCCGGCGATCCGCGTCAACTCCTCGTTATCGCGAAGCCGGGCTCCTGCGTTGTAACTACAGAACGGGATCAGTTGCCCATCGGTGGTGACGTACTGAATGATGCATCGCCGGAGACGGCGCAGATTGTAACTATGCGCATCCATAAAGTGCATGCCAGCAACGAAGATGCCATTGAAGCCGCGCTTTGCCCATCCTTCGGATCGGCCCTCCTGCTTGTCTTCCCACGCGTCAAGGCTGCGCAGCAGGCGCTGGAAGGTGAGTTCGGGAGGGGCCTTGCGCCGATCGAGGCACTGCGATAACTGGGCGAACGGACGAATCCTTGAAATCTGGCGCTCGATCAGACCTTGCTCTGCGTAGGGCTTAATACTCGTCATGCCGCGCAGGAAGCTGTCGAGATCGAAAAAGCTGCTCAGGCAGAATGGCTTGTTGTTGTCGTCCACATAGAAGAAGGTGCCGATGGAGCAGTGCGCATCGCTAAGCGGCGGATGCATCTTTTCATTGCGGACGCGTTCGATGGCGCGGCTAAGCAGGGA
>PLOT01000036.1:0-520 GCA_003142215.1 Granulicella sp. | reverse complement strand
GTGTGCAGTCCCGACTCTTCGCAGAGCTTGGCGTAGTCCGGATCGACGAAACGGCTGCCGTTGGTGGCCACCTGAAGATGGGTAAAGCCAAGATCGCGTGCAGTGCGAAGAATCTTAGGAAAATCGGGGTGCAGCGTTGGCTCACCCCCGGAAAACTGGACGCTGCGGCAGGGCACGGGTCGGTTCAACAGCGCTTTGAGCATCTTGACCACCACTTCCATCTCCAAAAAGTAGTGGCTGCCTTCGCCATTGGCCTCGGCAAAGCATATCGGGCATTTGAAGTTGCAGTGATTGGTGATGTCGATAACGGCCAGGCACGGCTCGTTCTGGCTTCCCATCTCGGTGCCGCAGCATCCTGTGGCAGATGGCGCCTGAGCCGAGTCGAACTCGGGAAAGATCAGCTTGTTCCACTCTTCCAGCCTGCGGTAGAGCGCCGTATCGGAGAAGATCAGATCTTCATGGGACGTATGGCAGGGACACTCTGAGCGCTGGTAAACCTTGCCTTCGCGATCGAAGATTG
>PLOT01000038.1 GCA_003142215.1 Granulicella sp. | reverse complement strand
TCGCGATCCATCACATGGCACCAGTGGCACCACACCGCCCCAATGTCCAGCAGGATCGGTTTGTCCTCCCGCGCCGCCCGCTCGAACGCAGCCTCGCCCCACTCCATCCACTCCACCGGCTGGTGCATCGCCGAGCGCAGGTACGCCGATGCCGCGCCGGCCAGCGCGTTCACCCGCCCCTCATCCCTGTCCTCCGCAATCTTCAACGGCTCCTCGCTCACCGGCGTCCCGCCACTGCGCTGCATCTCACTCATAACTTCCACGGTCCCCGGGCCCATAACCACACACTGCTTCCAACTTAAAATTCTATCCGCCCCCACGCCGCCGCCAATCCCACACAAGTTCCATGCTGCGTCCACTTGAGAGTATCTAGCCCCGTGTCCCGCTGGGCATCCGCCTTGGAGGCATTATTTGTCATCAAGTGACTGCCAGTCGACCACTGTTTCCTGGCGGTTCACATAAACAAGAAAGGACTTTCCGTATATGAGCTGTTTGCCTCCGGTCCCCCAATCGTTCTCTTTGTCAGGAAAGCCCATAGTGTATTCCACAGCTTCCTCCTTCATGCCGCGATAAATTGTTCCGCTTCTGATCGCGTCGAGGTCTTTCTTGGTCAGCGAACTCGGGATCTCTTCAAGCAGAGAGCCGATAACCCTCTCGAAGAATGTCTGCACTACTCCGGCGCCGGGAGGGGTCTGAAGCTCCAGCATCGAGGTCAAAGAGAGAGCCTCTTCACCGTTTGGAAGCTTAATCTTGATGACTACGCCGGCGGAATCGACGTATTTCGCAGCAACGATCTTGAGGGGCTCAAGCAAAGGCACGTCAGCCGGAGAGATCCTTTTGAAGGCGTCCTGTTTCGTAATCTCATCAAGCGACGTATCGGGTCTATAGAGCCGCGAGAATCCAACTGCATAGACAGTCTTGTTAACTATCCCCGGGAGTTCTCTTCTCATTTGTTCGGCGGTAGCGTTTGCTACTGACGTGAGTTCCACTTCGCTCCCAGCTGCAAGCGTTGACGGGTATTGAGTGGTCATCGCAACGGTTCCATCGTCGAATTGAACCACAAGGTCAAAGTACGGATTGATTCTATCGTCATCGGAGATGGAATCCCCCAATGCGTTGGTACTTGGTCTGGATTCGTCAGACCTGTGCAATTGAACCGCGATCACTTTCGCCTCCTTACCTGAATAAGAGGCGGGGAGAAAGGTTACGTCATCTGGCACGACGTATGGCATTTGGTCGAAGACTTTCTGAACTTTTGGATCGGCAAACTTCATGGTATTGAGCGGCTTGACAGCAATTTGCCATTCAAGGAACTGGCTCCGACCGTTGAACTCATGCACTGTGCCGCCAACGATGACACTCCGGTTGAGGAAGACGCCGCGGACGTGGCCTAGGGTGGTGGATTCGGAATCTACAAGCCCTCGCCAGGATGGCGGTTGGTTATCGGTCGACTTGGAAACCGTGCGTGGGATAGAAGTCGCAGGTTTGTGGACCACCGTCCCTTGGGCAAGCAACACTGCGGAACAAATCAACAGGAGCGACGAACCTATGATCGTCTTCATATGCTCAGTCTTCCACACTTTGGTAGCCCAGTGAAGGGCAAATTCTTCCGGGCAATCAATTAGAGTGCTATCTCATGGATGGCAACAGCGCCCCCACTATCGCTCTCAATGCGTTCCCGCAAGATCGATTGCAAACCTGGCAACTGCCTTACCTCATCAAAGTAGCGCTGCGCAGCAGAGAGGAGTGCGGAATAAGCATCCTCTGCATTCAAGATCACTCCCTCCGCAGGGCGGTACATGTCGCCTGTCACCGATAGCGTTTGAGAAGAACTTGGTGTGGCCAAAAAACCGCCACTTTGTAAATCCGCAGGCACATCATCCTTGAGATCGCGCAAATGGCTCTGACTGTTGTGATGAGTGAGGTGAAATCTCCCGGTCGAAAACGCGTGAATCATCTTATTTCTAAAATTCCACAAATCGTCCGCTTGGTTTCCGTAAGGCGTTGGAAAATAATCCTGCACGAACGACTTGAACAAGGCTCCCATTTTCCCTACGTCGTATTCCTTGCCATACCGGTATCCGCATAGCGCTTCTGTCGCCGTCAAGATGCAGACGAAAGCTAAGAAAGCGGAGTCGTTCGTGATAATAGGAGGGATCCCGCCGAGATAAATGCGGCTGAAGTTCTTGAGCACGATTTCGAGGTCGGCGTCCATAGCGTCAATAGTAGAACCTCGGACGGGTGGACATCCTATTTTTTGGGGGTGGCCCATCCTTCGCAGTCGCATCGGGAAGGGTGGGTTGCAGTTAGAATCGCCTCTTCCCTACTGTGCCGCGGCAGGCCCCACCGCTATCGGCTTCGCTGCCGCCGGAGCCGTGGGAGCCGTCAGCCCCGGAATCACCGGCGTCGCCGTCATCACGCCTGTCGCCGCCTCCGTTATGCTGATCCCGTACCGGTCCAGCGTCTTCGACAGCAACTGCAGAAGCCCCGCCCTGTCCTTCGCATACGCCGCCGTCGCCGAGATCAGCGCATTCTCCGCCATCGCCATATTTCTCTGCTGTTGCAGCACCAGCGCCGAAGTCGATGCTCCCAGCTTGAGCTTCTTCTGCTCCGCCTCCAGCGACTGCGCCGCATAGTCGCGTCCCGCCTGAGCCGCCGTCACCTGCGCCCGGTCGTTGGTCAGCGCGTACTGCCCGTTGATCACCTGAATGCGCACCTGCGTATAAAGCTGTTGCAGCCGCATCTGCGCCTGCCGGTACTCCATCTGAGACCGCGCCTGGTCCGCCTGCGCCACGCGGTTGCGCAGCGGAATTGTAATGTTCACGCCTATGCCCTTGTCCGGAGCCGTGCTGTTGAACAGATTGCCAACCGCCGTCCCGTAGCTGATCGAAGGAAAAGTTCCCGCCGCATAGTTCCCGCCTGTGTTGAAGTTCAACGCGTCCGCATTCTGCGCGCCCGCCAACTGGCTCGCCCCATAGAATGCATACGCGTCCACCGTCGGCAGCAACCCGTTCTTCTCCGCCTTCATCGTCAGCTCGTTGTTCTTCATGCTCAGCACGGCCTGCTCGATCTGCGGATTGTTGACATACGCCTGTTGCACCAGGTCGTCCACCGTCATGTCTTCTTCTGGCAGCCGGTCCAGCCCCACGCGGTCGGTCGGAATCACTGGCGCAACCATCAGCACCGGATCGGTCAGGTCCCGCGCGATCGCCTGCTTCATAATCAGTTGTTGATACGTCAGGTTCGACTGCGAAGCCACCAGCGCCTGCTTGTCCGTTGCCACAGCCGAGTCCGAGTTCACCACATCCAGCGGGGCCAGCGTCCCAATCTCCAACTGCCTCCGGTTGTCCGCCGTCAACTGCGTCGTCTGCGACAGCGCGCGCTCCTTCGCCTGCTCGTCCTCGTACGCGCTCACCAGTCCCCAGTAGATGTTCTCCACCTGGTTCACCGTGTACAGCAACTGCTGGCGGAACGCCGAGTCCGTAATCCTCCGGTCGTTCTTCGCCTGCACAATAAACCGCCCGTTGATCCCCCACCCAAACCCCTGCAACAGGTGCTGCGTCGCGGTCGCGCGGAAGCTGGTCGAAATCTGCGGACTGTAATCCGAAAATGGGTTGTTGGTCGTGGTCCGCGTATTGTTGAACGTCACCCCAAGCTGCGTTCCAGTCAGAAATCCCTGCTGGTAGCCAAAGTTATACATCGATGTGTTCGTGGACAGCACCGATTTGCCGCCGCTGAACAGCAGGTTCGACTGCTGCTGGTCCAAAGTCTCATATTGCAGATTGCCGGTCAGTGTCGGATCCAGCGTCTCCGGAGCCGGGCCGCCGCCGCTTGTGCTCAACACCAGCCCATTGGTGCCCGCGCCGCTGCCGCCCACGCCGCCAGACGTTCCCCCCGGCCCGCCCCCGCCCGTCACCGTGGTCCCCGACCCGCCAAAGGTATTTTCCACCAGCCCGGTCGAGACTCCGCGCACCCCCGCGCCAGCCTTCGTCCGCAGTATGTCCGTGTCCGCAATGTCCAGATTGATCCGCGCAATCGCGATGTCGAAGTTGTTCTCCAGCGCCAGCACCACTGC
>PLOT01000247.1 GCA_003142215.1 Granulicella sp. | reverse complement strand
ACTACATCGCCCAGCCCACCATCTCCTTCTCCCGCGCCCCCTGCCTCATCGGCGACGAACTCGAACCCCGCCACGTCGATCTCCGCCCCTACATCCTCTACGGCGAGAAGGTCAACATCGTCCCCGGGGGCCTCACCCGAGTCGCCCTCAAGCAAGGCTCCCTGGTCGTCAACTCAAGCCAGGGCGGTGGCAGCAAAGATACTTGGGTCCTCAGTCAATAACGCAACCTTCGCCGGAGGTAGACGAAATGCTCAGCCGCGTCGCCGACAGTCTCTACTGGATGAGCCGCTACATCGAGCGCGCCGAGCACACCACGCGCTTGCTCGACGTCAATCTCAACCTCATGCTCGACGAATCCGCCCACAGCGCCGACCGCCGTTGGCAGCGCATGTTGCATGCCCTCGGCAACCCAAAATCCGTGGCCTGGGCAGGCGACCCCTACGCCCTCACCCAGCAGCTCATCTTCGATACCAGTAACAAGGCCTCCATCCTCTCCTGCATCATCTCCGCCCGCGAAAACTCCCGCCACGTCCGCGAGCAGATCTCCACCGAGCAGTGGCACCGCATTAACAGCCTCTTCCTCCAGGTCACCCGCCCCGAGCTGCAACTCGCCGCGCCCGCCGACTCCGAGCAGCCCACCGAGTTCCTCCAGCAGGTTATGGAGGGAGTCCACCAGTTCCAGGGCGTAACCGACTCCACCATGAGCCACGGGGAGGGTTGGCACTTCATCCAGGTCGGCCGATACATCGAGCGCGCCACCGCCACCGCCCTCCTCCTCGAGGCCTATCACGCCGACCTCTGGAGTCAGCCCGAACGCATCCCCGAGGGTAACGAGTACCTCGAATGGATGGGCCTGCTACGCTCCGCCACCGCCTTCGAGGCCTACTGCAAGGTCTACACCGCTGACCTCACCCCCGACCGCATCTTCGAGTTCCTCCTCCTCGACGCAGAGTTCCCCCACTCCCTGCGCTTCGCCATCGACAACCTGCAGCACGCCCTCGAATCCATCGAAGG
This sequence comes from Granulicella sp., assembly GCA_003142215.1. Lineage (GTDB taxonomy): Bacteria > Acidobacteriota > Terriglobia > Terriglobales > Acidobacteriaceae > Edaphobacter. The sequence goes on along the minus strand of PLOT01000247.1, from coordinate 10,933 downwards.
CGAGAGCGGTCGCAGCCGCGCCGAACCCCTGCGCCGCTTAGCTGGCCGCCTGCAGGCCATGCTCAGCTACTCCAGCGTCGACGAGATCCTTACCGGCGACGTCGTCGCCTACCTGCGCGGTATCCAGATCGAGTGCCGAGCCATCCACGAGGCCATCTACAACCTCTACATCGACTACTCCGTCCAGGCCGCCCTCGCCGGATAAATCGTTGTCAAGTTATATCGCATATAACATTGATTGCAAAGGAGTAAAAAACGCAAACTGCCACCACCAACCAGCTACAATTATATAGGGGGCACTTTAGCTAAGTAGTACCGCAATTGAGCGCAGAAAGCGCGCTCTATACCAGCCTCGGGCACAGCCCGAGGGCCGAGGGAAGTCAACCTAGGAGGGCTGAAGGCTCGATCCATAGAGTTTATGAGGAGATAGAGTCGCCGCAACAAACTGATTTCAGAGACTTTACAAAATAAACTTCCTGGAATCAAGACTTTAGAGGGAAGGTACAGACCAGGTCAAGACTTAACATGCATGTCTTGAAGACTTTAGGACTTTTTCGTACACAAGGGCTACTACAAGTGATCGCCCGGAGTTGTCCCTCCGTTGTCGATCATTAAAGGACTGACCCGCTGTATTTCACGCGCAACCCAGGAGCCGCATGTACTACTCGATCCGTCATCTGACCAAGTTCCTCTACTCCAATCCAGTGAGCGAGAGCATGATGGAGACGCGTATGCACCCGCGCAGCGACCAGAACCAGCGCTGCCTAACGTTTCATCTCTCCGTCAGCCCGCGCTGCCGAGTCTTCAGCTACCGCGACCATCTCGCCAACCAGGTCCATCACTTCGACATTCCCGGCCAGCATGGCCAGTTGGTCATTGTCGCCGAGTCGCTGGTCGAAGTGCAACCCGCCGCGCCCGTCCCCGCCGCCCTCACCCCCGGCGCCTGGGCCGAGTTGGACAGCATCGTCCAGCAGGGAGACTACTGGGAGATGCTTCTGCCCAGCGAGTTCACCGCGCCCACTCCCTCGCTCGACGCCCTCGCCGAGGAGTTCAACGTCACCCGCCGCGACGACCCGCTCACCGTCCTCCACCAGCTCAACCAGCAAATGTTCCACCACTTCGAGTACGTCCCCAAATCCACCAAGGTCGACTCGCCCATCGACCTCGCGCTGCTCACCCACGCCGGCGTCTGCCAGGACTTCGCCCACATCATGATCGCGCTCGTCCGCTCCAAGCTGCGCATCCCCTGCCGCTACGTCAGCGGATACCTCTTCCACGGCCACAGCGACTGCGACCGCTCGGTCACCTCGGCCACCCACGCCTGGGTCGAGGCGCTCCTCCCCGAGCTGGGCTGGGTTGGCTTCGATCCCACCAACCACCTCGTCGCGGGCGACCGCCACATCCGCACCGCCATCGGCCGCGACTACGCCGACGTGCCGCCCACCCACGGCATCTTCCGCGGCCATACCGCCAGCGAGCTCACCGTCGCCGTCCGCGTCACGCCGAGCGAAGGCACGCCGCCGCTCGACCAGGAGCTCCCCGTCCCCGAAGAGTGGTCCACCCTCGTCGAGCGCGCCCAGGCCCTCCCCGACCTGCCACCACCCCCCACCCGCCAGCAACAGATGGCCCAACAGCAGCAGTAGTAGATAAATCACAGCAGGTTTAGATGTGGAGGCTCCGCAGCCCGCTGCGCGCCGCCTGCCCCATTCATCGCAGTCTTTGGAAATGACCGGCGTTCGATCCTTGCCCCGGCCAACCCGCTCCACTAAGCTATTCTCATGTACGAAGACTTCATCGTCACCGATCGCTGGACCGCCGAGCCGCTGCACTGCGTCTGGAAGGGCACCATCGTCGCCATCGCCACGCGCCACGCCGACTCGACAGACATCCGTTTCGCCGTCAACGGCCACCCCGTCTGGATCGCACTGCCCAACATCGCCTGGGTCGAGCAGAAGCACCGCACCGGAAACGTCATCACCGACGCGCTCGCCGCACAGATCGCCGGCCGCTATCTCAAGCAGGCCATCGAGTCCGGCTACGATAACGGCCGCGAGATTTACACCCTCACCGTCGACGAGGTCCTAGACCACGCCAACGCCGTCGTCCGCGAGGCTGGAGGAACCACCAGACTCCCCAGCCTTCCCATCATCCACCAGAACGAACAGCCGGAAATAGAACTCCAGATTCAACTCCCCGGCGAACCAGCCGCATAAGTCAAGGCTGCTGAACTGGCTCACAGAGGCTCTGCAATATGTTCTCCCGTCGCCGATTTCTCGTCACTCTTCCCGCGCTCGCCGCCGCACCGCGCCTCGCGGCAGCTCAATCCTTCCTCGCGCCCTTTCGCAAGAAACCCATTCCTCCGCAGCCCGTCTTCGTCTACTTCGGCGCCGACACCGATAAGGGCGTCTCCAAAGGAATCTATCTCTCCCGCTTCGATCCTGCCTCCGGCCTTCTCACGCTCCCAATCCTGGTCGCCGAAACCCTGCGTCCGTCCTTCCTCGCCATCTCACCCAACACCGTAGGCCGCCGCCACCTCTACGCCGTCAACGCCGTCAACGACGCCTCCGCCTCCATCACCAGCTTCCTCGTCGACTCCGCAACTGGCGCGCTCAGGCCCATCAACCAGGTGTCCTCCGCCGGCGCGGGTCCCTGCTACATCTCGCTCGACGCCACCGGCGAAGCCGCTTTCGTCGCCAACTACTACGGCTCCTCCATCGCCAGCTACCGCGTCCTGCCCAGCGGAGCACTCACCGAGCCCGTCGAACGCATCGACTACAAGAACCCAAAGTTCGGCCATCGCGGCCCCAACGCCGTTCGCCAGGACATTCCCCACCCTCACTCCGTCCACCTCTCGCCAGACAACCGCTTCCTGCTGGTCAACGACCTCGGCTCCGACCATATCTCTGTCTTCTCCATCGACCCTGCCACCGCTCGCCTCGGCCCGCCCGCGCTCTTCTCCAACAACCGTCCTGGCTCCGGCCCGCGCCACATCGCCTTCCACCCCAACGGCCGCTGGGTATACTCCATCAACGAGATCGACTCCACCATCGACCGTTTCCTCTGGACCACCACCAGCTCCCAAACCGACCCCAAGGGCCTGCTCGTCAACACCGGCGCACCCGTCAAGACCATCGCCCCCAACTTCCCCGTCGCCAAGAACACCGCCGCCGAGGTCGCCATCTCGCTCGATGGCAACTTCCTCTACGCCAGCAACCGTGGCGAGGACTCGCTCGTCGTCTTCCGCATCGCCCCCGACGACGGCGCGCTCACTCTCGTCCAGCGCATCTCATGCGGCGGCAAAACCCCGCGCCACTTCACCCTCGACCCCTCTGAACGTTGGCTCCTCTGCGAAAATCAGGACTCCGCCTCCATCACCATCTTCCGCCGCGACGCCGCCTCTGGCCGCATCGGTGGCCCCACCCAGTCCATCCCCCTAGACTCCCCCATGTTCGCCCTCTTCGCCTAACACATTTTCACTATTGCTATAGAGGAATAAGGATTGTCATTCTGAGCGGAGCGAAGAATCCCCGCATTTTGCTCGTAGAGCGACACTCTGCACTATTGGCATAAATGCTATAAAGGCCGCCCTTGCCCGCCTGCCCCAATCCCTACTGCCCACCCGCCGTAACCGGAAGAAGTTTTACTGCGTTGCAGCCGGCACCACTACAGGCGTCGCGGAATGTCCCAAAGTCACATGCACCACGTCGCCCTGCACCACGCGGCGGCCAGCCTGTGGGCTCTGCGCCGTAACAATGCCGTAGGAATGGCCAGTCGCGGCGAATGGCGCGGCAGCAGGCGGTCCGTTCTGCGCCGGTCTTGCACTGGGTACCGCAGCAGTTGTCGTGGCAGGTAAAGCGCTCTCTGTCGCCGCAGCCAGATGCAGTCCGGCGCTGGCCGCGCGCACGTTGGCGGCGGAGTAGCTCAGCCCGACCAGTGACGGCATCGCATACGCATTCGGCTGCGCGCTGGCGGGATCGCTCACCAGCAGACTCACCCGCGGTCCATCGACTCCGCTGGCGTTGGCCGGCGGCGTCTGCGTCAGCACAACGTCGGGGTCGCCTGCGATGGCAAAGTGCGCCACCGCGCCCAGCTCCAGCGATAGCCGCCGAATTCCGATGGTCGCGGCGCGCTCCGTCTGGCCCGTCAAGTCGGGAATCTCCACGCGCTGCCCACCCAGCGACTCGGTGATGCGCACAGGCCACTCGCGGCGCACGCGCGAGCCCGCCGCGGGGTCCTGCGACAGGATGCGCCCGGCGGGAACATCGGCAGAGTAGAACCTGTTCTCCAGATTGAGTGTGAGCCCCTGGCGACTGGCCAGGCTGTTGGCGTCGGCCACGGTCAGGCCGCTCAGATTGGGCACCACTGCCTCGCGTCCATGGATGGCCAGCCGCATCGCGATGAACGCCGAGATCAGCGCGACGGCAACCAACGCCAACGCGCCCAGTACGAGCGTGAAAATTCGCTTCATCGCAGAATCAAACTCCACATGCGGCGCTTCGATTATCTCACCGTAGCCATCAAGCCATCCGGCATTCGAGTTCTTCGCTCAGGGCAATCGCATGGATCGAAATATCATTCTGCGAATCTCCATCAACTCTCCCAGCCGGGTGCCCCATCTTCGCCGCAGTCTCATCGCGGCTAAGGTGGGGACCGGGCGCCATATCCATTGCGCCGTTGTCTCATGCGATGGGTGGGATTCCACCTCAACTCCGTCATCCCGACCGGAGGCGGCGCTTTTGCCGCCGTAGTGGAGGGACCCCCGCATTTCGCCGTTGCCTGTTCCTGTTCTTCGTCCTTGACTGTTCCTGTGCTTCGCCGTTGCCTGTTCCTGTTCTCCGCCGTTGTCTGTTCTTGCTGTCATCCTGAGCGCGTCTCTCGAGCGCGAAGGACCCCGACGAACCCCATCCCACCCCAACCCTCCACCCTTTTTCCCACAAAATCCCAGCCCTTGCTCTTGCCGACCGCCGGCCGCTCCATCCTCATACCACACAGCTCATAGCCCATAGCTCGAACGGAAAAATCGCCGTCTCCCACCCGCAAAAACCCCAGCAAATCCCCTTGTCAAGCCCCTCGAAGGCCCAAATTCCCCCTATCCAACACCAAACAAACCACTTCCTCCATAAAAATAGTTGGCATACTAGTTTCCCTCCAAAGCGTATAATTAAATCAGTAAGCAAAACCAAACAGACCCGGCCAACCGCCGGGCCTTCGCATTTAACGCACCACTGATCACTGCCTCTTCGCCTTTTATACGTCTCGCGCGCTTAGCGCGTGATTAACCTCCATTTTTTGAATACTTTACGCTATTAGCACCAGGGGGTACCCTCCAGCAAATAGTTAACTCTTCATGCGATTGCCCTGTCCCTGTAGTGAGGGGGCCGCGAGATCGCAAATGCGGTACAGTCTTCAGGGAGGCGTATGACGGAACGGATACGCAGTTCGATTCATGCCTCAAAGAATATCGTCTTTTCGCTAGTTCCATCAACGCGCGCGCCGGCGTTGTTTCCCAGACGTCTTATTGCTGCGTTATGCTTTCGAGCTATGAACCGTCCCCTCATCGCTGCCGCCCTCTCTCTCCTCGCCATTCCTCTTGCCGCACAGTCTCAGGTCGCCGCGACGAAGACTGCCCCGCCAACCGGCTTCACCAATTCCATCGTTCTGTGGCCCGCGGGCGCGCCGCTGGCGCAAGGAACAACCGAGGGAGATACTCCCAAGCTCTTCACATACCCCGTTGCGGGAGCCGGTCTGCACAGCGCCGTTATCGTGATGCCCGGCGGAGGCTATACCCATGAGGTCATGGAGCAGGAGGGCGCGGCCGAGGCGCGCTGGCTCGTCGCGCATGGCATCTCCGCCTTTGTGCTGGAGTACCGGCTCGCGCCCGCATACGCATACCCCGCGCCCATGCTCGACGCCTCGCGCGCCATCCGCTACGTCCGCGCGCACGCCACGGAGCTGGGCGTGAACCCCAGCCAGATCGGCGTCTGGGGATTCTCCGCCGGAGGCCATCTCTCCGCATACATGGCCACCACGCACAAGCCTGGCGATCCCACCGCCGCCGATCCCATCGACCGCGTCTCCGACCGCCCCGACTTCGCCATCATTTCCTACGGTGTACTCGCGTTGGATCTCTACACCCGCTCCGGCACAGTTCCCTTGCAAACCCTCATCGGCCCGCACCCCACGCAAGCCGCCATCGATGCCGTCGACCCGTTCAAGCATGTCTCCACCGACACCAGTCCCTGCCTCATCTACTCCACCACCGGAGACAAGACGGTCGACCCTCGCAACGCCACCGAGTTTTACGAGGCCCTGAAGTCCGCCGGCGTCCCCGTGGAACTGCACATCTTCGAACTCGGCGCCCACGGCACGCACATGGGAGTAGACCAACCCCCTGCGATGCGCGAACTCACCCTTTTCCCCACGCTGCTCGCCAACTGGCTGCAACTTCACGGCTGGATGGCTCCACAGCCGTAGGGTTCCAGCACTGCGGCAATCCGGAACCGCGGTAAACCACCCGCGAATCTGTGGGAACTCTCTGCTCTATTTCACTCCCGCAGGCTTATTTTTCGCCTGTTTTGACCGCCAACCACGCGGCTTCCCTCCACTCCGCCTGTCGATGCAATGGCTTATGACCCCATCCCCAGTGCCCGGAACTTATCCACAGAATTCTTTAGTTTTGCACTTGCATGCACAGGCGCCCCACTCATAATGTCTCTTCAACTGATGACCGAGCAGCGAGTCGGTGGTTGGGTTCAAAGGCAGGGCCGGAAGGTCGTTCCCAGACGAAAGTCGAAGGTTTGATCGCTCGGTAGCCGGAGGGTTGGTCGAAGACGCAAGTCCAAGATTGGCCGGAAGGTAGCGCCAGAGGGCACAACAACCGATGAGAGTTGGAGGTTGGGTTCGTGGGCAGAGCTGGAAGGTTGGCAGTCGGCGCAAGCCGGAGGCCATCTGGAAGGCGAAGCTGGAAGGTTGGCACTCGGCGAAAGTCGGAGGCTGGCCGGAAGGCACAGCCGGAGGGTCGGCCAGAGGCGCAAGCCGATGGTTGGCACAACGGCTCAATCGGAGAGTCGGCCACGGCGCAAGTCGATGGTTGGCACAACGGTTCAATCGGAGAATAGACCAGAAGCGCAAGCCGATGGTTGGCGCAACGGTTGGGCTGGAAGATCGATCGAAGGCGCAAGCCAGAGAAAGGTCGGAAGATTGAGCTGGAAGATCAATCGATGGCGCAAGCCGGAGAGAGGTCGGAAGGCGGAGTCGGCGGATGCAGCAACCGATGAGAGTCGGAGGTTAGGTTTAAAGGCAGGGCCGGAAGGCCAATCGAGGGCGAAAGCTGGAGGTTGACTGGAGGGTCGAGCCGGAAGATGAATCAAAAGCGCAAGCTGGAGGTTCGTTGGAAGGCATGGCCGGAGGATCGGCAGGCGGCGACGGTCGCAGGTCGGTCGAAAGGCGGAGCCGGAAAGTCAGTCGGCGGCGCAAGCCGCAGGTTGGCCGGAAGGTTGGGCCGGAGGGTTGTTCGAAGGCGCAAGCCATAGAGCAACAGGATGGCTGGCCGTTGGATCTAATGCCGATATTCAGTCGGAGGTTGAGTTGGAAGGCGACGCCGGAAGGTTGGCAGACGACGCAAGTCGGCAACCGACGCAAGTTGGTAGCCGATGAGAGTCGGCAGTCAATCGGAAAGCGAGGCCGAAGGGTTGGTTCGCGGCGCAAGTCGCAGGATGGCCCCCCGGTAGCCGGAAGGCGCAACACCCGATAAGAACTGCGAGTTCTTCATGATGAAACGCCAGAGACCCGACGGGATCTCTGGCGTTTTCGTTTAACCCCAGCCCGCGCCTGGCACCCCGTCCGCTCGGCTGTCCCTCGATTCTTCGCGCGTGGCTGCCAAAATCACATCCGTTGGTGTGCGAGGGGGGGGGTATGGGTACCTCCTAAGATCTCTGGATTCAACATACTACGCGATTCTAGTCGCATGATAAAGATTCAAAATGCGTTACAGCTATCAATAAGAAAACAAACGTGTTACAGATTGCGTCTGCGCGCAAACTATAGATTGCTGTTGCACACAAATGAGAGATTGCTGTTGCAGGCAAATGAAAGATTACTGTTGCAGGCAAATAAGAGAGGCCCGGCTGACGCGCCGGGCCTCTCTTATTTCTCTACTACCTTAATTATACCGGATGGAGCATAACTACTATGCCAACTATTTCAGGTTAATTTTTACGTCTAACATGCGTGTTTTGTTCTATTTGCCAAATTGACTCCGGATTGAGACCCTTGACAAGATTCGCCGGGTTCGCCGGCACGAACTGACTAGCGGCTGGCTGTCTTGCGGGGACGGCCACCCAAGGCCCCGTTGGCGCGGGCGGCGGTGCGCTTGGCAGGGCTGCGAGCCTTGCCTCCCTCCGCACCCAGCCGCGCCGCCATCCACCATACAGAATTGATCGACGACGACCCCACTGGTGTAATCTCGCTGCATGTATTCAACCAACTATGGAAAGAGCCATGCGCTTGTTATAGGCATCAACGATTATCGACATGTCGGTCCATTGGGCTATGCGGTCAACGATGCGGAGGCGTTGGCAGAACTTCTGAAAACATCGCTGGGCTTTGAATCGGAAAATGTCACTGTATTGTTAGACGCTGAGGCAACACGGGCCAACATTTTGCAAGCCTTTCTCAGGTTAGCAGTGTATGGGACGGAACCCAATGATCGAGTTCTGGTGTTTTTCGCCGGACATGGGCAGACAATGACTTCTAATCGGGGCGAGGTGGGTTTTCTGGTCCCATCGGATGGCGACCCCAGTGATCTCTCAACTTTGATCCGCTGGGACGAATTGACGCGCAGTTCTGACCTAATCAGAGCGAAGCATCTTTTGTTCCTCATGGATGCCTGCTACGGTGGACTCGCCGTAACGCGTTCCTTAGCCCCTGGGGCAATGAGGTTCCTGCGCGATATGATGCAACGAGTTTCGCGCCAAGTACTTACCGCTGGAAAAGCGGATGAATTGGTGTCCGATCTTGGAGGACCACTTCCCCACCACTCCGTCTTTACTGGACATCTTCTTGAGGCGCTATCTGGAAAGGCGCAGGACAACTATGGCAATCTGACGGCGAACGGTGTCATTGCCTACGTATATCAAGCGGTCGGTGCGGATCCCACAGCCGAACAAACACCACACTACGGCTACCTACAGGGAGACGGCGACATGATTTTTCGCCCACTTCAATTGGTCGAAACAGAGGGCGAGGTCACGAGCGTCGATGAGCGGCTAGTTAGCATCCCCGCTACTCTCACGGGTAAGGAGAACTCTGAGATGGATGAATTGAAAGAGCTGAAAGAGCTGCTATCGGAGGAAAAGCACCGCATCCAGCTGTATGACTTCGTTGCCCAAAGTAGTCGAGAACTTCTGTCCAAGACGGCGGAAGATTACTTCCCAGTGCAGGGCTCAATCGAACCGGATAGTTTTGCCGATGTTCTGCATCGTTATGAGGCTGTAGTAGAGCATGTCCTACCGCAGGAGATGCTGTTATGCCGCTGGGGTGGTGCTGCGCATAGTGAAACCGTTCGCATGCCGCTCAGCAAGCTATCTGAGCGCATCGTTTCGGGTTCCGGTTCGGTCGAGCGGATGTATTTGCGGTGGTATCCCGTATTTCTCTTACTCTACGGAGGCGGTTTAGGCGCTATTGCGGGAAACTCCTACAAGAACTTCTTCGATCTCTTACACACGCCCGTTCCAAATCCATTCGGTCATCCGGGAGCTGATGTCTTATTAACTGCGATAACACAACCAATGACAGACATTAGCGACCGCTTTAAATGGCTGCCAGAACACGAGAGACACCACGTTCCAAGGAGCGAGTATATGTACAAACTCTTGCAACCACTGGCGGATGACACGTTGTTTCTCGGGCTCGCGTATGAGGCAATATTTGACCGAGTTGAATTGCTATACGGGCTCGAATATCTGCATGTAGATCATCCTGATTCAATCCAGGCGGGCGAGCGGGTTTGGGGCCCGATTGGCAGATTTGGGTGGAAGGGAAGGATTCATGGGCCAAGCCCACTTCAAAAACTCGTCACCGAAGCGAAGAAGGAGGGAGCGACTTGGGCGCCACTGGCCGCTGGTTTTTTTGACGGATCGTTAGATCGTTTTCAGGAAGTCGCAAGTGGCTTAAATCGGACCATAGCGTCCCTAGGTTGGTATTAAGATAGGAAGTTGCTGTGGCAAAACTCAGAGGCGGACTCTTACGAGTCCGTCCGCTGAGTTTTGTGCCGCTACGGTGAAGCAGATTCCTCCGCTGCGCTGCGGAATGACAACAAGAAAAGCGGTGGGGCGGAGACTACCGGTTTACTGGAAGGTCATCTCCAGTTTGACGCCGGAGTAGTTGGTTCGCGGGGCGATCTGGCGGCCGGGGCCTTGCTCGAAGTAGACCAGGCCGTAGCGCTCCATGGTCTTGAGCGTGCGCGAGAGGTTTGACTTGGCGCGCCCGGTGGTCTCGGCCAGCTCGGTGAGCGACTGCGGCTGCGTCTTGACGATCAGCGCCAGCAGGGCGCGGTTGCGGTCCGAGAGCACCTGCGACATGGTCTCCAGCGACTGGAACCAGACCTTTGGCTCGTTGCGCGCCGGGACGTACTGCCCGCGCGCGATGGCCATGGTCCGATTCTTGTACTGTTCCAGCGTGGCGATACCGACCTTCAGTGTGGTCATTTCTTATTGTTATTATTGGATGATAACTTAGTCAAGAGAGAAGCAGATTCCTCCGCTTCGCTGCGGAATGACAAACAAAAATAAACGGCAGAGCCGAAGCTCTGCCGTTGTTTGTTTTTGCAGTAGGGCGCGAAGCGCTTTCACGCGAAGCGTCTATCGCCGTGACGCGAAGTCACTCGGCGGCCATTTCTTCTTGTTCGCCTTCCATGCGCATGAGTTCGAGTTCG
>PLOT01000302.1 GCA_003142215.1 Granulicella sp. | reverse complement strand
GTTGCGCTTGTGCCCTACACTACGGTGTCGGTCACTCGCAACCGCAAAAAGTCGAGAGCTTGCAACTTGCTTTCGATTGCCGAAACGGATGACGTTGACCGGGCCGCAAGGCTCAGCCAGCTCATCTAGAGCGTGTAGTGGTCTGATCCGCCAGCTAAATTGGCGAATCAGATCCTCTCCGAGGTTGGCACCCTCCTCCCAGCGATCAGAGACGCGGCGTGACGTCCATACGGACCGGCGGTCATCCGTCAGCCCGCACGAAACGGACGCCTGACATCTGTGGCTGACAACAGAATGGCGTTCTGAGCGGATTGCAGCGTCAACACACCCTTATGCGGTGGTTGGGGCGCTAGTCAACCGCAAGAGTCGAGAGCTAGCAGATTNNTGCAAGGTGTGACCGCCATCAAATAGGCGAGTCCATCTCTCTTCGAGGGTGGAGCCCTCCGCGCTGCGATATAAGCAATGCCGCGCGACGGACATAAGCGACTGGCAGTTCTCCGTCGGTTCGCCCAAGTGTTCCCAATACATTTTGGTAATTCCAAGGCTTTGTCCTGCGCGAATCGATGGCTATCTGCGCGCTTAGGAGCGGCCTCCCCGTACGATTCCCGGGAGGCCTCACTACATTCGGAGACGTGTATCACGATGACGAGCATATCCCCCAGTTCCACTTGCAAAGACTACGCAACACCCTTACAACAAAACGCTATACCAACCGATTCACGAGAGACCCCATGTCTAAAGAGCAACCATTCGCGTGGCAATTCCACCAACGCTTCCTTCACTATTGCCGACCAAATTGCGCCCTATGTCCGTGCGCTTACCTCCCTCGATCAGGACGCTTTGGTAGAGACGATCCAGCAGATGCTCGCCGTCGCCTCGGCCGAGGCATTCACCAACTACGAGCTCAGCTTCACGGCGGCTGCTGCGACGGCACTGGCTGAGATCAACGATAAGGTCACAGCGATCGCCGCCGCCTCCGCGCTGGACCAGGAACCACAGCTGCAGTACTCCCGTAAGGACGCAGCCAGGATGCTTGGCATGTCCCTCCATTCGGTCGCCGACTATATTAAGGTGGGACTTCTCAAGGCAAGGCACGAAGGGGGCAGCGTCAAAATCCTGCGCACCGAACTTCTGCGGTTTGTGAAAAGCGATTGCAGGAAGCCCGTGGCGTCAAAGAAGAAGCTGCTGCAGATGGGCGTCAAACAGGCCGCCTTCGCAGAACTCAAGGTCGGATAAGGCCGGGACTATCAGGGGAAAAAATCAGCCCAGATTGGGCTGATTTTTTTTCCCGGAACGCCGATGCCTGGCGGGATGCTGTGTATCCGGGGTGGGCAGAGAAGTGCAGGCGCGTGCAGGAATAAACCCTCTATCCCGTCACAATCCCGTCACAGTTGCTTCTTGATGGGATTAACCCAAGAACGTAAAGAGACAGAAATAGGCACTGTTTACAGGCGATTTTAGACGCTAATACCTTAGCGTCCACTGTCTAGTGGGGTCTAAGGTGTAAGTCGTCTAAATAACCAATATTTATAGGGTGTTTGATGGTGAGAGCGGTGGGGNNTGGATGGTGAGAGCGCTGGGACTCGAACCCAGGACCAACGCCTTAAAAGGGCGATGCTCTACCAACTGAGCTACGCTCTCGAACCACACTCCAACGGTAGCATATCGGGCGGGTGCAGCGGCAACCGGACGCGATGAGAGGGAGTGCAGCTCGTGAGCCTCATGCTGAAGAGTGCTGCACCATGCTTCGAGCATCGAGCGGAGCGGGTTGCGAGCGGCTAGGCGGCGGAAAAATGGAATTGTGTCCCAGTTATCCTCAGGTGAGTGATTCAGGAGGGCAAAATCGGGGCACACGAGGGAAGCAAAGGCGATAGTCTTCAGGAATAGCCGCAGTACCGATCGTGGTTCTTGCCGGCCTTGAATCCTGTCGGCGTCGGGCAGCGCACAGGCAACGATGATGAACACGTGTGTAATCCGGTTCTGGGCCCCAGCGATTCTACTTGGCGGCGTGGCGCTGGCAGCGTCCCCCATGCGGGTGGAAGCGCAGGCATCTCAGTCGGGTACGCAGCGTTCCGCGCCCGTGGTGCAGGCCCCCTCGCCGCCGACGTTGCCTGCTATGCCCGCAACGCAATCTGCACCTTCCGCAACGCAGGCTCTTTTGGACAAGGCGTATGGGTTCGAGGTGCGTGGCCGCATGGACCTTGCGGAGCAGACGTGGAAGCAGGTGCTACAGGCGGACCCATACAATCCAGACGCGTTGGGAGGGCTAGCACGCGCGGCCAAAGCGGAGGGCAACACGGCATTGGCCAACAGCTATCTGGAGCGGCTGCGCGCGGTGCAGCCGAGCGCCCCAAATAATACTGCCGGCTGGGCAGAGATGAGCGCGCAGCAGAAGCAACTGGCGCAACTGGAAGAGGCGGGCAAGCTGGCCGAGTCCGGCAAGTATGCTGCGGCGATGACGATCTACCGCCAGATATTCGGGGCTATCCCTCCTCCTGGCGACTGGTCGCTGGTGTACTACGAGACGGAGTCGGCGATCGATGAGGGCCGGCCACACGCCATCGCGGGGCTGCAGTCGCTGGCGGAGAAGTATCCCAGCGAGCCGCGCTACCAGATTGCGCTGGGACGCATTCTGACCTACAACCCGAAGACGCGGGAGCAGGGGAGGAAGTATCTGGAGCGCTATCCGCAAGACCGGCAGGCAGATGAGGCGCTGCGCCAGTCCCTGCTGTGGGATTCGTCGGACCCGGCTTACGCAGGGGAGATTCGCGCGTATCTGGCGAAGCATCCCAACCCGCAGCTTGCCGAGGCGCTGCAGGCTGCGGAGGCGGTGAAGTCGCAGCCGGATGAGAGCGCGGTCGCGGCGCAGCCCACCGTACGAGCACAGCAAACAGCTCCGGGCGGCCCCAGCGCACAGTCGGCTGCGGAGGT
>PLOT01000039.1 GCA_003142215.1 Granulicella sp. | reverse complement strand
GAAGCCGTCCCTTCCAGCGAAGAGAGGGTCGAGCACGCGAAGTTGCGATCGAGTCCCATGGACGGAGAGCCTCTCAACTGTGAAAGAATCCGAATACAGTGCCCTCGCGAAGACGCACTACTGTCTGTCTACTGAGTGTAAAGCACCCTTTTGTTCGTTCAGCCTGCGAACAGGGAAGCGGAGTAAGACGGTGCCATGCCGACAACCGATTGCTGGGCCATTGAAGACTACAGTTATCGCCGCTGTGCGCAGCCCGCGCAGGAGTTCGGGCACGCAGTCTCGCTGCACAACCACTCCCAGTACTCCATTGAGAATATGGCTTTTCTCAACGAGGTGGTCAAGCTGCGCTTTATGCGGCGCTTTCGCGGCCTGCTGCAATCGGCATTCGGACTGTCCGCAATCGCCGATCTGAACTATGCCGACATTTTCTATCGTTCCCCACTCACGGTCGAGGATGTGTTTCTCACCGAGTCCGCCAGCGCTGCGGCGCTCGGCTTTATCGGCGTTCACCTGGGAATCACCGACCACGACGAAGTGGCGGGAAGCGTCGAACTGCTGCGCGCGCATCCGGAAGAGGCGCACCGTAATCCCCTGGGCGAAGAGATCTCCATCTATTTTGACGACTATCTCTTTCACTTGGGAGTCACGGGAATGCCCGTAGCGGGGATTGAGCAGCTCCATTCCGAGCTGCAACTGACGGCCCGGGAGCGTCGCCTGGACGACCTGTTCGAGATGCTGCGCGCCAGCGGATCGCTGGTGGTCTTCAATCATCCCCTGGTTCCCTGGGGCAAGGAGCCCGGACGCAGGATTCCCGCCGAGGCGCTGTTGCGCCGCTACGGATGGGCGATTCACGCGCTGGAGTACAACGGAATGCGCAGCCGGAAGGAGAACGATCGTGTGCTGGAGTTGGCAAGGTACGCGGGAAAGCCAGTCGTCGGCGGTGGCGACAGCCATCTGCTGCTGGCCAGCTCCGTGCTCTCGTTGACGCGCGCCACGAGCTTTCAGGGGTTCGCCGAGGAGGTTAAAGAGGGCCGCGCCGTCTCGCTGATTCAGCCCACGTTCTTTGCGCCCCTCGGCTGGAAGATATTTCTGCGCGTCCTCTATTTCATCGCGCATTACCGGAGCATCGGCTACTTCCGCAACCAGCCGGTCGGCGAATTGCTCAGAGGTAGAAGAGTCCTTCTGGACCCGGTCGGATCTTTATCGCGTGGATTTCTGAGCGCAACGTCGGCGCTGGGATTGATGCGTTGAAGTTCCGTCGATGCACTTCAGATTGCCGTGCTGGCGATCTTGCGGCCCGCGCCGCGCAGAAATTCCGCAATCCGTTCGCGCGCATCCATGGTGCCGCTCATACTGGCACAAAGTCCTGCCTTTAGTTGTGCAAGCGCTCTTCGCTCGGCACTGGAGACGGGAAATCGTTCCGCGTAGCCGCAGAGCAGTTCCACGCAGGTCTGCGACGCGCGCGCTGCGGTGCGGCCCGACGCAAGGATGCTCAGATTGCGGAAGATGGACGCGTATTTCATCTCCGGCCGCTGACGATTGATCTCCATCTCCAGAACATCCAAAGCCAACGAACGCGCCGCAAGCAGTCCGCAGAGCGCATCCGCCATGGCAAAGGTCACACCCTGACGAGCGTCGCAATAGAGCATGGCCCCGCGCGCATCGACTTGTTGCCGCAGCCGTTCCAGAGTCCAATGCCAGAGCCGCATCCCTTGGGCAAGAGTGCGCAGACCGACTCGGGGCCGGCTTCGCGCAAGCGTATTTAACTCGCCGATCCACCGCTCGAACCCGGCCAGAAAGCGGGCGTCGGTCATCGCCGCCGAAACCTGGCGGCGTTGCAGCGCGGAGGGGCCCATGTACATCTCTTCAATCTGTGCATCGATCAGGCGGGCGTGCAGATCGGCGGTGGTGCCTGCGCTGGAGTCGCTCCACGCAGCCGCCTGCCGCAGGCACTCCGGAATGCGGCTGCTGCTGAAGAGCTTTGCCGCCGGAGAGAAGATTGCGGCCAGCCTCGCATCGTTGCTGGAGCGATCCTTTGCCCCGTCCAGTTTGTCGCAGAGACGTGCCGCGCAGAAGCCCAGCGAGGCTGCGGCTTCGCCGGTAGCCCACAGATCGGCCATGGAGAGCCTGAACTCCACGTCGTAGCTGCACTGTGCGGAGGAATCGAAGCAGTCCTGCACGGTAGAGAGCGCTTTGGCGGCGGTCATCAGGCCGAGCAGAGCGCGCATTCTGAGCAGAGCTGGTTCCAGCAGGGCGCGATGGCTGAAGCGCGGTACCAGCGCTCCCTGTTCTGTCATGTAGCCTCCAACGATACGCGAGGCCGGAACCGTGAGACGGAAGACCGGATCGGTGGTCGAAGCAAAGCGGTGCCCCAGTTTGCGCACCGACTCGCCGCGCTCGAAGTCGCCTGCGTCTCCCGGTTCAAGAATCACGAGAGCGCTGCCGCGCATGCCCGTGCCGTCACCCTGCACAGCGGCCACCACAAACTGCGCAAAGTCCATGTGGCTGATGAAGCGTCCGCGCTTGAGAATCTGCAACAGAGGCTCGCCGTTGGTAGATGTACCGGTCAGCTCCATCCGTCCGGCAATAAACATCGCATCTGCCCCCGCCCCGGGAATCGGCTCGGTCAGGCAAAGCGCGCCATAGCGTAGCTCTCCGCTGTCCACATAGCGATTACGCTGCGTCTTTGTTCCAAAGTCGCGGATGGGCATCTGCGCCAGACTTCCAGAAAGGCTACAGGTGGCAACGCCAGCGTCCACACAGGCCATCTCCCAGATCGCCATAGCCAGCGGCATGGTAGGTTCGTTGTGCATGGAGGCAAAAACTCGAGTCAGCCCTTTTGCATCGAGTATTGCCAAAACCTGTGATTTTTCCTGGGTCCAATCACAGGTGGGGCGTGCCTGTGCAAGCAGTGGGACCACGTTGCGCATTGCAATTCGCGCGTCATGACGCAACTCCAGCAACTGTGCGCAGTCGGCGATCTGCCACAGCGTATCGTGTACCTCGTCCCACCAGCGGAGATTCATCGCGCGTCCGATTTCGCGTCCGCAGGGATGCTGTATTCGGTCAGAGAACGCGGCTTGTCGAGCAGAACTCTCAAGTAGGAATCGACTCTATTCTCTTCTCTCCGACAGGAGACAAATCAATGCGATTTTCAAGGGCTTGCTGCCATCTTAGAGCGCGGCCCTCTGCGCCGTAAAGCGCGCAATTGCGGGACGCGAACTTCAGGCTCCCGACTGGCAAAGCATTGCATCGCGGGTTTCATGCCGATGGGGCCGATGCTACACTGAAACCGCCATTCCAGTGGTTGGTTTGTAGTTCCGGAAGGATCGACATGGTGCGCACAGCGCTCTTTCTTCTCTTGTTTTGTGTCACCAATGCCTCGCTGGCTCTGCTCTATCCTTTTTCTCTTGCGCGCTTCCTGCTTGAGACCGTTATTTATGGCACGGGTACAGGGGTGATGCTTTACCTGCTCTTTTATCCGCGCAGTCAATGGCTGGTTGCCAACCGTTCGCAGGTGGAACGGGATGGCTGTGTGGCGCTGACCTTCGACGATGGCCCCGATCCCGTCGATACGCCCCGGCTGCTTGACCTGCTGCGTGAAAAGAACGTGAAAGCGACCTTCTTTGTCGTTGGCCAGCGCGCCGAGCAGCATCCGGAGATCGTGCGCCGAGCCTGGGAAGAAGGCCATCTGATTGCCAATCACACCTGGTCGCATCGACCGCTATTCTGTTTTCTCTCGCCGCGCCGCCTGCGATACGAGATCGAAGGCGGCTCGGAGTGCATTGAGCGCATCTGCGGAATCAGGACGCGCTACTTCCGCTCCCCGGTCGGCTTGCGTCATCCTCTGCTGCGTTTTGTGCTGCAAAATGCGGGGTTGGAGTACATATCCTGGCGCGTCCGGAGCCATGATACGATTATCCGAAACTCTCGTGTGCTTGCCCGCCGTATTCTGAGCAAAGTGACCAGTCGAGACATCATTTTGATGCACGACCATCGCCCAAAGGGAGCACAGGTCATGCTGGAGGCCCTGCCCGGGGTGATCGACGAGTTGAAGCAGCGCGGCTTCGAGTTCGTGCTGGCCGGTTCCCCGAACCTGTCTGCGGCTATCCTGAACGATGAGAATATGCGCACTGATTCCCGCATTCAATGAAGCCTCCCACATCGCTCAGGTGGTTGAAGGTGCCCGGCAGCATGTCGAATCGGTCATCGTCATTGACGACGGATCGAGCGATGGTACGGCGGAGGCGGCTCGCAGTGCCGGGGCTTTCTGCATTGAATCGCCCTCGAACTGCGGGAAGGCGGTCGCCTTGCGACGTGGTCTCACCCATGCTCGCGCGCAGAATTTTACCCACGCCATTACGCTCGATGGCGACGGACAGCATCTGCCCCAGGATATCCCTGTCCTGCTGCGCGTGGCCCGGGAGACGCAGGNNGCGCTGGTCGGCTGCGAGATTAAAGACAGCCAAAGCGGCTTCCGACTCTTTCGCCTCGAATGTCTGAACCGCGTCAAACTGCGCAGCCAGCGCTATGAGTTCGAGATGGAGGTGCTCATCAAGATGGGGCTCGCGGGTTGCTCGATCGCCCACGCGCCCATTCGTATGGTTTACGACAACGGTCAGGCGCGATCCAAAATGAAGCCGGTGCGCGATACTGTGCGCATCTGTCTCTGGTCGCTCGCGTATCGCTTTATGGGAGCTTGATATGAATCTGTGCCGTCGGGTTTGCTGTGTTCTCGCGCTTCTGATGTTGCCTCCGCTGCTGGCGGCGCAATCCGACGATCTGCTGATGCGCGTCTGGAGCGGTGTGCAGCAGGCGCAGGACAAGTTCACGACCGGCTGCGGCAGCGTGGTCGAAACCCGCAACTCCAGGCTGATGGTCAAACCCATGGTGCTACATGGCAAGTTTTGCGCCGAAGGTATGACGCGCTTCTCACTGGAGTACTTTGCGCCGAACTCCATGCGCATCCGCTTTAATACGGACTATCTCAACGTAACCAACGGGGATGGAAACACCGAGGTATTGGATATCGGCAGCGGCGTTCGCCGCGCCCAGTCGGCTTTCAGCAGGAAAAACTCCATCGAGGGACTGAAGAAGAACTTCACCATCGTTGCGCAGGAGAATAGCCGGGAGTACGAGCTGCGTTTTGTCCCGCGCACCGAGGCTTTTCGCCGTCGCCTGAATTATCTGGTGGTGAAGCTCGACAAGCGCGACTT
>PLOT01000064.1 GCA_003142215.1 Granulicella sp. | reverse complement strand
GCCGAGCAGCATCCGGAGATCGTGCGCCGAGCCTGGGAAGAAGGCCATCTGATTGCCAACCACACATGGTCGCATCGACCGCTATTCTGTTTTCTCTCGCCGCGACGCCTGCGATATGAGATCGAAGGCGGCTCGGAGTGCATTGAGCGCATCTGCGGAATAAGGACGCGCTACTTCCGCTCCCCGGTCGGCCTGCGTCATCCTCTGTTGCGTTTTGCGCTGCAAAATGCGGGGTTGGAGTATGTATCCTGGCGTGTTCGGAGCCATGATACGATTATCCGAAACTCTCGTGTGCTTGCCCGCCGTATTCTGAGCAAAGTGACCAGTCGAGACATCATTTTGATGCACGACCATCGCCCAAAGGGAGCACAGGTCATGTTGGAGGCCCTGCCCGGGGTGATCGACGAGTTGAAGCAGCGCGGCTTCGAGTTCGTGCTGGCCGGCTCCCCGAATCTGTCTGCGGCTATCCTGAACGATGAGAATATGCGCACTTATTCCCGCATTCAATGAAGCCTCCCACATCGCTCAGGTGGTTGAAGGAGCCCGGCAGCACGTCGAATCGGTCATCGTAATCGACGACGGATCGAGCGATGGTACGGCGGAGGCGGCTCGCAGTGCAGGGGCTTTCTGCATAGAATCGCCCACAAACTGCGGAAAGGCGGTCGCCTTGCGACGTGGTCTCACCCATGCTCACACCCAGAATTTTACCCACGCCATTACGCTCGATGGCGACGGACAGCATCTGCCCCAGGATATCCCCGTCCTGCTGCGAGTGGCCCGGGAGACGCAGGCGGATCTGGTCCTTGGAGCCCGCACCTTTGACCGTGCCCTGATGCCGCGCGCGCGCTATTACTCCAATACCATCGGCAGCCGTCTGGCCTCGGCGCTCGTCGGCTGCGAGATTAAAGACAGCCAAAGCGGCTTCCGTCTCATTCGCCTCGAATGTCTGAACCACGCCAAACTGCGCAGTCAGCGCTACGAGTTCGAGATGGAGGTGCTCATCAAGATGGGGCTCGCGGGTTGCTTGATCGCCCACGCGCCCATTCGCATGGTTTACGACAACGGTGAGGCGCGATCCAAAATGAAGCCGGTGCGCGATACGATGCGCATCTGTCTCTGGTCGCTCGCATTTCGCTTTATGGGAGCATGAGATGAATCTGTGCCGCCGGGCTTGTTGTGTTCTCGCGCTGCTGATGCTGCCGTCGCTGCTGGCGGCGCAATCCGACGATCTGCTGATGCGCGTCTGGGGCGGTGTGCAGCAGGCGCAGGACAAGTTCACGACCGGCTGCGGCAGTGTGGTCGAAACCCGCAACTCCAGGCTGATGGTAAAACCCATGGTGCTACATGGCAAGTTCTGCGCCGAAGGTATGACGCGCTTCTCACTGGAGTACTTTGCGCCGAACTCCATGCGCATCCGCTTTAATACGGACTATCTCAACGTAACCAACGGGGATGGAAACACCGAGGTATTGGATATTGGCAGCGGCGTTCGCCGCGCCCAGTCGGCCTTCAGCAGGGAAAACTCCATCGATGGACTGAAGAAGAACTTCACCATCGTTGCGCAGGAGAACAGCCGGGAGTACGAGCTGAGGTTTGTCCCGCGCACCGAGGCTTTTCGCCGCCGCCTGAATTACCTGGTAGTGAAGCTCGACAAGCGCGACTTTCTGCCGCGCTCGCTGGAAGTGGACGGCAAGAGCGGGGTCAACAGCGTCTTCCTCATCAACTTCACCACGCTGAACGAGAAGCTGCCCGCAGAAACCTTCGAGGTGTACAAGCCAAAGTGATGGAGCGAAACGAAATCGAAAAGATTATTCCCCATCGTCCACCCTTTCTATGGATCGACCGGGTCGAGGAGCTGGAGCCGGGAGTTCGTTGCGTCGCATGGCTCTCGGTCGATGGGGAGAACCCCGTCTTTGCGGGACATTTTCCCGCCCGCCCGATTCTGCCCGGGGTGTTGATTATCGAGGCGGTGGCGCAGACGGCGGCGGTGATGATGGGATCTTCTGCACCCGCGGAGACCATGGGATCGGCGCTGCTGGCCGCGGTCAACCGCTTCAAGTTCTTCAAGCCCGTGCCGCCCGGAACGCAGTTGCGCATTGAGACCGCAGTGCTGACCCAGACCGGAACCATGGCTTGCATTGAAGGCACGGTCAGCGCGCTGGGGGAAAAGGTGGCGAGCGGCGAGTTGTCGGTTGTATCCGGATGGTAATTACGTATTCTCAAGAAAAGGCCAAGCGGTGCAACGAAGCTTAAAAGCTTATATTCGCAAATTCGCGGCTACCCTGCTGACCGAGCGGCTTGACCCTGCTTCGGCCGCGGCTGCAGTCTTTTGCGGAGTCTTCATTGGCATCGTTCCGATCTACGGCTTGCAGACCCTGGTCGCCATTGGCGTGGCTGTGTTGCTGCGGCTGAACAAGCCCCTGACCTTGGCCAGCACATTCATCAACAATCCGCTCTTGCAGCCGCTGATCGTGCTCAGCTCGGTGGAGGTTGGGGGCTTTCTGCGCCATGGATCGTTCCGTCCCTGGCATCTGACGGCGATCTCCGTCGCGCAACTGAAAGAGCAGCTCACATCCTGGGTGTTGGGAAGCCTGGTGGTGGGTCTGCTAGTGGGTGGCGTTGCAGCTATCGTCACCGCAGCCGTGGTGTATTGCACCGCGCCCTCTCAGCGCGACCTGCGCGAGCGCATTCGTTTCGTCAATCGGGCCTTTGCCGAAAGCGCCCAATTCGACCGTGGCTTTGTTCGCTGGAAGATGCGTCTGGACCGGATCTTTACCCTGCTGGCCGCCGAGGAGCTTGGTTCGGGGACGGTGGTGGATCTGGGATGCGGCTACGGAATGGCGTTGTGCTTTGCCGCCTTCCACGACAGAGACCGGCGTCTGGTCGGTTGCGACTTGAACGGTCACCGGATCGCCGTGGCCCAACAGGCGCTGCGCGCATTGAACGCGGAGACATGTGTGCAGGACGTGCGTCATTTCGCCCT
>PLOT01000193.1 GCA_003142215.1 Granulicella sp. | reverse complement strand
TGCGCAGCCTGGGCCGCATTCTGCGGCTGTCGCTCTATGGTCTCTCGCATACGGTTGGCTCCCTGATGGGAGATCTATGGAGGAGCAGGAAGAGGACCGCTGCGAAGGGGGGGCTGGCAACCAGTGTCGTCCCGATCCTTCTGCTTGCCGTGCTTGCCGGAGTTTCGCCGCGCGATGCGCGGGGAGCGCAGGCGACCGGCGCGGACTTCCAGGTGGCCGTTGCGGAGACCTCGCAGTCGTCCGCGATCTCGCAGACGGTGCGCATGCTGCGCGGTACGCAGTTCGCCTCCTGCAGGATCGGAAGCGGTAGCGACAGGGCGGGGAAGGTCCCGTTGCTCGCCCGCGCGACGAACGTCCTCACGGAGTTTCCCTGGCTGATCGTCCTTGTGGTGGTGATCTTCTGCTTCCCGATGGCGATGGTGATCTGTGCGATGGTGCGGCGGCGCGCGCGGGCCCGGTTACAGGGCAACGAATAAAGCAGAATCAGAATTGATGGTCCCAAGTCTATTTGCCGTCATCCCGACCGNNACTTTGCCGCCGCAGTGGAGGGACCACCGCATTTCGCTTTTGCTCTTGCGGTTGCTTGTCCTCTTCCGCCCGCACCCACCCACTCCGTCATCCCGACCGGAGGCGGCGTACTTTGCCGCCGCAGTGGAGGGACCCCCGCATTTCGCTTTTGCTCTTGTCTGTTTTCTTGCGTTGGGTACACCAATGTTGATATTGCCCTGGGGATCGAATCACTCCCGGCAATCCGAACGGTTCTCCTCCATGTTGCCAAAAAATGGATGCACCATCCTTAGTGCATCCTGAAAAAGGGGTCCCGGTTGGCGTGAAGATGCAAATAGTTGGAATTGTGTCCCCAGTTATCCTCAGGCGAGTGCGTATGGAGGCCAAAATCGCGGTACAAGACGGAGTCAAAGGCGGTACTCTTCAGGAATAGCGGCAGTATCAATCATGGTTCTTGCCGACCTTGATTCCTGTCGGCGTCGTGCAGCGCGCAGACAACGATGATGAATTCGCGTGTAATCCGGCTCTGGGCCCATGCGATTCTACTTGGCGGTGTGGCGTTGGCAGCGTCTCCCGTCCGGGTGGAAGCGCTGACCTCCCAGTCGGGTACGCAGTCTTCTCCTCCCGGGGTGCAGCTTACAGCGCCGGCAACCAAGGCTTCTCCTTCCACAACACAGGCTTCTCCGCTGCCAACGCCGGCTTCTCCAGCCACAAATCTGCCTGCACTGGCCCCGACACAGGGTTCCCCCGCTGGTGCGCAGAAGCCTGCCTCCGGTTTACAGGCCCCGCCCTCGGAGGCGCAGCCCTCTCCATCGGGTTCGCAGGTCTCTCCTGCGCCCAAGCAGACTTTTCCGTCCGCGACGCAGGCTCTGCTGGACAAGGCGTATGGGTTCGAGGCGCGTGGCCGCATGGATCTGGCGGAGCAGACCTGGAAGCAGGTGCTGCAGGCGGACCCGAAGAATCCAGACGCGTTGGGAGGACTTGCGCGCGCGGCCAATCAGGAGGGCAACACTGCGTTGGCGAACAGCTATCTGGAGCGGCTGAGGGCAGCGCAGACGACCGCGCCGAAGCCCGCCGGCGGGGACGAGATGAACGCGCAGCAGAAGCAACTGGCGCAACTGGAGCAGGCGGGCAAGCTGGCCGAGGCCGGCAAGTATCTGGCGGCGATGACGATCTACCGCCAGGTCTTAGGCGCGACTCCTCCGCCGGGCGCGTGGGCGCTGGTGTACTACGAGACGGAATCGGCGATCGACGAGGGCCGGCCGCACGCCATCGCAGGGCTACAGGCTCTGGTGGAGAAATATCCCAACGACTCGCGATACCAGATTGCGCTGGGACGCATTCTGACCTACGATCCGAAGACACGCGAGCAGGGGCGGAAGTACCTGGAACGCTATCCACAAGACCGGCAGGCGGATGAGGCGCTGCGCCAGTCGCTGTTGTGGGATTCGTCGGATCCGGCTTACGCAGGGGAGATTCGCGCCTATCTGGAGAAGCATCCCAACCCGCAGCTCGCCGTGGCGTTGCAGATGGCGGAGGCGGCGAAGTCCCCGCCGGTTGTGAGCGAGAGTGCGGGAGCGGGTGCGGCGAAGCCTGCCGGGAAGCTTCAGCCCGTTGCACCAGCAAAGGCCACAGCACAATCTCAGGCCACAACACCAGCGCAGGCTCCATTGCAAGCGAAGCCCGCGACACGAGTTCAACCCACAGAACCAGCGCAGACTCCAGTTCCAGTTCAGCTCACTGCACAGGCGCGGCCTGCTGCACAAGCGCAGCCTCCCGTGCAGGCGCAACTTACCGTACCGACTCAGCCTTTCTCATCGGCACGTCAGGCAGCCCCGGCTGCTTCCAGTGTACAGTCGGCGGCGGAGGTCGAGGCATACAAGGCGCTCAACGCCAAGCACATCGATCAGGCGGAGGCGCTCTTCAAGGCGGTGCTGGACAAGGACCCCAACAACCCGGGCGCGCTGGCGGGGATGGGTTACATCCGGATGCAGCAGGGAAATTTTCTGGGTGCGATCAGCTTTCTGGAGCAGGCCCGGCAGGGCAACCTGAACGACAAGGGGCTGAACGAGGCGCTGGGCACCGCGCGCTTCTGGTTCCTGATGGGCGAGGGTCAGGCGGCGCTCAACGACAACGACCTGACGATGGCGGAGAAGCAGTACCGGGCCGCGCTCCTGCTGCGACCCAGCAGTCCGGAGGCGCTCACCGCGCTGGCTGGAACGCTGGATAAGGCCCGTCAGCCGGGATCGGCGGCCCC
Source organism: Granulicella sp. (assembly GCA_003142215.1). Lineage (GTDB taxonomy): Bacteria > Acidobacteriota > Terriglobia > Terriglobales > Acidobacteriaceae > Edaphobacter. The sequence goes on along the minus strand of PLOT01000193.1, from coordinate 4,322 downwards.
GTTTTACGAGCGCGCGGTGCAGGCGAACTCAGCGTCCGTCGATGGCTGGCGCGGACTCTTTCTGGCGCAGGTTGCGGCGGCCAACGCGCCGCTGGCTTTGGCCACCGACAAGCGCGTCCCGGCGGCGGTGCATGCCCAGTTGATGCGCGATCCCGCGTACCTGCGCGCACTGGCTACCAGCTACTCCGCGGTGGGCCGCGATGCAGACGCGCAGAAGACTCTGGAAGCCGCACTGCAACTGCCCTTCGCCACGGATGCGAAGAAGCTGAAGGGCGACACGCAGATCCAACTGGCGAACATTTTGCTGGCCTCCAACCACTTGGAGCAGGCGGCCACGCTCTACTCCCAGGTGCTCGCGCTGGACCACGGGAACACGGCGGCGTGGCAGGGGCTGACGCGGGTGCAGCACGGGATGGGCCATGATCGGGAGGCGCTGGCAACGGTCGAGGGAATGCCTCCGTCGAGCTATGCGGCGGTGATGCGCGACCCGGGCTTTGAGGCTACCGTGGCTGCCATCTACCAGGCGGAGAAGAAGCTGGATGTAGCTCAGGACCTGCTGGAGAAGGCAGTTGCGGAGCAGACCGGCGCGGGACAGAAGCCGTCCGTGGGGATCGAGATGCAGCTTGCGGGCCTGTACATGGAGCGCGCAGAGCCCAAGCTGGCCACGCCGATCTACCAGCAGTTGCTGACCGGCGATCCCAACCGCGTGGATGCGTGGGCCGCGCTTATCTTGTCGCTGCATGCGGCAGGCAGCGACAAGGAGGCGGCCGCGCAGGAGCAACAGATTCCCGCCGCTGTGCGCGCGCAGTTGGAGAGCAGCGTGAACTACCTGCAGACCATGGGCTCGGTCTACCAGGCGCTCGGCCAATCGCGGCAGGCGCTGGCGCTGCTTAACCGCGTGCAGCAGTATTATGCGGCGCAGCACACCGCTCCGCCCGCCGACGTTGACATTCAGAACGCATGGCTGCTTTACAACAGCCAGGACGAATCGGGCCTGTATCGCCAGTTGATGAACCTGGGCGGACGGCCCGACCTCAGCCAGGAACAGAGCCGGACCGTGCAGGCGATCTGGACCAACTGGGCGGTGCGGCGCGCCAACCAGACCGCCGCGGCAGGGAACTCGCGGCGCGCACTTGCAATTCTGAACGCGGCGGCGCGTGCCTTCCCGGACAATCCGGCGGTGCTCAAAACGCTGGCCAACGGATATGCGCGCGCCGGCCAGCCGGAGCAGGCCGTGCTTATCTACAAGGCGCAGAACCTGTCCTCGGCCAGTGTCGAGGACTACGAGGCGGCGGTGGGCGCCGCACTGGAGGCGGCCGAGAACAAGGTCGCCGAAACCTGGCTGCACTACGCGCTGGCCGCATACCCCAACGACCCGCGCATCCTGATTCTCGGGGCGCGCTTCGAGCAGGCGCGTGGAGATACGGCGAAGGCCATCGACTACTATCGCGCGTCGCTGAAGGCCATGCCGCCAGTTGACCCCGGCGCGGAGCTTGCGGCGCAGCTCCGCCTCCCCGCTCCCACCGTGGCTTCGCGCCTGCCCAGCGCGCAGCAGGCGCAGGACCTCTCCATCCTGCTGGCTCCAGGGAACACAGGCAGCCTGCCCGGCGAGCAGACCCAGCCCTATCTGCCCAGCTACGGGTATTTCTATGCGTTGCCGAACGGCCAGACCCCATCGGCGCCGAATAGCCTGCCGAATAGCGGCCCGTCCGGCGTTGTGCCGCCCTATATGACCAGTCCCAATCCCNNAAGCCGATGGAGAATGCGCCGCAGTCCCGCCTGGACCAGGGTGCGTACAACCTGCCCAGCCAGGCAGAGGTTGCATCGAGGGTGCGCGATGCAATCTCTCGTGTGCTGGGCGAGTCCGGGACTGCAACCGGGATCGCAGCGCAGCCTGCTCCGGAGTTCGCGCCCCAGCCGTCGCCCCAACTCGAAACTCAGACGCCGCAATGGGATGCACTCGCCGGAGCTGCGATGCCCTCCGCCGTCGTCGCGGTCCAGCTTGGCGACAGCACGCCGCATCCGGCACTCACTCAGGTGGATGTGACGGACGTTCTTCCCACAGCGCGCTACGTCCCCAACGCTCGCGCCGTGCAGACTGTCTCCTCCCACCCCGACATCGCCGCAGCGCAGGCCGCCGAGATTCGCCGCCATCAGTCGGACACCGGCACGGCCAGGACCGGGCAGAGCAATCCTCCACCCGAGGACTCGATCGCGGCCACCGAGGAGAACGCGCAGTACACTTCGCCACAGCTTCTGGCGCAGAACCAGAGCGGCCCGCTGGTGGCCCAGCCGCTCAGGCCGTCAACGGGCCAGCCCCTCTACATTCCCGACACCGGCGCTCAGCAGTATCCTCAGCCGCGCGTAGCTCCTGCGCCCGCACCTGCTGCCCGTTCGACGGGCCCCTCGTCCAACGCACCACGCCGCGCCGTTGTTCGCAGCACGCCTGCGCGCGTTCCGGCCCGCACTTCTGCTCCTGCTCCACGCGCCGCGGTCAAGACGCTCTCGTCCCTGCCTGAGCCAATCCCGCCCGCCGCAACTCTTCCGGCGATGAGTTCCCCTGGCGCCGGCCAGCCGCTCGGCGGCCAGCCCTATCCGCTCATCGGCCCGCCGTATCCGCTGCCTCCGCTGCCCACGGATGCGGAAGTCATGGCGCGCAATGTTCCGCCGCTTGGCGGTTTTTATGAGGCGCAGGCCCCGCTTCCCATGACCCCGAGGCAGCAGGCCGAGAGCGAACTGGAGTCGCTGGAGGGTTCGTACAGCGGCTGGTGGGGCGTCACGCCGATCGGGCGGTACCGCAGCGGTACCCCGGGCCTCGACCAACTCACCGATGTCGAAGCAACCGGCGAAGTCTCCACCGTGCTTGGGCGTTCGGTACGGCTCACCGCGGTTGCGCGCCCTGTGTTTCTCAACTCCGGAGTGCTCAACACCTCCTCGTTCACGGGCAGCAATGTTCCCTACCTGGGCACCATGCCAGCCAACAGTGCAAACCCGCCGGCCCAGCAGTTTTCCAGCGGGGTGGGCGGCGAGTTGCAGTTGACGACCGGGAACCTTGGCCTCGCCGCCGGCTACACGCCATCCAACTTTCTCATCCAGAACATTACGGGGCACGTCAGTTGGCGTCTCTTTGGCGGCCACTTCACGCTCTTCGCAGACCGCGACCCGGTGAAGGACACGCAGCTCTCCTACGCCGGGCTGCGCGATCCCGCGACCATCACACCGCTCTACATCGGCAAAGGCTGGGGCGGCGTCGTCTCCAGTACGGGCGGCGCGCGCATCGATCTCGGCAGCGGCGGCTCGGGCTTCTACTTCTCCGCGGACGGCGGCATCCTGCACGGCTACCATGTGCTCAACAACTCCAAGGTGGAGGGCGCGATGGGCGCTTACCTGCGCGTGAAGAACTGGCCCTCAGCCGGGAGCCTCACCGTGGGAGGCGCGCTCTTCGGCATGCACTACCACTACGACGAGGTTGGCCTCTCCTGGGGTCAGGGAGGCTACTTCAGCCCCGACTCCTACTTCCTCGCCGCCGTGCCGGTCACCTTCAACGGGGCCTACAAGTCCAACTTCCACTACCTTCTATCGGGGGCCTTCGGGGTGCAGACCTTCCAGCAGGACTGGCAGTACTTCTATCCCCTCGATGCCGGGCTGCAGGCCAATCTGCAAGGCACCCTCGGATGCACCCTGGCACAGCTTGCCGCGCATACCTGCGGAGAATCTCCAGTCGGCGTCGATACCAAACTCAACTACGCCATCAACTCCGAGGTCTCCTACCGCTTCGGCGAGCACTGGTATCTGGGCGGCTTCGTCTCCGCCAACAACACGGACAACTACAACGCCGTCTCGGGCGGCTTCTTCTTCCGCTACGCCCTGCGCCGGCAGCATTCGTCGGAGGGCTATCCCACGGGCCTCTTCCCGGTGGATGGCTTCCGCCCGCTGCGTGTCCCATAGCGCGGCGGACCGAACACTCCCCGAGTCGTCATTCTGGCGCAGCCAGAATCTCTGTATTGACCCTTGCCCTTGCCGTTGCCTGTTCTCCTCCGTTGTTTGTTTTACGCTGTCATCCTGAGTGCGTCTTTCGAGCGCGAAGGATCCCGACGAAGCTCGGTCCCCCCAACCCTTCACCCCTTTCTCCCCAACAACTCCCGCCCATAGCTCATAGCCCACAGCTCATAGCCGAAACAAAAAAATCGCCGTCGCCCACCCTCAAAAACCCCAGCAAATCCGCATGTCAAGCCCCTCGACGCCAAAAAATTTTCCTAACTCCCACTCCATCAATCACTTCCCTACGAAAAATAGTTGGCATAGTAGTTATGCTCCACTTG
>PLOT01000310.1 GCA_003142215.1 Granulicella sp. | reverse complement strand
CACGAATAATGCAGGCTAGTGCGTGCGCGTGGTGAGGTACTGCGCCAGCGACTTGAGCGGGTCCGCGGCAACTGCGAAGGGCTCGACGGCGGCGAAGGCTTCTTTGATGAGCCGGTCGGCGTCCGTGCGCGACTGCTCGATTCCGTAGACGGCGGGCCAGGTGGCCTTGATGCTGGCCGCGTCCTTGCCGGCGGTCTTGCCAAGCTCCTCGGAAGACTGCGTCATGTCGAGGATGTCGTCGACGATCTGGAAGGCGAGGCCGATCTTTTCGCCAAAGGTGCGCAGAGCCGCGATGGTCGAGACCCACATCTCGGAATCGAGATGTGCGGCACCCGGATTTGTGGCCAGTCCGTAGAGTCCGCCGCTGACGATGCTGGTGGTGAGCAGCGCACCGGTCTTGGCGCGGTGGATGGTCTCGACGAGTGCGACCGTTGGCGCAACACCCTCGGACTCGATGTCTACCACCTGTCCGCCGATCATTCCCGGTGGAAGTACGCCCGGTGGAATACCGGTGTCGATACCACCCGCTCGTCCAACTCCCGTGCCGACAGCGACCGAGACCTCGCGCAGAATCCGCACCACGGCATCGGCGGGCGCGGGAAGCTGGGCGATGGTCTGGAAGGCGAGCGTCTGCAGCGCGTCGCCGGCCAGGATCGCGATGGCCTCGCCGAATGCGACGTGGCATGTGGGATGGCCTCGGCGCAGATCGTCGTTATCCAGCGCGGGCAGATCGTCGTGGATCAGCGAGTAGGTGTGCAGCATCTCCAGCGCGGCGCCAAGCGAGTCGATGCCATCCGGCAACTCTCCGGTTCCAGCGACCATGCGCGCGGCCTCCATGCAGAGGACCGGGCGCAGCCGCTTTCCGCCGGCAAAGACGCTGTGGCGCATGGCGCGGTGGATGGAGACAGGCAGCGTCTCGGTCGAGGGCAGAAGGCGTTCGAGCGCGGCGTCGGCGATCTTGGCACCGGAGGCGAGCAGGGATTGAACGTTGGAATTCATCGGCTTCGATCATAAATGATGCGGTCGAAATGGATCAGTGGAGTTGTTGAGTTGCGGCAAAATGCCTTTTGTTCGCTATTTAATCGCTATTTGTTCGTTTTCGCCCACCCCCCCTCCCCCCAGGGGTACTTTGGGAGTAAGTGGAATGGAATCATGCGATTGAGTGGTGTGCTGGTCGCCAGAGTATTCATTTCTGACGGGTTACTGGTAAAGTATTGGAGACATTCGGGTTAGGGATGAAAATTGGGCTTCAACGGGTTGAGTTTGTAACGTGTTCATTCTATTTTGCTTCCTGGTAATGCGTCGATTCGCAACGGTTTATTGAAGGTGCGTTAAATGCGAAGACCCAGCGGATTGGCTGGGTCTGTTTGTTTACTACTGCTTTAATTATACGACTTCGAGCATAACTACTATGCCAACTATTTTTTGGAGGGAAGTGATTGATGCGGTATGGGTTAGGGGATTTTCAGGGTGCGCAGGGGCTTGACACGCGATTTTACGGGGAAATTCGCGGAAAAAATCTATCGGGAGCGGGAGGGGTTGGTGGTAGACCCACTCATCGCATGAGACAAGTGCGAGATGAATGGGGCACGGACTCTTTGCGTGTTCAAAAAAACGGTGAGTGGGCCAGCCAAGGGCAGAAGCAGATTTCTCCGCTGCGCTGCGGAATGACAAGCAAAAGAACAGGCAACGGCAGGGGCCAAAACGTAGATTCTGGCTTCCACCCCAGCCAGCAAGCTGGCCGGGAACCCCGGCTTTGCGCCAGAATGACGACGCGTGGGGCTGCTGACGGAGTTGGGGGTGGGGCGGCGGAGGGGATTCGTGCGATGCTATTGGGAGAGGGCGTGGCGGCAGATTTCAGCGGGTTGCGATGGGGGTGGTATGGCGGAGATTGCGGCGTTTCTGGCGGGGTTCGAGCGGTTCCGGGAGCGGTATTTCAATAGCGGCGACGAGAGCGTCTTCGAGCGGCTGCGGCAGGGGCAGAGCCCGCGGGCGCTGGTGATCTCGTGCTGCGACTCGCGTGCCGATCCTGGGATGTTGCTGGGCGCGGGGCCGGGAGATATTTTTGTAGTGCGCAACGTGGCGAACCTTGTTCCTCCGTACAGCGACAGCGCGGAGCTGCCGGGCATACGCGCCGACATCGAGTTCGCGGTGAAGGGTCTGAACGTGGAACGGATCATCGTTCTGGGGCACTCCGGCTGCGGCGGGATTGGCGCGCTGATGGACGGCGAGGGCGTGACGGAGAGCAGGTTTGAGTTTATCGGCGCGTGGGTGAGCATTGCGCGGGCGGCGCGGGAGCGGGTGCTGCGGGAGATGGCGGGCGAGAGCCGCGCGGTGCAGCGGAAGGCCTGCGAGCAGGGTGCGATTGCGCTGTCGCTGGAGAACCTGCGGACGTTTCCGTGGGTGAGGGAGCGGGTGGACGCGGGGACGCTGACGCTCGATGGGTGGTACTTCGACATGGATGCGGGCGAGCTGCTGGGCTATTCGGCGGAGACGGGGGGATTTGCGGCGTTGGTGGGGAGGGCCGGAGGAAGCAACAGTGGTCAGTGGTCAGTGGTCAGTGAGAAGCAAGAACAGACAACGGCAAGAGCAACGGCCAATACGGAGATTCTGGCTTCGCCAGAATGACGACCTTAGTTGCTTCGCCAGAATGACGACTTATGGAGATCAGCGAGGGGTGAGGATGAGGGTGTGGGCGATGGTGGGCTGGATGGCGGCGGGGGTGAAGGGGAGCGGGTAAGTGGTGCCGCGCAGCCAGGATTGAAATTGGTCCATGTAGTGTGGACTGGCGGGGTTGCCGGACTGGCCGAGGGCGAGGTTGAGGGTGGTGCGGTCGGGGTCGCTGAGGTCGGCGGTGAATCGTTCGGAGGGGCCGAAGGCTTGGCCAATCTGCTTGACCGTTGTGCTGTCGCCACTATTGGACTGCGGGCCGGTTCCGGTGGGTACGCCGAGCAGGAGGCGGGCCAGCAGGGTTGCGTGGGAGAAGATGGGGTGGTCGATCTGGAGCGGGAAGGCGCTTCCCTGCTGCCATGTGGCGAGGTTGCGTGGGGCGTGGGCTTGGCGCAGGCCGCGGGCCACGACGGCGGCGAGGAAGTCGTCCCACGTGGCGAAGCCGGAGGGGAGCCAGCGGGCGGGCGTGTGGGTGATGAGTTGCTCCTCGACGCTGGAGCGCTCGCCCCAGGTGTAGAGCTGCCAGAGGTTGGCGGCCTGGGCTGCGTCGGCGCGCAGGTTTTTGACTTTGGGGAGGGCTGTGCCCTGCGCGAGCGGCGCGGCGGCCTCGGGGGCGAGTTTGGGGATGAGCAGCATGGGCCAGAGGGCGGCGCGGGCGGCGTTGACGATGGCAGGCGCGCTGGCGTTGGCGTCTACGCTGCCATTCCACTTGCGCAGGATGTCGGCGGCCTGGTGCAGCGTGGGGTCGTTCTTCAACGGGCCGATGGCGTGGTCGATGGAGTAGGCGAGGCGCTGGGCGAGGATGAGGTCCGGCTCGGAGGTGACGTCATTTTGCAGGGTGAGCATGTCAGCCGGGGTGAGCGGGCGGCTGGGAGCCAGCGTCTCGCCGGGCAGGGCTGCGGATGAATCTTTCCCTGGGCTGGCTGATATTCCTGGGCTGGCCGATATTCCTGGGCTGAGTTCAGAGAGTTTTACGGGACTGGCTTCCAGAATTTTGTAGATGCGCTCGGTGCGGTAGGGGGCCATCCAGTTCAGCGTGATGGGGAAGCGGTAGCCGTCGGGGGTGACGCGGGCATTGGCTGTGGCGAGGACGCCGTCCGCGGGGTCGAAGGTCTGGGGAAGCTGGTCGAAGGGGATGTAGCCTGCCCACTCGTGCGCGGCAGCGTCGGGCGCGGTGGCGTCGGTGGGGACGGGCGAGAGCGGACTGGGATTGGCGGCGTCTCCGCGAATGGGGATTCGGCCCAGGGCGTGGTATGCGATGTGGCCCTGGTCGTCGGCGTAAATGAGGTTCTGCGCGGGGCCTCCCCAGGCGGCGAAGGCAGCGAGCATGGAGGGCCAGTCGGAGGCCGAGTCGACGGCGAAGAAGGGCGCGGTGAGGTTGGCGGGGTCGTAGATGGTCCAAAGGAGACTGAGGGAGCGACGTTCGGTGGGAAAAACGCTGGATACGATGGGAGTGTCGATGTCTCCGTGGCGGGTGAGGGGGACGTCGAGGATGACGTCTGTGCTGCCTCGAACCTGGATGACCTCGGTCTGGTAGCGGACGGGGAGCCATCCGCCGGAGGGGGCCTGGTACTCGGCGCCGGAGGAGGTGCCGCGGGTATGCTCGATGATGAGGTCCTGCACATCGGCGCCGAGGTTGGTGAATCCCCAGGCGACGTGGTCGTTGTGGCCAGCGATGACGAAGGGCGTGCCGGGGAGGGTCACTCCGGCGGCGTGGAAGCCGGGCTGCGGTGCGGGGTTCGTGGCTTGCAGGTCTGCCTCGTACCAGAGCTCGGGCGCGGCGAGCGAGAGGTGCATGTCATTCGAGAGCAGCGGCTTGCCCGAGGCGGTGCGGGAGCCGGAGACGGTCCAGGCGTTGGAGCCGGCGACGCAAGTGGAGCAGGGAGCATGGAAGAGGGCGAGGGTCTGATTGAGAGAGAGAAGGTCGGATGGAGAGATTGTGGAGGCTGAATCCCACCCATTCCGCAAAAAGCGCGAAATGGATGGGGCACCCGGCGAAATGGATGGGGCACCCGATTCTTCGGTTGGATGGGAGGGCCGGTGGAGGCGCGATTGCGACTCGTCGAGGGGAATGTCGTTGAACTCAGGCTGGGGCGCGGAGACGTCGGGCATGGGCTGGCCAGGGTAGTGGTCGCGCCAGGATCCGGTGGGGTAGAGGTCGGCGATCAGCTCCGGCGAGAGATGGGCGGCGAGGGCCTCGCGCGCGAGCTTCTGCGGGAAGCCGGTGGTGAGGTCCTGAAAGAGGGCGAGCTCGACCAGGATGGAGTCGCGCGGCGTCCACGGGGCGGGCTGGTAGGCGAGCAGACGGAACTCGATGGGTAGGTGGCCGCGCTGGGCGGCGATGGATGCGTTCACGCCGCGCGCGTAGAGATCGAGCCAGTGGAGCTGGTCGGCGGGCAGGACGGCGATGGCGCGGTCGGCGGCGGCGCGCAGTTGCAGGGTGCGCTGCAGGCGGTCGTGCTGCAACATGGGGCGGCCAAGAATGGCGGCAAGCTGGCCGGCGGCGTGGCGGCGCAGCAGGTCCATCTGCCACAGGCGGTCCTGTGCGGTGACGTAGCCCTGCGCGAAGACGAGGTCGTCCATGGAGGCGGCGTGGATGTGGGGCACGCCGCGCGCGTCGCGGGCAACCGTGACCGGCGCGGCAAGGCCGTAGACGGCGAGCGAGCCATCGAGCTGCGGCAGGTTCTGGCGCATTGCATTACGGATGAAGTGGCGTCCGGTGAAGAGAGCCGCGGCGGCGAGACCGGCGAGGAGCAGAAGAAAGAGGGCGAAGAGGCGCAGCCGGCGGCCCCAGCGAGAAGGAGTGGGCGGGGGTGCGAGCGCGGCGGCTGGTGCGGCGGGACGATCCGGCGCGGGGTCTGCTGCGCTGCTGCCTTCCACCTGGCGCACGAATCCCCGGTAGCGCAGTTCGGCCTTGCTGGGATTGGCGGAGGGGGTGGTCTGGCTGGAGTTTGGATCGTCGCTGCTCATGGCTTATGGCAAGTCTAATCCTGCGGTGGTTCGCGTGTTCGCGGATGCAGGCGGGCCTTCGTGATGGACGCGGGGCAGCGTGAGGACGATGATAGCGGCGGTCAGGCCAACAATGGGCAGGATGAAGAGGCTTCCCTCCGGCCCGGTGAGTCCGCCGGAGAAGATCGGGCGGCCCACGGGATGGGTGCTGAAGAGATGGCCCCGGATTATGAGGCCGCTGTCTGCAACGCCGTAGAGGAAGGACTGCGCCCANNGAGGCCGATGGGCGACTCGCCCGCGTTGGAGCGGTGGCCGAGGCCGAAGTAGAAGGAGAGCAGCAGGGCCGCGGTCCAAAAACCGAGCGCGGACTGAGTTGTCGTTCGCAAGCCGCTCGCGCGCGGAGCAGTCTGGTTGCAGCCGGATGCGCTGCACTCTGTCGCGTGCGCGGCGAAGGAACGGAGCCAGTCGTACATTCCGTTGATGCCGCGCGCGAGGGTGAACTGTAGGTAGCCACGGAAGAAGGTCTCCTCAAAGAGGCCGACCAGAAGGAAGCCGGAGAGCCAGACCGCGCCGAAGCGAAGCGCGCTGGCGCCGAAGAGCTGGCGCGCGTCGAAGACCAGCAGGCCGCAGGCGCGCAGAGTGAAGACCAGAAGCGAGAGCATCGCGACTCCCCAGGCGAGTCCGGAGAGGAAGTTGCGCAAGCGGTGCGTGCCGCCCAGTCCGAAGACGGAGGTTGGGCGGCGCTCGATCTTCGCCATCAGCCAGGTGGCGAGAGCGACCGCGATCACCCCCATGCCTTCGTATGCCAGCATCCGGCTCGGCCTGCTGAACGAGGCTGCGCCGGAGATCCACGGAAAGATCACCTTGAAGAAGGGAAATGCGCAGTAGAAGAGAAGGAGCAGGCGAAGAACATAAAAGAGGAGGATTCCCCAGCCCGCGCGCAGACCGTCGGAGCCAAAGAAAATATAGGAGAGCGTGAAGCGGCGCTGCGGCGGGGCCGGATGGGCGGTGTCGCTGACTGCGACTTCTGGTTGCTCTGGCGGACCGGATTGATCGTGCGCAGACAGATTCATCTCACCTTCGAGTGTATCCAACCAGGCGGATCGCTTGACACAACGGCGCGCGACGACAATCCTAGAGCTTCGCATCGCAATGGCCTATTGTCGCGCTGGAGCGCCGGCGCGGAGGCGAAGATGGAGTTTTGTACGGAGGGGTTTCGCTTGAACTGCCGCGTTTTTTATCACGATCACTGCTTCGATGGCGCATGCTCGGCGTCGCTGTTCACGCGCTTTCACCGCGAGTGCATCGGGGAGGCGGAGTTCAGCTACCACGGGCTGATGCACAGCGCGGCGGGGTCGCTCGTCGATGAGTCGGCGTTCGTCGCGGGCGAGAATGCGATTGTGGACTTCAAGTACTCCTCCTCGCCCAGGGTGACTTGGTGGTTCGACCATCACCAGAGCGCGTTTCTGACGGCGGAAGACCGGCACGATTTTCTGGCGTGGCAGGCGCAGGCCAACTCGGCCAAGGTGATGGCGGTGCGCAAGCCGAGCGATGGCGGAAAGTTTTACGATCCGGCGTACATCTCCTGCACCAGCCTGATTGCGGATGTGGCGCGCGACAAGTTCGGCTTCGACACCAAGCCGCTGGCGGAGCTGATCCATTGGGCGAACATCATCGACGGAGCGAAGTACGAGAGCGCGCAATCGGCGGTGGAGATGGACGCGCCGGCGATGAAGCTGACTATGGTGATCGAAAGCTCCGGCGAGGGCTTTGTGCCACGCGTGATTCCCCTGCTGACCGAGATGAGCTTGCAGCAGGTGCTCGACCAGCCGTTCATCCAGGCCGAGCTTGCCCCGCTGATGGAGCGGCACCTGGCGGGGATCGAGCTGCTGAGGGAGCGGACGACGCTCACGCGCGGTGTGGTTACATTCGACATTACGGACAAGTTGACCGAGGGATACAGCAAGTTCATCCCGTACTATCTGCACCCGGCGGCGGTGTACAACGTGGGGCTTAGCCGGTCGAGCTTCCGGACGAAGGTCGCGGTGGGAACCAGTCCGTGGACAAAGCTTCCGGCCGCGAAGCTGGCGAACATTGCGGAGATCTGCGAGCGATATGGCGGCGGCGGACACGCGAGAGTGGGCGCGGTGAGCTTCTCACCGGACAAGGTGGACGACGCAAGGAAGGCCGCGGTGGAGATTGCGGCGTTGCTGCGGGCGCGGGGGTAGGGCGGGGTTCGTCGACCGGGAGAACAGGCAACGGCAGAAGCAGATTCCTCCGCTGCTCCACCCCAGCGAGCAAAGACCGCTCGCCGGGGACCCCGGATGCGCTGCGGAATGACAAACTCAAGAGGTGCTGCGCAGAGAATTAGCGGACGGCGAGGACTCGGGCTTTGGCGGGGGAGATCCAACCGTAGTCGATGTGGAAGCCCTGGGTGGCCAACTCGCGGTCGACGTAGTCTCGCTCCAGCTCGTTGACGCCGAACTGCGCGCCTGCCACCGAGGTGGTGTTGATCTGGGTGTATCCGCCGGGCTGCACATCGCCGCAGGAGTAGGTAAAGACGTCGCCGTCGAGCAGGTTGCGCAGATTCATCTCGAATGTCTCGCGGGTCTGCAGCCAGCGTCCGACCTGCGGCAGGGCGAGTTTGTAGACCATGAGGGCGGTCTCGTGCGCGCGGTCGCTGACGGTGGTCTCGAGGTGCAGTTCCCTGCCCCCGATGGGCTTGAGGCGCGCGGTTCCCATGACGAAGGGGCTGCGTCCGTATGCTTCTGCAAAGTAGCGCGCGCGGGCCACCTGCATCAGCGCGTCGTAGCGGAAGTCGGCCAGGCCGAAGAGCGCTCCAGAGGCGACTTCGAGGCCGGCGGCCAGCGCGCGGTCGTGGTTGTCCATGCGGGTGTGGAAGTCCGCCTTGCGCGGACTGGCGGAGTGCCAGCGGGCGTAGGCTTGCTCGTCGAGCGTCTCGTCCCACTGGACAATGCCGCGCAAACCGGCGTCGGCCAGCGCCTCGTAGGCGTGGCTGGAGAGGTACTCGGTGCAGAGCAGGACGCCGCCGCCCTGGAGGTTCTCGACGGCGCGGACGGCGCGGGAGACGTCGCGGACGAGCAGGTCTGTGTCGTACTCCGGGTCGGTGGCGTAGACCAGCTCGACGACGCGTGCGTCGCGCGCCAGGACGGAGGCGATCTCGCGGTCCAGCTCGGCGAGCGAGAGGCGATAGCGCGCCGTGTCCAAGCGCCGCGCGGAGAAGTTGCAGTAGGGGCAGGCATCCACGCAGTAGCTGGAGACGTAGATGGGGGAGACGTAACGAAGGCTGTTTCCGCTGGGCGCGCGCCAGAGGCGGCGAGTGTGCGCGCGGAGCAGATCGAACTGAGCGTCTGAATCGGCGCTTGCGGTTGTGCCGATCTGAAGCAACTCAGCAAGGTCGGCGAGGCTGAGTGGTGCGGAGGACTCGCTGTGCGCCAGAATCTCTTCGACACGCTTCGGCGAGGGGCAGCGGACAGAGTCCAGCGTGGCGCGGACCTCTGCGTTCCTCTCTCGGTAGACCGAACTGAACAAACTCATGGCTCTATTCTTTCACGGTTGGAAGCGGAAACGAGCAGGGCCCGTGGCGACGGCCATCGCCAGTGAATGGGGCTACTACGCCAGTGAAGCAGGCTACAACTTGAGCCTGGAGAGAATGGGCAGATGCAGCTTGATGATGTCGTTGCAAATGATGAAGGCGGCGAACATCAGGATGCAGACGAAGGCGGCCTGGTAGATGTACTCCTTGGCCTGCATGGGAAGGTCGCGGCGGAAGATGCCCTCGATCAGCAGCAGGAAGATCATGCCGCCATCGAGGATGGGGAACGGCAGCAGATTGACCATGCCCAAATTGATGGAGATCATCGACATGGTGCCGATCAACGGCGTCCAGCCCGGCGCCTCCGCGGCCTCATGCACCACCTGGCCGATGCCGATGGGCCCCGAGAGGCTGCGCACAGAAACGTGGCCCACGAACATGCCCTTGACCACGTCCTTGATCAGCATGGAGTTGACTTTGGTGAACTTCCACGAGGCAGCGATGGACTTGGCGAAGGAGAGCTTCTCCACCTTGACCGGCGGAGGGACGGGGCTGAAACCGAGGCGATAGGCCTTCGATCCGCCAGCATCGATCAGCTCCGGGGTGATGGGCATCGTCAGGGGCTGGCCGTTGCGCAACACCACCAGCACGGCGGGCGCGCCCTTCTGGTCCTGCATGTAGGCAAGCAGCGTGGAGACGGAGTGGAGAGCAAGCGCGTCGATGCGCTCAATCTGGTCGCCGGGCTGGAGTCCCGCGCGCTCCGCCGGGCTGCCGGGCATCAGCGACGAGACCTTGACTGGAGTGGGCTGCTCCTTCGCAACGAAACCAAGGACGATCAGCGATTCGGGAGAGAAGTCGTCGGGGGTTGCACCCTTGGAATCGACGAAGAAGGTTGTGTTGACGCGTTGACCATTGTGCGTATAGGAGAATGGAACCGTCTGGTTGAGGTTGAGCATGCAGTGGTTCAGCACGTCGTCCCATGTGGGGTCTTCGATATTGTCAAAACGCACGATGGTGTCGCCGGTTTGGATGCCTGTCCTGGCGGCGGGAGTTCCCTGCGAGATGTAGTCGGTGGCAGCGGAACTGGAGAGGTATTCGCCAACCTCGTTGTGCACCATGTAGACGCCGGCCATCAGGACGAAGGCGAGGACGAAGTTGGAGAACGGGCCGGCGAGGGCGATCAACATGCGCTGCCAGCGGGGATGGTTGTTCAGCTCGCCGGGATCGTTCGAGACCTCTTCGCCGGGAATCTCGCCAGCCATCTTGACGTATCCGCCCAGAGGGAGCGCGTTGATCTGGTATTCCGTGCCGCCGCGACGGATGCCGACGACGCGCTTGCCGAAGCCGATGGCGAAGGTTTCCACACGCACGCCGCAGGCCTTGGCCACGACGAAGTGGCCGAACTCATGCACCAGAACCATGAGGCCGAGGACTATGAGCAGTTCAACAACAGCGGCAAGAAAAGCGAGAGACAAGTGCGTTTACCTCGGAAGAAGATTGTATGGCGTGGAGAGCTAACGCGCGGCTTTGGCGATGACCTGGCGCGCGCAGGCCCTGGCTGCCTCGTCCGCCGCAAGCACGTCTTTAATAGACGCGGGAGCGTGGGCGGGCGTTTGCTTCAGCACCTGCTCGATTGTACGCGGGATGCCCATGAAGGGAATTCGGCCATCGAGGAACGCGGCGACGGCGATCTCGTCGGCGGCGTTGAGGGCGATGCAGGCGGAGGGGCCGGATTCCGCGGCCTCGTAGGCCAGACGCAGGCACGGGAAGCGGGCCGGGGCGGGCTGGGCGAAGTCGAGCTGGCTGAGCGCGGCCAGATCGAAGGTGAGAGCCGGAGCTGCAAGCTGGGCGTCAACGCGCTCGGGATAAGCCAGCGCGTAAAGAATGGGCAGGCGCATGTCGGTGACGGAGATCTGCGCAAGGATGGAGCCGTCGATGAACTCGACCAGTGAGTGAACGGTGGACTGGGGATGGATCGTCACCCGGATTTTGGCGGGAGGCAGGTTGAAGAGGCGGCAGGCCTCGATGATCTCGAAGCCCTTGTTCATCATGGTGGCCGAGTCGATGGTGATGCGCCGTCCCATCACCCACGTCGGATGCTTGAGGGCCTGCGCGGGCGTGATGTGCTCGAAGTCGGCGGCGGGAGTGTTGCGGAACGGCCCGCCCGATGCCGTCAGCCAGATCTGACGGACCTCGGTGGGCTGGCCGCCGCGCAGGCACTGGTGGACGGCGTTGTGCTCGGAGTCGATGGGAAGCAGCGCGACGTTGTGCTTGCGCGCGGCGGCGAGGATGAGTTCGCCCGCCGCGACGAGGCATTCCTTATTCGCCAAGCCAATTGTTTTTCCAGCGCAAACAGCCGCGTAGGTGGCTTCCAGCCCCGCGACGCCGACGATCGCCGAAACGACGAAGTCCACCTCGTGCAGCGTTGCAACGCGGACCGTTCCCTTGGTTCCGTGGAGCACTTCGGTGTCGTTGAGGCCGGCCTCGCGCAGACGCTTGGCGAGGGCAGAGGCGAGTTCTTCGCTGGCCAGCGAGACGACGCGCGGACGCCAGCGCACGCATTGGGCGAAGGCCACGTCGATGTTGCGCCCAGCGGCCAGCGAGACCACATCGTAACGCTCGGGGAAGGATTCGCAGATGGAGAGGGTGCTCTGGCCGATGGAGCCGGTCGAGCCGAGGATGGCAATCTTCTTCACAGTTCTATTTTCGCAGATCGAGAGGGTTTGTCGCATACCTCATCTGGGCAACTCCGAATCTATCTCGTCGAAGAAGGTGCGGATTTGATCTTGGTCGCTGGCGCTTCCGCAAAGATTGACGCTGAGTGTGAGTTCGCTTTGGAACGAACTGATGGCGAGCTGGAAGTATGGCTTGTATTTGATGGAGCCGCACAGAAAGGCATCGCATGGGCGAAGATTGCCAAAGGAGAGCTGGGACGAATCCAGTACTCCCACGTTGGTCATGCCGAGTAGCGGGTGCGTCAGTCGCGACCGCAACAGTCGATTGGCGATTCTGTCGCCGAAGATCCGGTAGATTAAGCTGAGTTTGACGAAGGCGTTCAGGCCGAGGTTGCTGGCCTTCTTCTCATCCATGGTTGCTTTGACTCTGCGGAGCGTCTCCTCGAAGCTCTCTTGCTGTCTGTACTCAAGATGAGTGATGACTGTTGAGGCGAGGTTGGTCAGTGGCATAGGCTCGTCGATTTTCCCGAGGTAACGGCGCATATCTACCATAACGGGAATCTGCAACGTGGCTCCGGGACTGAGGCCGAGGATACGAAAAAGACAGCGGTAGTAGGCCGTTAGCACGATGTCATTCAGTGTGGCGTTGCTTGCTCGTCCGTAATCTTTGAGCGATTCGGTTCGTTCCCTCCCCAGGTTGCGCGTCAGGACAAATGATTGTTTTTCACCGCCTGAACTGAGAGGGAATTGATCGCCTCCGGTGAGGTTGTTTTCATCGCTTTGCAGGAGAAGAGATTTGAGCTTGACGCCCAGGCCGAATCGTTTGAGCACACAACGGATGCTTCTGTCCCCTTTGATTGCTGATGGCTTGTATTGCGGATCTGCAATTAATCCGGAATAGATTTGGCATAAGAGGTAGAGGTATGTTTTGAAGCCTGCCGCGTCGCACACCATGTGGTTCATCTTGAGCGCGATGGCATAGGGAGTCGAGTCGAGAAGGCAGACCCTGATCTGCGGTCCAAAGCACTCATCGACACGAGAAGCTACGAACTCCTCGAACTCCATCTCTGAATGTGTAGTGACGAAAGCTCGGCTGTATTCTTTGAGATCGAGTCTGGTCCAGCGCGGTCTTGCGCCATCAACGTAGCGGGTCCCCAGGATCGGGACGGTTTCTATCGAGATGGCGACCGCTTTGCGAAGCAGCTCGGCGTCAGGGCCAAACTCAAATCTCAGGACGCAATGGATCTGGTGATCGTTGAATCCGTTGATGGCGTATAGCCGTTGCATCTGGTCGAATACTTCGGCAGTGTAATCAAATTTAGGACTATCAGGTGCTGTACATGGGAGCCCGGCATCGTTCTCGATCAGGTTTCTCATTGCCGCTCAATTGTAGCAACGCCGAAATAACTAGAAGCGACCGAGGCTGAAGGCGTCTTTCAGCAGCAGGACGCACCAGAGGACGGGCGCGGCGACCAGCAGCGCGTCGATGCGGTCGAGGACGCCGCCGTGGCCGGGAAGTATGGTTCCCGAGTCCTTGACGCCCGCGCCGCGCTTGATGGCCGACTCCAGCAGGTCGCCCAGTTGCGCGGCCACGTTGATGATTACCGCCAGCACAGCCGACTGCCATACCGGTTCGACGATGTGCAGGATCGTGTTGCTCTCATAGGTGGAGAGCAGATTGCCCGCGAGCACCACGGCGAGACCAGCCAGCAGGCTTCCGCCAACCGAGGCGAAGGTTCCCTCCCAGGTCTTGTTGGGGCTGAGGCGCGAAAGCTTGTGACGGCCCCAGCGGCGGCCAACGTAGAGCGCGGCGATGTCTCCCGCCCAGACCGAGACCATCAGGAAGAGGAGGAGCGGCTTGCCGTCGTCGCGGTACCAGATCATGGGGACCAGAGTCAGCGGGTAGGCGACGTAGATCAGACCGAAGAGGCCGAGCGCGGCGTCGGCCAATACGCGCTCCAGCGGCGCACGGAAGCCCGACCACGCAAGCAGAAGAAGGGCCATCAGGCTGAGTGCGGGAAGCTCCGCCTCGTTGGGAAAGCGCGGCAGGGTGAAGAGAAAGACAAGGGCCGTGCCGAAGATCATCCACCAGACGGGGATGTGCGTTCCGCTGGTATTGGCCAGGCGCAGGTACTCGTAGGCCGCCAACTCGGCAACCGCGCATGCGACCAGCGTCAGCATCCAAAGCTGCCCGAAAAAGATGAGAGCGACAACGACGAGGATCAGAATAGATGCGGTGACGATTCGTTTCATGCGTGAAGTTAAGCCACAAGCAGGATACATGCTGAGGCGGCAGAGAGTCGCACGCAGGCCGTTTTCCAGGCGCCCCACGGGCCGTTTTCCAGGCGCAAGGAGCGGCGCCACAACCCCGCCCGGCAGCCGAGAGATCGGCAGCCGCGAGGCCGAGGCGACCGGACGATCGGCAGATTTAGCGCTTTGCCATGCGGATTGCGTCGCTGCGGAGGCAGAAGTTTGGTACTGTATCTGAGTGCAGCCGATGCAGTCCGGCACGCGGAAAACCAATCTACCCGCGTTCTGCGTCATACTGTACTGGGTCGGTCAGTCGGTCAGTCGGTCAGCTAACCAGGCTGGTCAGCCAATCAGGCTGGTCAGCCAACCAGGCTGTTAGCCAACCAACCTAAGGGCCAACGTAAGGAGTGACAAATTGGCACAATATAAAGGCACGGTGAAGTGGTTCAACAACGCGAAGGGCTTCGGCTTTCTGGGGCGTGAAGGCGGGGCTGACGTCTTCGTCCACTACAGCTCCATCCAGAGCGACGGCTACAAGAGCCTGAAGGAAGGCGATGAGGTCGAGTTCGACATTATCGAGGGCAGCAAGGGCCCGCAGGCAGACCATGTCATGCGCATCAACGACGGGCCGCCTGCTGCCGCTGCGCCTGCTGCCGCTGCGCCATCTGCCGCTGCGCCATCTGCCGTCGAGCAGACGCCTGAGGAACCGCCCGCCGCAGTTCCGCCTGCCAATGCGCCGCCTATTATCGCGGAGACGCCTGGGGAACCGCCCGCCGTGGCACCGCCTGCCGCAGAGCCGCCTGCCGTTGAGCCGCCGCCCGAGGACCCGTCCTAGCCCGGCCTCCCTGGTTCTGCGCAGCGTGCAGCGTGCCGTCCTCGCGCACCGCGAGGCGAGCGTAGGCTACGGCTCTGAAGCCGTGCGCACGCGCAGCAGCAGCCCCAGCAGCAGAAGCGCGCCAAAGTACATGTAGCTTTGCAGCAGATTGGCGACGGGGACCGCGGCGAAGAAGTTGAGCGGCGAGAGGAAGTCCGCGATCAGCACCCAGGCCAGCGCCAGCGCCCACGCGCTGCCCACCCCGCGCCGGTAGACCGCAAACCACAGCCATACGAAGACGGGAAGCATCACGCCGTAGTGGTGCTCCCAGGCCATCGGCGTGGCAACCACCGAGACCACCCCAATGGCCGCCAGGTCCGCCATTCCGCCGGCCCGCTCGCGCCATGGATACATCAGCGCCACGAGTACCAGCACGGCGGTCGTGGCCAGTGTGACGGCGTAGATCCAGGGCACGAACGGCGGATAGACGTATGGATGATAGGGCAGATTTTCGCCGTTGAAGATGGCGCGGTTCAGCAGGCCGAAGATCGACTGGTTGGCGTAGTGCGACTGCGCCTTGCGGCTCAGGCCGGCCAGAACGCCCAGGTAGTCCAGGTTGTTGCGCAGGCCGAAGACCGTAAGCGATACCGCGCCTCCCACCGCCAGCGTCAGCGCTCCAGCCGCCAGCGCGTTCCAGCGCCGGCGCAGGGCCGCCCACAGAAGCAGCAGGCCAAACTGCGGCTTCACCATCGCCAGNNAGGACCATCAGGGTGAAGAAGAGATCGAGAAAGATCTGCGCCTGGCCGAGCGAGAAGGCCAGCGTGATGGGCATGAAGAAGAACGCCGCGAAGGCCGTAGCCACCCCGGCCCGCCAGCCCAGCGTGCCGTGTTGCGGAGCGGACTGCCCGGCAATCTTCGCCGCAAGCAGCACCTGCAACGCCACCACCGCGACCACGGCAATCCACGACGCAATCATCAGCGCGTGCAACACGGCCGTGTCGCTCATCCCCGCCTGCTTCATCCACAGCAGCGGCAGGACCGACGTCAGCGGATAGATCAGCGTGTCGTAGAGCTTCGCCTGATAGATGGCCAGGCCGGGATGCGCCAGAAAGGAGTTCACCGAGCCAAGCATCGGGGTCCACGAGTCGGTGAACTGGTGGAAGTGGAAGAAAGCCCAATAGCGCACGCGCATCTCTTCCACGCCGGTATGGAAGACGAAGTGCGCGATCAGCTTGAAGCCTGCGTTCGCCGCCAGAATGTTGAGCAGCACAAACCACAGCAGCCGGCGATCGCTCCTGCCCGGCACAGCCTCGTTCCTCCCGGCCGTCGTGGTCACGCGTGTCTCACCTCCAACATTCTATTCTCGCAATCCTCTGCCGCCCGCCTTCTCTCCAACGTCGCCTGCTACAACTCCGCCACCCGCCTTCTCCATCGACAATTCCACCGGCGTGCGCATCCTGCTGAGACGCGCCGCACCGGATCCCACCACACCGTAAAACGAAATCTGGAGGCGATCGCTCCGGAATCACAGAGACAGCGTTTGTCGTTCCGGAACTTCACCTGAGCGGACCGAATTTGGATAATTTTTAATAAGGCATTTATAATCAACAACTTTCTTTTCTGTGACGGTAAGCACAACCCTGATATATTCAGTTTTTGGAAGATGTTTATTTAAAAAAATACATTTTGAAGAATATTTGGCAACTATTTCTCACCCCCTGCGTCTTATGGGATGTACCAAGTAATTTGTCGGGCCAGCAGTTCCCACGGTTCCGGCTTCCCCTATCCGCAAGACCACTCCTACCTTTCAGTAAGGCCCCCAGAGCACCGGGGGTCTTCACTCCTTAAGGGAACAGAGGAAGACGGCGGAAAACGGCAGGATCGTGGCAGGGGCTATCAAATGAGGAACCTGTTCTGCGCCTGCCGCGACTCTTGCGAAGAAACGGCGTCAAAAGAGTTAAACTGGATGTATTCCCGGATCGTTCGGATGATTTGGCGGCTGGAGTCGTGAAGGGGTTTCTACTCATGAAGATGTTCCGCAATCTGCTGCTCGCGCTTTTTGCATTTACGGTTTTGGCCAGCTCGGTTGTTCCCGCCAATGCCGCTATCTTTCATCACCACAGGGCGCATCACCACCACCACAAGAAGTAATTTTTCCCTCTCTCCCTGTTCTACCCGTTTGGAAGAAGACCCGGCTGCGTGTGCCGGGTCTTTTTTGCGTCTGCGCGCGAAAATGCGTGGAAAACTGGCCGCGCGATGCGAGCAACCCCTGCGGATGCTGATAGAATCGATTGAATCCACTCCTAATGGGATTCCGCAGGAGTAGGCAATGCAGGCAATTCTGGCGCTCGAGGACGGGCGCATCTTTCGCGGCAAGGGCTTCGGCGCGCCGGTTGAGGCTGCGGGCGAGGTCGTCTTCAATACATCGCTGACCGGCTACCAGGAGATCTTCACCGATCCCTCGTACGCGGGGCAGATCGTGGTGCTGACCAATCCCCACATTGGAAACTATGGGACGACGCCCAGCGACGCGGAGTCCGCGCGGCCTTATATTGAGGGGCTGGTGACGCGCGAGTTCTCCGAGATGAGCTCCAACTGGCGGGCCACCGAGGTGGCCGACGACTATCTGGAGCGTAGCGGGGTTCCCGTGCTGGCCGAGGTGGACACGCGCGCCGTGGTGCGGCATCTGCGCGAGCATGGCGCAATGCGGGGCGTGATCGCGTCGGGCGAGAAGCTCGACGCAGACGCGCTGGTGGCCAAGGCGCGGGCGATCCGCAAGATGGAAGGCACGGACCTTGCGAGTGTCGTCACCACCAAGGTTGCGTACGAGTGGGACGCGAAGGAACCAAAGAATCAGACCGGCGATGTGTATCTGCCTGCGACCGACGGCGCGACCGATGGCGATCTGCTGCATGTCGTCGCGTACGACTTCGGCATCAAGCAGAACATCCTGCGCATGTTGACCCGCGAAGGCTGCCGCGTGACGGTGGTCCCGGCCACCACAACCGCCGAAGAGGCGCTGGCGCTCAACCCCGACGGTGTCTTCTTCTCCAACGGCCCCGGCGATCCGGAGCCGCTGGACTACGCGATTGCGACCGTGCGCAAACTGAAGGGCAAGAAGCCGATCTTTGGAATCTGCCTCGGCCACCAGATCTTCGGCCTCGCGCTGGGCGGCAAGACCTACAAGCTGAAGTTTGGCCACCACGGCGGGAACCACCCCATCCTGAACCACCGCACGGGCAAGGTGGAGATCACCGCGCAGAACCACAACTTCAACGTCGATCCCGAGAGCCTTCCCGCCGATGTCGAACGCACGCACACGAATTTGAACGATCAGACACTGGCCGGCCTGCGTCACAAGACCGACCCGATGTTCAGCGTGCAGTACCACCCCGAGGCAAGCCCCGGGCCGCACGATTCGCACTATCTGTTCCGCGACTTCCGCAAGATGATGGAAGATTGGAAGAAATGAAGTCGTTTTGAAGGGGCGCGGCTTTAGCCGCGCCGTAGCGAGCAGAACAAATTGGGGCTTTAGCCCCCGAGGGAATGTTGTGAAGCCAAAGCGAAGTTTCCCCGATAAGGCAACAACGATGAAGCACGACCATCTGCGTGACAAGATACTGGCATTTCAGCACTATGGTGGCTGCAAATGTGCCTGTTGTGGGGAGATTGATCCGGAGTTTTTATCTCTCGATCATATTGACTCTGATGGAGGAGCACATCGCCGTTCAATCAGCCCTACCGGGAAGAACTGGGGTTGGGGTGGCCACCATCTTTATTCGTTGCTAAAGCGCAAAGGCTTTCCTCCTGGCTTCCAGGTTATGTGCATGAATTGCAATTTTGGCCGAACACGCAATAACGGAATCTGCCCGCATAAGGTGCCCTCAAAGCCATTAGAAGAAAGACTGGCTGAGATCAATGCGTTGAGAGGAACAAATAGCCAAGAAAAGCTGTTTTCATAGTCGGACACGGTTTGAAGGGGCGCGGCTTTAGCCGCGCCGTAGCGAGTAGAACAGATTTGGGCTTTAGCCCCCGAGGGGAATGTGTGAAGCCAACGCGAGAATCAACGCGGCAGAGCGGGCAAACCTACTTCGTCAGTTCACAGACTGCGGAGCGTAAACCATTCTTTCGCCATGAGCGGTGGGCTGAGCTTTTTCTGAATGTATTGGAGCATTATCGTGCTTCATATCTCTTGCACGCATATGTATTGATGCCCGACCACATTCATCTATTGTTGTCGCCGCTGGAGAGTCTTGAAAAGGCTATGCAAAACATCAAGGGCGGATTCTCCTTTAGGGTGAAGAAAGAATTGGGATGGCAGGGAGAAGTTTGGCAAAAAGGATTTTCCGATCATCGCATTCGAGACATACAGGATTGGGAAAGACATATCGAATACATTCGAATGAATCCAGTGAAAGCTGGACTCTGTGAAAAGCCAGAGGACTACCGGCTCGGCTTTCAAGCGGGGTCGTTGGTGATGGATGCAGTCCCTCAGCGGCTAAAGCCGCTTAACTTTTGCAGTGGTACCGGCGGGGCTGAAGCCCCGCCCCTTCAAGGACCATTGGTGTCTTTGAACAAATAATTGTAACTGCGATCAGACGATTTCGATTTCAATGGCGGCTGAAAGAAAAGGATAATGAATGCCACGCAGGAATGACATTGCGAAGATATTGGTGATCGGCTCGGGGCCGATTGTGATTGGGCAGTCGGCGGAGTTCGACTACTCCGGGACGCAGGCCTGCAAGGCGCTCAAGGCCGAGGGCTACGAGGTCGTGCTGGTCAACTCCAACCCTGCGTCGATTATGACCGACCCGGAGGTCGCCGACCGAACTTACATCGAGCCGCTGACGGCGACGTATCTCGAAGAGATCATTCGTGTCGAGACGGAGAGGATGGACCTGGGCGGTTACGACGCCGCCACAAAATACGGGGATTCTTCGCCTGCGGCTCAGAATGACAAGCCAGGGAGTGCGGGCATCTTCGCGCTGCTGCCGACCGTGGGTGGGCAGACGGCGCTGAACCTGGCCGTGGAGCTGGCCGACTCCGGCGTGCTGGAACGCTATGGCGTGGAGCTGATCGGGGCCAAGCTGGAGGCGATCAAGAAGGCCGAGGACCGGCTGCTCTTCAAGGACGCGATGAACCGGATCGGCCTGGAGATGCCGAAGTCGCAGTTGGTGGGCAACGTGAGCGACGGGCTGACGTTTGCCGCGAAGATCGGCTTCCCGGTGGTAATCCGGCCGAGCTTTACCCTGGGCGGATCGGGCGGCGGGATCGCATACAACCGCGAGGAGATGACGGGCATTCTGGCGCACGGGATCGACCTTTCGCCGGTGCACGAGTGCCTGATCGAAGAGAGCGTGCTGGGTTGGAAGGAGTACGAGCTGGAGGTGATCCGCGACCTCAAGGACAACGTCATTATCATCTGCTCGATCGAGAACTTCGACCCGATGGGTGTGCATACCGGCGACTCGATCACGGTGGCCCCGGCGCAGACGCTGACCGACCGCGAGTATCAGAGGATGAGGGACGCGGCGATTGCCTGCATCCGCGAGATTGGCGTGGAGACCGGCGGAAGCAACGTGCAGTTCGCGGTGAACCCTCACGATGGACGCATGATCATCATCGAGATGAACCCGCGAGTGAGCCGGTCGAGCGCGCTTGCCAGCAAAGCTACCGGCTTTCCGATTGCCAAGATCGCCGCGCGCCTTGCCGTTGGATACACGCTGGATGAGATTCAGAACGACATTACCAAGGCGACGCCGGCCTGTTTCGAGCCGACGATCGACTACGTGGTGGTGAAGATTCCCAAGTGGCAGTTCGAGAAGTTTCCTGGCGTGGATGAGGTGTTGGGGCCGCAGATGAAGTCGGTGGGTGAGGTGATGGCCATCGGACGGACCTTCAAGGAAGCGCTGATGAAGGCCGTGCGCTCGCTGGAGACGGGCAAGAAAGCCACGGCTGCGGACATCGAGCCGCGCCGGCTGACGCAACGCCTGGTGACGCCGCACCCAGAGCGGCTGGCCTATGTGCGCTACGCCTTCGAGCGCGGCATGACGGTGCGCGAGGTGGCGCGCTTCACCTCGATGGACCCGTGGTTCCTGAACCAGATGAAGCAGATCACAGACGAGCTCAAGGCGGTCGGTGCGGTGGGCTTCGACGCGGCGACAGCGGACGATCTGCGCGCAGTCAAGCGGATGGGCGTCTCCGACGAGCGGCTGGCGACGGAGTGGAAGCTGGACAGCGCGGACCATGTGCGCGAGCTGCGCGCAAAACTCGGCGTGAAGCCGGTCTTCAAGCTGGTGGACACATGCGCGGCGGAGTTCGAGAGCTACACGCCGTACCTCTATAGCTGCTACGACGAGGAAGACGAGGCCGCACCGACCGCACGCAGGAAGATCATCATTCTTGGCAGCGGGCCAAACCGCATCGGACAGGGGATCGAGTTCGACTACTGCTGCTGCCACGCGGCCTTCGCGCTGCGCGAGGACGGCTACGAGACCATCATGGTCAATTGCAACCCGGAGACCGTCTCCACCGACTACGACACCAGCGACCGTCTGTACTTCGAGCCGCTGACGTTGGAGGACGTGCTGGCGGTGTATGAGCACGAGGCCTCGGGCGGCGCGGAGATCGGCATGATTGTGCAGTTCGGCGGACAGACTCCGCTTAACCTGAGCCTACCGCTCAAGCGCGCGGGCGTGCCCATCATCGGCACATCGCCGGAGTCGATCGACCTGGCCGAGGATCGCAAGAGATTCGGCAAACTGATCACCGAGCTAGGCATTCCGCAGCCCGAGGGCGCGATGGTGACCTCGGTCGACGAGGCGCTGGCGGGAGCGAACCGCGTGGGCTATCCGGTGTTGCTGCGGCCAAGCTATGTGCTGGGCGGGCGCGCCATGGTGATTGCGTACGAAGATGAGGCGGTGCTGCGATACATGAGCACGGCGATTGAATACTCGCAGGAGCGGCCGGTACTGATCGACCATTTCCTGGAGGATGCGGTGGAGTGCGACGTGGACGCGCTCTGCGACGGCACGGACGTGGTGATCGCCGGGATCATGCAGCACATCGAGGAGGCTGGCATCCACTCCGGCGACTCGTCCTGCGTGCTGCCGACGGTGAACCTGAGCGACGATGTGCTGCGCACTATTCGCGCCCACACGCGGAAACTAGCCATGGCGCTGAACGTGATCGGGTTGGTGAACATTCAGTTCGCAATCCAGCGCGGCAAGGTCTTCGTCATCGAGGTGAACCCGCGGGCTTCGCGCACTGTTCCCTATGTGTCGAAGGCGACCGGAGTGCCACTGGCCAAGATTGCGTCGCGGCTGATGGTGGGACGCACGCTGAAGGAATTGCTGCCGGAGTACGTGGCGAGCGGCGAGGACCTGAACACAGGCGCGCACTACTATGTGAAGTCGCCGGTCTTTCCCTGGGGCAAGTTCCCCGGAGTGGACACGGTGCTAGGGCCGGAGATGAAGTCCACCGGCGAGGTGATGGGCGTGGCCGACAGCTTCGGCGAGGCCTTTGCCAAGGCGCAGATTGCAGCCGGGCAGGTGCTGCCCGTGAAGGGAACGATCTTCCTCAGCGTGAACGACCACGACAAGGAAGGCGTCGTCGATCTGGCGCGGACCTTCGTCGAGATGGGTTTTCACCTCGTCGCAACACATGGGACGGCGGATGCGCTGGAGGCCGCGGGGTTGCCGCCGGAGCGCGTCTACAAGGTGAAGGAAGGACGGCCCAACGTGGTCGATCTGATCAAGGGCGACCGCATTCAGTTGATCGTCAACACGCCGCGCGGGCAGGAGACGTTCTTCGACGAGAAGGCGATCCGGCGGGCTGCGGTGCTGGCGCGGATCCCCACAATTACCACGTTGGCTGCGGCGCAGGCTGCGGCCGAGGGCATTGCCGCACTACAGCGCGGAACTCTGAGCGTTTTCGCACTGCAAGAGCTTCATGCGGAGCACGCGACGGGCCTGGTATAACGCTGAAAATACGCGCCGCTGAATATAAGTGAACGGATTTTTTACGTTCGCTTGATGATAAAGACGGTTTTGTCGTCGATCTCGTCGCTGTGGCCTTCCTGGCGGAGCCGGCCGTCTCGTTTCAACGCATAGTCCAGGACCGCGTTGCAGATGTCTTTGGCAGCCTTCTGTTTGTGCTCGCCAATGATTGCTTCAATCCGGCTTCTTTCCTGCTCGTCGCTGCCATCGTAGACGCCGTCGGTATAGAGAAAGATAATGTCTCCCCTGCCCATGAGCGTAATCATGGAGATATCGGAGGAGTCCATCCGCCGCTTCCTCAGTTTGATGGAGACATATTTGTTCCGGTCGGGATGGTCTTCGGGGATCTCCAGTCCGAGCGCCAGAAACTGCGCCATCTGGTCCCTGCCAATTTTCATGAACCTCTTGTACTTTGCCGAGAACACCAGTGGAGGCGGATGGCCGAAGTTGAGGAAGCGGAACTGTCCGTTGGGACGAATCTCGCCATAGAGCATCGTGGCAATCTCGCGCGAGCTTGCATCCATGCTCCGGCCCAGGGCATTGCGCGCGGTCGCCGACTGGGCAAGCCTCAGGTTGAGCTGTTCAAACAATCTGGGCGTGATGGTCCCGACGCGGTCCAACTCCGAAAGCATGAACGCCTGCAAGGTGTCGTGTATGGTGGACGCGATCTTTGCCGCAATAATCCCGTGGCCCTGCGCATCGACCAGAAGCACTCCAGCGGTTGTGTAAAGTTCCCGCAGGTTCTGGACAATCCTCAACTGCTCCGACCTCTTAGCCTTCCTGAACTGGACTCCGTCTTCATCCATGTAGCCGGGCTGCGACGACATCCACTGAATATGATCATCGACGCCACTTCGCGCCTTTTTCCCTTTGGCAAGCGGTACCAGAACCTCATTCGCCAGCCACTCGGCCTGAGCGATTCGTGCGTCGATGTTGTAGCGCTGCTGAAAATTGATGTACTCAAAGACATCGCCGCCGACGGCTCCGGCTGGAATGGTGTTTCCATGCATGTCGATGCCAGGCAGATGAGGAATCACGCCCTCGACCGGCATCAGCTTCTTCCGCAGGTACTCATCGATGGTCAGAGGCAGGCCGGCATGGTCAGTTTCGCTTGATGACACAGTATCTGTATCTCCCGTCAGGTTCACTTGTTGGCGTCTTTCTACCAGCATATATCAGCATAGGCGGGCCCCACGCCCAGGCTCTCTCCGCCATCTGCGTGGACGCTTGGTTCGCCAAGCGCTGACCGACTGCCTGGGTAGCATTCGAGTGTGATCGCAAATCCACTTTCAGCCAACCACTGTTCTCAGAGGACGATTTCCAGCCAATCGGCTACCCTTGATCAACTTGGTCAACACAACATTCAAGGGTACCTATCCGTTCGAGCGGGATTCCGTTACCACTCCTGAAATGGATGAGCGAGTTGGCCTGTTATCGCCAGTTGAGATTTGATTTCGGGCTAATCGGATTCCTGAACACTTGCCGACTTTTCAGAACAGATTTCGCCTCTCATCCCTGAACCGCAACTCCGCACCTTCTTCCACGCCGCATCCAAACAAATCGTTACCACCGGGAGTTACTGCCCCGTCTGGAAGCGCAGCGCAGCAAGCGTCTGCTGGTAGGCGTAGCGTGCGCTGGCGTATGCAATCTGTGCCTGTGTCTGCGCGAGCTGTGCCTGGCTCAACTCCACGATGGACGACAGCCCCAGCTTGTAGCGCGTCTGGGCCAGGTCGAATGCGGAGTTTGCCTGCTCCAGCAACTGGCGGCTTACATCGATACGCTGGAATCCGGACTGAGCCTCCAGCACTGTATCGGTCACGTCGCGCGCAATCGTCTGGCGAAGCTGCTGCACACTCTGATCGGCGGCCTGAGCGCGAAACTTTGCCTCGTTCGCTCGCGCGGAAAAGAGCGAGCCGTTAAAGATGGGAATGCTCACGTTCACTCCGGCGGCTCCGTACCAGGACGTCGTAATCTGGTCGGCGCGCACCGGCGTGTCTCCGGCTACACCGAGTGCGGAGATTGTGGGCCGCACCAGATCGCGCTCGGCCTGACTGAATCTCTGCGCCGCGCTGGCTCGCAGGTTGAGCGATGCAAGGTCTGGCCGGGACTGGAAGGCAAGCTGGAGCAGCGGCGCCGCATCCTCCGGCGCTGGCGCGGGCGCGGCTGGCGTCTCATCGGCAAGCGTATACACCGCAGGCAGTTCATCGCCAAGAATGGCGTTCAGCGCGGCCTGCGACTCCTGGTTGTCGTTGGTCGCATTCAGCAGCAGCAGTTTGGCCTGTTGCAGATCGACGTTGGCGAAGCTAAGGTCCAGTTCCGAGCGCAGCTTTGCCTCTGTAAGCGCACGAACCTGGTCTGCCGTTGCCTGCCGCGCCGCTACTGTCTGTAGCGCAACACTCAGGATGGCCTGGCTTGCCAGAGCGTGATAGAACGCATCATCGACGGCAAGCAGCACATCTTCGCGCGACGCGGATTCGTTGCTTGCAGCGGCCCGTGCGCTGAAGTCCGCGCTGTTGATCAGCGCGTGGGTGCGGCCAAAGTCCGTCATCAGTTGCGAGAGTGAAACTCCACCAGCCGCGCGTTGATAGACGATAGGGTTGTTGAGCGAGCCAGCCGTAATGCGACTGCCATCATGCGAATCGACCGCGGTCAGATCTCCAGTCAGGGTGGGCAGATCGGCTGCTCTCGCCTCGCGCCGTACCTGTCCTTCGGCCAGTGCAATCAGTCGTGCTATCTGCACATGCGGGTTCTTCTGCAAGGCAATCTTTTCGGCCTGTGCCAATGTCAACGTTACCGGTGCTGGTGCCAGCGCTAGTGTCGGCGCAGGTGTTGGCGTGGACTGACATCTGCCGACTAAAACCGCGCCAGCTATAGTAGCCACTGCAATCAGAGCGAATTCTCTTCTCATCTATATTTCCTCTCCGGCGATTGCGATGCCTTGCCCGTCCGGCGGGTTCTGCGTCTCTTCCTTGCGATGCACCAGCAGATACGCCGCGGGCACCACGAAGACCGTGATTACCACTGAGACCGTCAGGCCGCCGATGATGGCGCGGGCCAGTGGCGCGTACTGCTCGCTACCCGCCTCCAATGCAAGCGCCATTGGAACCATGCCGAGGATGGTGGCCAGCGAGGTCATCAACACCGGGCGCAGACGCACGCGGCACGCCATGGCCACAGCATCGCCGATCGCCATACCCTCGTTGCGCAGCTTGCGTGTGAACTCGACGATCAGAATCGAGTTCGAGACCACGATGCCGGTCATCATCACCACCCCCATCAGCGACATCACGTTCAGCGTGGTTCCCGTGACCAGAAGAAAGAGGATGACTCCGGTGATTCCCGGCGGAATAGCGAGCAGAATCACCAGCGGGTCGATGAACGAGGCGAACTGCGCCATCAGAATCAGATACACCAGAATCACCGAGAGAAGGAGACCAATGCCGAAGCTGGAGAACGAGCGCCGCATTCCTTCCACGGAGCCGCGCATCGTCACCTGCAGGTCCTCCGGGATCTTCTGCTGCGCGATGGCGCGATCCACACGTGTTGCCAGCCCACCGAGGTCTTGCCCTGAGGGCGAGACGTAAACGTCAATCACGCGACGCAGTTGGTAGTGGTCCACCTCGGTTGGCGTGTTGATGAGCTTCATGTCGGTGACTGCGCCGAGGTTGGTCGTCTGCGCACCGCTTGCGCGTATGGGGATCTGCGCGAAGTCGGTCATCGACTGCACCTGCGAATCCGGGAACTGCACGGTGAGCAGATAGTTGTTGCCGCTCTTCGGGTCGACCCAGTAGCTGGGTGCGATCATGCCGTTCGAGGTCAGAGAGGTGATGACGTTGTCGACGATCTCGCTGGAGCTGAGGCCGAGCTTGCCCGCCACCTCGCGGTTCACGTTGAGCTGGATGCCGGGATAGTCGATGTCCTGCGGGATCAGCACATCGCTCACGCCCTTCACCTTGCGGATGTTGTCGGCGAGGCTGCTTGCGGCGGCATACGCCTCCTGCATATCGTTGCCGCTCACCTGTATGTCGATGGGCGCCGGCAGTCCCAGGTTCACCACCGCGTCCACCAGGCCGCCGGTCTGGAAGTAGGTGGATAGCTCCGGCAGATCGTCGCGCAGCTTGGCGCGCACCAGGTTCATGTAGACGAAGCTGCTCTTGCGGTGCCCCTCCTTCAGGCTAACCTGCACGAAGGCCGTGTGCTGGCCGGAGTTGCTGGTGTAGATGGCGGAGAAGTCCGGTGTGATGCCGATGTTGGAGACGATCATGCCAAGGTCGGCGGGTGGCACCACGGAGCGGATGTCGTCTTCCACGCGCGCAATGTACTTGTCGGTAAGTTCCAGCCGCGTTCCGCTCGGCGCCTTGACGTTGATGACGAACTGACCGGGATCGGTGCGCGGAAAGAACGAAAGACCCATGAACGGGAAGAGCGCCAGGCTGAGCAGAAAAATGCCGAGTACGCCCAGCACTGTGGCTCCGGGTCGCAGAAGGCTCTTTGCCACGGCGATGTCGTATCGCATCAACCCCCGGTCATAGCGATGATTGAACCAGCGCACGAAACGCTGAAAGGTGCTCGTGCCGTCGTGATGACCTCCCTCGGTGTTCTCCCTCTTGTGCGGATTGTGGATGAAGCGCGCACAGAACAGCGGCACCACCGTCATCGCAACCGCATACGACGCAAACAACGAGAGCACCACCGAGAGTGCAAGCGCGGTAAACAGAAAGCGACTGACCCCGTAAAGAAAGACGACCGGGAAGAAGACGATGGCTGTAGTAAAGGTTGCCGCCAGTACCGGCAGCGCCACCTCGCGCCCTCCAATCTCCGACGCATCCTCGGGCGATTTTCCCATCTCCAGGTGGCGAAAGATGTTCTCCAGCACAACCACCGAGTTGTCGATCAGGCGCGAGAACGCAAGCGCGAGACCGCCCAGCACCATCGAGTTGATGCTCGCCCCCATCAGATTCAGCACCAGGAACGCCGCCAGCGCGGAGAGCGGGATTGACAACATCACGGCGACGGTGGCACGCATACTGCCTAGGAAGATGAGGATCATCGCGGCCGTCAGCACAAGGCCGATGCCGCCCTCGTTGCCGAGGTTGCGAATGGCAGTCTTCACAAAGACGGACTGGTCGAAAACGACGCGCGTAACGAGGCTCTTTGGAATATCGACTAGATGGCTGATCGCATCGCGAATGCCGTTGACGACCGCGATGGTGTTGCTTCCTCCGCCCTGCTTCAGGATTGGTAGATAGACCGAGTGCTGGCCGTCTACGCGCACAATGTTGGTCTGGATGGCCGCCGCGTCCCTGACTACGCCGATGTCGGAGACGAGCAGTTGGCCGTTGCCCACATCGCGCAAGGGCATGCGGCCGATCTCTTCTGTGGTGGGCATCTGTGAGTTGGTGTAGATGTTGAAGTCGCGCGGGCCGATGCGAACATCGCCCGCCGGCAGAATCTGATTCGCCTGGTTCACCGAGCGCACCACATCCATCGCGCTCAGTTGGTGCGCTTCCAGCTTGATCGGGTCCACATAGATCTGGATCTGCCGGTACTTACCGCCGAAGGGCTGCGGCACCGACGCGCCGGGCACACTGGCAATCTGGTTGCGCACATTGAACTGCGCAAGGTCATGCAACTGTGTCTCGTCCAACCCGTCGCCTTTCAGCGTAATCAGGCAGACGGGGAGGCTCGATGCGTCGAACTTCAGCACCACTGGCGGCAGCGTTCCCGGAGGCAGGCGGCGCAGTTGCGCCATCGCAAGGTTCGAGATGCTGGTGACTGCGGCGTCCGCGTTCGTGCCTGGCTGAAAGTAGATGCGGATTAGGCTCACGCCGGTCAACGAGCGCGATTCAATGTGATCGATGCCGCTGCCCAGAGTGAAGAAGCGCTCGAATGGATTGGTGATGTTCGACTCGATCTGCTCCGGCGGCATGCCGTTGTAGAACGTGGCCACAACCACGACGGGAATGTTGATTTCCGGGAAGAGATCGACCGGCATGCGGGCCACCGTGGTCACGCCAACCACGGCAATCGCAAGGCAGATCATGAGGATGAAGAACGGATAGCGAATGGCGAAGCCTGACATTATCGGGCCTCCGTCGCATCATTCGCCACGGCCATCGCACTCTGCTTCGCGGTCACCAGCTCGTCCGGCTGAAAGCTCGCCTGGTTGGCGACGATCACCTGCTCGCCCTCACTCAGCCCGCTCAGGACCTCGATGCGGTTGGCAGTCGCCACGCCGGTCTGTACCACGCGCCTCTCCACGCGGCTCTGCGCATTGATCACCAGAAGAACCGGCTGCGGTCCGCTGGTGTCCACAGCCTGGATCGGCACAACCAGCGCATCGCCTGCGCGCCGTACGTTCAGCGTCACCTGCGCATACATCCCCGGCGTGAGCGAGCCGTCTGCATTCGGCACGTCCACCTCCACCTGCATCGAACGCGTGGAGGCATCCAGCGCGCCGGTGCTGCGCGTGATCTTGCCTGTGATCGTGCGGCCAAGCGCGTCAATGCGAATAGTCGCGGTGTCGCCGTCGCGCACATAGGGGGCGATGGTCTCCGGCACTGGCAGCCGCAGACGCAGCATGCTGACCTCCGCGATCTTGACCACCGGAGCAGAACCGGCATTCGACGTGCCGGCCTGAATCAGCGCGCCAGTATCGGCGTAGCGCCACGTCACGACGCCCGTGAAAGGAGCGATGATGCGCGAGTAGTCCTCCATCGTCGAGACCTGCTGCTGCTGTGCCTGCGAGACACCCAGTTGCTGCTGCATCGCGTTCAGCGTCGAGTTCGCCGCATCCACCTGCGCCGCCGCCGCCTGGTCCTTTGCCAGCGCATCGTCCAGCTCCTGCTGCGCGATCAGGCCGGGGCGCGCGTCGGAGGCCCGCTGCAGCCGCTCCGCCGCGGCGTGCAATGCAACGTAGTTCGCCTTGGCGCGTGCAACGTCACTGGTGGAACTCAGTATCTCTGCCCGCGTCTGGCGCACGCCTGCCTGCGCGCCCTGCACCTGCGCCTGCAGCTCGGGCACGTCGAGCACAGCCAGCACCTCGCCCTGACTCACCTTGTCGCCGATGTCGACGTGGATGCTGCGGATGTAACCCGCAACCTTCGCATGCAGCTCGACCTCCTGGTAGGGAAAAAACTCGCCTGCGACGGTGAGTGTGTTGGCAAGCGTCGCACGCGAAGCGGAAACAACCGGCGCGATGGGGTTGGTTGATCCGGCTGGTTGTTGGACAGAGTGGTTGCATCCGCACAGGACGATCAGTATGCAACTGAGCAGAGAGAGTCGCCCGAGGTCGGAACGCCGGACGCAGGCAGCAGGTTTCATTGTGGGCTCGCTTTGGCTAGAGACACAGAAGCACCGCTGCGAAAGCGGCGCACAGGCCGGCACAAAATGCCGGTGTCTTCTCTAATTGCGTGAAGGAGGGCGAATGGAGTGCGCTCCGCGGAAGCAGAGTTTTGTGGCGGAAGGAGAATCGGCGGCGATCTGCATCCACGCAGAGGAGAGCGCAGCTTCTGTCGTAGCGATCAGAACGAAGACAAAGAGAAGCGACGCGGCAGCCGCTTGCACCGGCGGCGCATGCGTCACATCTGCATTCTGCTGCTGCCACACCTTTGCTGCTGCAATCGGACGCGCTGCATCGGTGTGGGGATAGTACGCAGCCACCTTCGATGTAACCGCAAAGGCCACCAATAGGCCGCAGAACAGCGCCGCCAACAGATACAGAGCGGTCTTGCGTCCGGGATGGTACAAAATGCGCATCGTGTTCAGGATACCTTGAGCTGGGCTAAGCGGATAGCGAACAACCAATTGCAGCTTATTACACCCCTGCAAAGATTAGACGCCGAAACAGACATTTGGTTGCGGACTGGCTGATTCAACAATGTTTCCTAAAGACTCACAGTGACACCCAAAACGGCGTGCCCGGTCATTCCGCCGTTGATCTCAAGCTCGCTATGGTCCGGTGACGTCATGCCGGTTTTGCTGGCCGCCGCTAAAAAAGTGGTGACGCACCATGCTATTGGCAAGAAGGAGAATTATGACTATCAAGAATACGATGAACAGGGCCTTTGCAAATCCGAGCCACGGTGAACTCTGTTCCTCCTGATTCATTCCGTTCCGATTCGTCGCCATATTTTGCTCTCCCGCCAAACCATGCGCCTTGCGTTGGACCCTGGTTTGATAATCCACCGCTCTCGCTCCACAGTCAATCTCCTTGAAGTATGCATTGCCATGCTCGGACTGTGACACTGTCAACAGCCTCCTACGACCAGGGATCAGCTTCGATCCCGAGGGCAGGCTGGCTCCTATTTGCCTGGAGCGTGTTTCAGTATGGGGTTGAGGGACGCCGGATTTGCTGCTTCATTTGTTTGGCATCCTCGCTGGACTAAGATAGCTGCGGAGGCTATTCATGAAATTCACCTTCGTTTCACGACCGTCCGGAGCCGTGGGACTGGCGATGCTGGCTCTTCTCTTCGTCTGCGCGCAATGCCCGGCGCAATTTACCCCCTCGACAGGCCCGGGGAGCACAAACTCGATTCCCCAGGCTCAGTTGATTCAGCCCGAGGAACTGGTTCACTTGCTGCAAGCTGCGGGAACAGGAAAGCCGCTGTTGCTCCAGGTTGGCTCGCATCTACTCTTCGATGAGGCCCATATCACCGGCTCTGTCTACGCCGGCGCTAGTTCGCAATCCGCCGGACTGCAACAACTGCAGAGCATGGTGGCCTCATTCTCCAGGAAGAAGTTCATCGTTCTCTATTGCGGCTGTTGTCCGTGGAATCGCTGCCCCAACCTTGGCCCTGCATTCAAGCAACTGCACGACATGGGTTTCAGCAACGTGAAGGTCCTCTATCTAGCTAACAATCTGGGCGCCGATTGGGTCGCCAAGGACTATCCGGTTGAACGCAGTCACTAGTCAGCGCACCGCCCGGAAGGCTGCCCCTGGGCCGGCGGCGGGGCATGCGCGGCTGTTCGCATTTCGCCGGTTTGCGTTGACACTCCTGTTGGTGGCTGCTTGCCTCGCAGCAGGTGGCACACACGACGCCTGCGCGGCAGCCTCGCTGCTTCACAAGAGAGCGCCGGAGTTTGTTCGTACGGACCTCGACCACAAGAGGCTCGACCTCAATGCCTATCGGGGCAAGGTGGTATTGCTCAACTTCTGGGCTACCTGGTGTGCTCCCTGTCAGGTTGAGATGCCGAGCTTCGTGGCATGGCAAAAAAAGTATGGCACTCATGGGTTGCAGGTCATCGGCATCTCACTCGACGATGATCCGGCGCTGGTGCGCAGCCTGGTTGGCAAGCTGAAGCTGAACTACCCCGTAGCCATGGGAGATGTGAAGTTAGGCGATCTCTACGGTGGAGTTCTGGGTCTGCCAGTGACATACCTGATCGACCGACACGGCATGATTCAGGCGGAGTATCAAGGTGAGGCGGACCTGGGCAAAATCGAAGTGCAGTTGCAGTTACTCTTGCCCAGTCGCTGAGCGCGGCATTGTCATGCTTCTTGCTGCGCAGTAACTTCCCGATGAAATGCAATCATCTCTCTGCCCAGTGTCTCCATCAGATGCGCCCAATCGCGCAGGTGCGTATGCCCTGCTCTGGTCAAGGAATAGTTGCGTCGAGCTGGGCCGTCCCCCTCGTCCCACGTTGAGGTGACGTAACCGTTGGCCTCCAGGGTTCTGAGCGTGCGATACAGAGCCGCGCCTTCGATGGTGGCGTCCGTCAGCGCATAGCGTGGCAGACACTCGGCGATCTCATAGCCGTAGGATTTCCTCCGTTCCTTGAGTATCCGCAATACCACAGGCTCGATGAACCGGGAGACGTTGCCCATCGCACAGGTGCATGCATGTCCCATACCGGGTTGCCTGCATCCGCGTTGACCGCAATCCTTGACCGATAACCTCATGCCTGTAACTCCCATTCGATTGCTGACGAATTACCCGGTTTCTTTCTTGAAAGCGACAGACTGTCCATAGGTGTATATTACATCTAGTCGGTTGTTCGCTGGTGTCCCTACACGGACCAATCGCAACTCTGGATTGAAGAATGAGGATTTTCACAATGAGCAAAGTAGCGGTGATGATATCGGATAACAACGTCAAGGCGCAGATGTCAGCGCATTTCGGCAAGGCGGAGTGGGTGATGGTGGCGGACACGGAGTGCGATGCCTTTGACTTTCTGAAAAACGAAGCGGCGGGTGGCAAGAGTGTCGTCGAGTTGGTCGCCAGCCAGAAGTGTACAGACGCAATCTTCAGCGAAATCGGCAACGGCGCACTGACTCACCTTAGGTCCGCAGGCATCCGAGGATGGATGGCTCCTGCAAATATCAGCGGACAGCAGGCGTTGGAGATGTTCGAGCACCTGCGACTACAGGCTGCGGATACTGCTTCCGGGAGACCCGCGGGACACGGATGCTGCTGCGCGAAACAGGCCGGTGCCGAAGCGACCTCGTGCTGCGGAAGGTAAACAGAAGGCGCGGGACCACTGACTGGCAGCACAGGCCACGGATCACGCGGGTGGTACAGATCGTAGAGAAGTGGGGATTCCTTTGACCTGGCAACATCTGGGAGCTGTTCTGACGGGCGTTGCAATTGGCTTTCTGGGCGGCCTCTTCGGCAAGGGAGGCAGCGCGGTGGGCACTCCGCTGCTCAGTCTGCTGGGCTACCCCGGATTCGTTGCGGTTGCATCCCCGCTTCCAGCGGCCATACCCAGCACCTTGGTTGCCTCCGCGGAGTACTGGCGCTCCCGGCTTCTGGATTGGGAGATCGTGTGGTGGAGCGTCGGCATCGGGACCCCCGCGATCATGGCCGGCTCCTTCCTGTCTCCCTATGCCGGTGCCAAGCCTCTACTTGTTGTCACGGGCCTTTTGGTGCTCGGCTTCGGAATCTCTTTTCTGTTCTTTCCCAAAGACCGGTCGCTGGCCAAAGAAGCCACGGAGAACCCGCAGGGGTTGCGCCCGGCTTACTGGCGGGTGCGACTCATTTCGGTCGCGATTGGTGTGGGATTGATCTCGGGATTGCTGGCCAATGCTGGCGGATTTCTTCTTGTTCCCTGCTATACGATGTTCCTCAAGCAGCCCATGAAGAAGGCCTTTGCGTGCTCGCTCGCGGTCTCCGCCGCGCTTGCCGTACCGGGCACCGTTGTCCACGCCTACCTCGGCCACATCTCCTGGCTTGTAACTTCACTGGTGGTGCTGGGATCGATCCCATTCTCGCTGATGGGAGCGCGTCTGGCGATCAAGACCCGGTCGGCAATGCTCGAACGCTGGTATGGACTTGCGTTGACCTGCCTGGGAATCTTCTTCCTCTTTCACCTATGACTTTGAATGCCGTTGGGGAGCGGGCGTACCAGTCTCATGCGAATTAATTCGGATTCCTTGTAACGAACTTCATTGTTCATGACTTTATTCATTGGAATGCACCATCCAAGGGGATTGCTCCAATGACTTCTCGCGTCTATCAAGCTCTGGGCCTCACCCTTCTGCTTTCTATGGGGGGATTGGCCGCCACCGCGCAAGAGCCGCTTACGTTGCGCCAGGCCATCGATCAGGCATTGGGGCAGAATCCCGCGGCTGCGATGGCGAACGCCGGCGGCCAGGAGGCCAGGTCCGCGGCCACGATGGCGCGCACCCAACTGCTGCCACGACTCAACTTCACGGAAGACATCTCTCGCGGAGACGACCCCGTTTACGCCTTTGGCACGCGACTGCGGCAGCGGCAGTTCACGCAGGACGACTTCGCGCTGAACGATCTGAACCGTCCCCAACCGATCGGTAACTTTGCCGCTCGCTTCTCCGGTTCCTGGACGGCATTCGACTCCTTCAAAACGCAGCGAGAGATTCGTCGCGCCGACCTCTTCCGCGCCAGCGCCTCGTCGTCCTCCAAGGCGGTGGACCAGCAGATTGTGCTGCACGTCGTCGAGGCGTATCAGTCTGTGCTCTACGCGCAGCGGGAGATCGACGTTGCACAGCATGAACAGGAGACGGCGGCGGCGCTGCTGAACTCGGTTGCGGAGCACGTCAAGGCAGGGCTAGCTGTGGAGTCGGACCAGATGTCGGCTGAGGTCAACGTGGCCGTGCGCAAGGAAGAGTTGATCGCGGCGCAAGGCGACCTGGAACTGGGGTGGGCGGAGTTGCGCGAGGCGATGGGCGCGCCGGAGCTGAAGGCATCCGAGCTGAAGCCGATTGAGCCGCACACATTTGCGCAGCTTGCGTTGGAAGAGGAGATTGCGACGGCCGCGAAGACGCGGCCCGATTTGATGGCGTTGGCGCAGACACAATCGGCGCAGGCATCGGCTGTGGGCGCGGCGAGATCGGAGTTCGGGCCGAGCGTGAACGCGTACGGAAACTGGGAAGAAGACCGGGGATCGCTGGGCAGTTCGGGAGGTAACAACTGGGTGGCCGGCGTGCAGATCGGCATCGACATTCTGCCCGCCAGCAAACGCGCGCAGCTTGCACAGGAGACCGCAGCGAAACAGAAGATCGACGCGCAACTGAGTGCCTCGCAGCAGCATGTACGGTTGGAGGTAAGCCAAGCGCACATTCATAGGCAGACGGCAGCGCTCACTCTCGATACAGCACGGGCCGCGATGGACCAATCGGTCGAGAGCCTGCGCATCCTCAAAAACCGTTACGGCGCAGGGCTGGCGACGATCACCGATCTGCTGCGCGCCGAGGACGCCGAGCGGCAGAGCCAATCGATGTACTGGAAGGCTGTCTACGGTAATGCCATGGCCTATACCGAACTGCTTTACGCAACCGGGACACTGACTCCCGATACGGCGGAGGATTTGCAATGAAGAGAATGTTCACGAGTTGTTTGCTTGCCGTTTCCGCGGCGATGATGGCCGGTTGTCACGGCAATGAATCCGCTGCACCGGCTGTGGTTCAGACTGCGCAGGCGCGGGTGGTCGAGAGCCAACAGCAACAGGTGCCGCTGAACGTGCGCGCCACGGGGACGGTTCACGCGCGACAGACGGCTGTGGTCTCCGCTCAAGTTATGGGCCGTATTCAGCTGGTGCTGGTGCGCGAGGGAGACAGCGTGCGTGCAGGACAGACGCTGGTTGTACTCGACGACGCGGCCCTGCGCGCTTCGGCGGAGCAGGCGCAGGCGGGCGTGAAGGCCGCGCAGGACGAGCAGGCGGCGGCACAGACCGACGCAAAACTCGCGGCCAGCACACTGGATCGGTATCGGCAATTGCAAGCCGAGAAGAGCGTCAGTCCCCAGGAGATGGACGAAGTTGCGCAGCGGGCCGAGGCGTCTGCGGCAAGGCTTGAGGCAGTGCGCGCACAAACCGATGCGGCGCGTTCCCAGGAGAGCGGCGCACACACCATGCTTGGCTATACCCGTCTAGTGGCTCCCTTTGCGGGCATAGTCACGGCGCGGATGGCCGATCCAGGGACGCTGGCCTCGCCGGGCGCGCCTTTGCTTCAGGTGGATCAGGCCGGAGCGCTGCAACTTCAAGCCACGGTCGATGAGTCGGCGATTGGCGCGATTCACAAGGGAATGAAGGCGCAGATTGCGATCGATGGCGCGTCTTCAGCGGACCTCGCGGGCACCGTTGCAGAGATCGACCCAGCCGCCGATCCGTCCAGCCACAGCTTTCTGGTGAAGATCGATCTGCCTTCCTCAAGCCAACTACGCGCCGGGATGTATGGAACGGCGGAGTTTGCCAATGGCGTCCGGCAGGCGATTGTCATTTCGCGCTCCACTGTTGTCATGCGCGGCTCGCTGGCCTGTGCGTATGTTCTCGACGGCCAGGGTATCGCGCAGCTCCGTTCCCTCACGCTAGGCGCGACCCAAGGCGGCCTCGTTGAGGTTCTGTCTGGCATCTCTGCCGGCGAAAGGCTGGTGGACGCGCCCTCCGACCGCGACTTTGCCGGCAAGCGAATCGAGGCCCAGCCATGAAGCAGGAGCTTGGCATCGCCGGGAAACTGGCCCACACCTTTCTCAACTCCAAGTTGACACCACTGTTCATCGCGGCGTCGCTGGCGATCGGTGCATTCGCGATTGCAATCATACCTCGCGAGGAGGAGCCGCAGATCCTGGTTCCCATGCTGGACATCACAACCGCGATGCCGGGCGCGTCTCCAGCAGAGGTGGAAGAGCGCGTGACGCTGCCCATCGAGAACCTGCTGCATCAGATATCGGGCGTCGAGTATGTGTACTCCACTTCGAGCCCCGGTCAGAGCCTGGTGATTGTGCGCTTTCTGGTTGGCACGCCGCAGGAAGACGCGCTGATCAAGGTCTACAGCAAGCTCTACTCGAACTTCGACCGCTTGCCGCCGGGAGTATCGCAGCCGATCATCAAGGCGCGCTCCATCGACGATGTGCCGATCCTGGCGCTGACGTTGTGGGGCGAGCACTACAACGGCTACCAACTTCGCTCCATCGCGGCCGAGATGCAACACAACATCGCGCAGGTAACCGATGTATCGGAGACGGCAATCATCGGCGGTCTCCCGCGTACTATGCGTGTGTTGCTCAGCACCGAGAAGCTCAACGCGTACGGGCTGTCGCCGATGTCCATCGTCGGACATCTGCAAGCCGCCAATGCTACGGTGCAGGCAGGCAGCTTCGCGGAAAATAATCAGGAAGTCCGCGTGGACGCCGGGAACATCTTCACCGGTCGCGAAGATTTGGAGGCCGTGGTGGTGGGTGTGGTTCGCGGGCAGCCGGTGTATCTGCGCGACGTTGCCGAGCAGATCGTCGATGGCCCCGCAGATCCGACGGACTACGTGGTCTACGGCACAACCACCGCAGGTGCATCAACGCCACGGCAATATCCGGCAGTAACCATCACCGTGGCCAAACGCAAGGGCACTAACGCCACCGACATCGCTAACGCCGTGCTCAGCAGCGTTCACCGGATGCAAGGCGTGACCATACCCAACGACGTAACGGTGACGACCACGCGCAACTATGGGGCGACAGCCAAGGACAAGTCGGACGAGCTGTTGGAACATCTGCTGCTGGCCACGCTGTCTGTGACGTTTCTGGTTGCGCTCTTTCTGGGATGGCGCGAGTCGGGTGTCGTGCTGCTGGCAATTCCGGTCACGCTTGCGCTCACCATGTCGGTCTTCTACCTTCTCGGCTACACCATCAACCGCGTCACGCTCTTCGCGTTGATCTTCAGCATCGGCATCCTGGTGGACGACGCCATCGTCGTCGTGGAAAACATGGTGCGCCACTTCCGGCTTCCGGAAAACCGGGAACGCCCGTGCAGTGAAGTTACCGTAGAGGCGGTCGCCGAGGTGGGCAACCCAACCATTCTGGCCACCTTCGCCGTGATTGCGGCGGTTCTTCCCATGGCCTTTGTCCGAGGCCTGATGGGGCCGTACATGCGGCCCATTCCGGTTGGAGCCTCGGCTGCGATGTTGTTCTCACTTCTGGTTGCGTTTGTGGTCTCGCCCTGGGCCGCAATGCGGCTGCTGGGCAGAAATCTTGCCGGGGCAAAGATGCTGGAACCGGAGACGGAGAACTGGCGGACCCGGCTCTATCGCCGCATCATGACGCCGCTGATCCGCTCGGCGCGCAATCGCGCCCTGTTCTTTATCGCGGTGGCTGTGCTGCTGCTCATCTCCGTTGCACTGGTGCCGCTGGGTCTGGTGCGCGTCAAGATGTTGCCCTTCGATAACAAGAGCGAGTTGCAAGTCATCATAAATATGCCCGACGGCACGCCGCTGGAAGAGACGGCGCGCGTCGCTCAGGCTCTTGGCGACCAGCTTGCCAGCCAGCCGGACGTCTTGAACTACCAGACGTATACCGGGACCTCCGGCCCATATAACTTCAACGGGCTGGTGCGCCACTATTACATGCGCCGGCTGCCAAATCAGGCCGACATCCAGGTAAACCTGCTGCCCGCAGACAAGCGCAGCGTGCAGAGCCATGCGATTGCCAAGAGGCTGCGTCCGTTGCTTGATGCCATCGGCAACCAATATGGCGCGCGCATCCAGGTCAGCGAGGTCCCACCCGGCCCTCCTGTGATTCAGACGCTGGTGGCGGAGGTGTACGGCCCCGACCTGGCCGGCCAGACGCAGATCGCGCACGAAATCAAGTCGATCTTTCAGAACACTCCGGGCGTTGTTGACACCGACTGGTACGTCGAAGATCCGCAGCCCAGGCTGGTGATGCGCGTCGATGAAGTGAAAGCAGCGCAGCATGGCATCGCTGTCTCCGATGTAACCCATGCGCTGGCGCTGGCACTCTCGGGAGCGCAGGTCGGGCTGGTCCACGATCAGAGCGCGCGCGAATCTGTGCCAGCAACGGTCGAACTGGATCGCGCGGACCGCTCCTCCGAGCAGGGTCTGGAAAATGTCCGCCTGCCCGGCGCGGACGGCGGCACGGTCTCGTTGCGCGAACTGGTGACCGTCGAACACACAACGATCCAGCCCAGCATCTATCACAAGAATTTGCGCCGCGTGGTGTATGTGACGGGAGACGTGGCGGGAGCGGAAGAGAGCCCAGTCTACGCGATCCTGAAAATGAACAAGGCCCTTGACCGGCTTACGCTTCCCGATGGATATAAACTGGCCCGCTACAACGCGGTGATGCCGGATTCGACCGAGCACTACTCCATGAAGTGGGACGGGGAGTGGCACATTACCATCGAGGTCTTTCGCGACCTTGGGCTTGCCTTCGCCGCGGTGCTCATTCTCATCTACGTTCTTGTGGTCGGCTGGTTCCGATCCTTCATTGTGCCGCTGATCATCATGGCGCCGATTCCGCTGACGCTGGTGGGAATCCTACCTGCGCACGCGATGCTGGGCGCGTTCTTCACCGCGACTTCGATGATCGGCTTCATCGCTGGGGCCGGAATCATCGTTCGCAATTCCATCATCCTGGTCGACTTCATCGAGCTGCGCCGCCGCCAGGGAATGGCGCTGGCCGAAGCGGTGATCGACGCTGGAGCAGTCCGCTTCCGGCCCATGCTGCTCACCGCCGCA
This sequence comes from Granulicella sp., assembly GCA_003142215.1. Lineage (GTDB taxonomy): Bacteria > Acidobacteriota > Terriglobia > Terriglobales > Acidobacteriaceae > Edaphobacter. The sequence continues at coordinate 7,124 of PLOT01000310.1, read as the reverse complement.
GCCGTCGTCGTCGGCGCCAGCGTCATCCTCTCCGACCCCATCTTCCAGGGGCTTGCGATCTCGCTGATCGCCGGCGCGGTTGCTTCGACCTTCCTCTCGTGGCCCACGATCCCCGTGCTTTACTACATGGTCCACTTGCGGGCTGAATCCGGAATCACCTGTGAACCCAACACAGATAAAGGAGAACAATTATGACAGTAGAACGCGGTGTGCGCCTGATGGCAGGCGTGATTGTACTGGTATCGCTGGCGCTGGCTCACTATGTTTCACTCTATTGGCTGTGGCTGGCGGTCTTCGTCGGGCTCAACCTGTTGCAGTCGGCCTTCACCAACTGGTGTCCGGCAATGACGATCCTGCGCGTCATGGGAATGAAAGATGCAGGTTGCTGCTCAGGCAATTCTGGCTGCTGCTCCGACAAGTGAGGCGGGAATGAACGAGAGACGATTCAACGCCGCACACGCGCGTCGACTCGACGATCCCGCGCGCAGAGCATGGCTTCCGCCTGCGGAGGTGCTCGCAGCCATGCCCCTGCATTCCGGCGACACCATCGCCGACGTGGGTGCCGGAACGGGGTACTTCTCGTTGCCGCTGGCGCAGGCTGTCGGCCCGCAGGGCAAGGTCTATGCCGTGGATGCGCAGGAGGAGATGCTCTCGCTTCTGCGAAATAAGCTGGATGAGTCCGCACTCGCCAACGTCGAACTGATCCACGCGGAAGCAAACAACACGGGTCTACCGGCATCCAGTTGCGATCACTTCTTCATTGCGAATGTCTGGCATGAATTCGACGACCACGCTGCCGTCCTGCGAGAGTCCGCGCGCGTTCTGAAGGTGGGCGGGCGGGTTGCAATCCTCGATTGGCGGACCGATGTTGAGCCTGTAGCAGGACCGCCTCTGGAGCACCGCCTGAATTCGTCCCATGCCGTGGATGCGCTGCGCTCCAGTGGATTTCAGAAGGTTGCAACAGCCAACGTCGGCCTCTACTCGTGGCTCGTGCAAGGAGAGATGCAGCGATGACGGCGCGGAAGGCAGTGACCCGGTCGAGCACCTTTCGACAAAATCGCGGCGAACGGCTCAAGGATGAGGTCTATCGCCAGATGTTTCGTCTGGAGGCAGGTCGCCCCGGCGCTGAATTGGCCCTGACAATTGCCTTGCTGCGCGGATGGCTCGCAGCAGACTGTGAGCCTGAAGTGTCCAGATCACGCGAGTGGCTCAAAAAGATCTGCCCTGTCTGCCTGCTTATGATCGAAGCCAGACAGCAGGCGAACAACTCCGATCAACGTGTATCCAGTAAGCGCATAGTCGTACCTGTTGTTCAGTGAGTTGGCCTGAGCCAAAAGCCTGGGTGGGTGAAGATGAGGCTGCGATGGAGCCTTCGTTATAGGAATCGGGATACTATACTGGCCTTGATCGTGAGAACTCCCATCGATGCGACCCGAACTGATTCAAGCTTCCGATCTGTTGCACCGCAATACGCCTGAAGCTGTCGAAGAGGCCATCGGCCTGCTGCAGAACACGGTCTACTCCTTCAGTATGAAGGTCTGCGGGCATCCTGAAGACGCGGAAGACACCATGCAGGAGGTCCTCTACCGTTCGCTGGGGCACCTTGCGAAGATTCAGGACCCGCAGGCTCTCGCTGTCTGGCTCTACACCGTCACCCGAAACCGCTGCTGGCGCATGCGCCGCAAGGGAGCTTCTGCTCCGAAGCACATCCTCTCGCTCGATGAGTTGATGCCCGACGAGGCGGAGTTGGGGCGATTGTTGCTGGACGCCGCAGCGGGGCCCGAGGCCAATCTGCTGCACGCCGAACAGCACCACCTGCTGCACCAAGCGGTCCTGCGAATTCCCGCGCAACTACGCATCGTTCTGGTGCTGCATGACATGGAGGAGTTGACCACTGAACAAGTCGCGCAGATTCTCGGCCTGCAACCTGGGACGGTTCGGGTTCGCCTCCACCGGGCGCGCCTTGCCGTGCGCAAGGAGATGAACAGAACGCTGGACGATGCACCCGAGCTGCCGGCCCGCGGCAAATCGGCCCATAAGAAGTCGAAGGACGTTCGAGTCAAAGACGGTTCACGTCCCGCAGAGTGTCGCGAATTGTTCTCGAACCTCTCCGAGTATTTAGACGGTCGAGTAGAGCCGCACACCTGCGAAGAGATGCGCGGACATATCGAGGCATGTCCCGCCTGCGTCGCATTCCTTCGCGACCTGCGGGTTGCCATCGACCGCTGCCGCTCGCTGGAGGTTCCCTGCGACCCTGCCGTTGCGCCCCGCCTGCGTTCCATCCTCACCCAGGAGTACCTGCGCCTGCTGGGGATTCCGAGCACAGAAAAAAACTCCGCCGTGCTGTAACGAACCGCCTCTTGCATGTCTTTATTCCTATGAGAGGTAAAGACCATTATGGAAGTGACGATTAAGCATCTTGACCACGTAAAGTTTTCCATCCAGTCGCGGTCGCACACGATCCTCTGCGACCAGCCAGCCGAGAATGGAGGTGAAGACTCCGGAATGACGCCTCCCGAGTTGCTGCTTGCGTCGTTGGGCTCCTGCGCCGCCTTCTATGCTGTGCAGTATCTGAAGTCACGCAAGCTGGCGGAGAGTGGCGTCGAGGTTTCCGTGACCGCCGACAAGCTGACGCAGCCTGCCCGGGTGGGCAACTTCCGCATCCAGGTCACCTGCCCGGTCGCCCTCTCCGAAGACCACACCGCGGGCCTCATGCGCTCCGTGCATCACTGCCTGGTCCACAACACGCTGCTGTCGCCGCCTGAGATCAAGATCGAATTGGTTGCAGGTTAGGATTGGTTCATGGCGAGTCTCGACAACTTCCGCTTGGTTGTCTTCCGTACAGTTGCGGAACAGCGCAGCTTTCGCAAGGCTGCGGAAGAGCTGTATCTGACGCAACCCGCGGTGAGTCTTCAGATCAAGGCGCTGGAGGAAGATCTTGGCGTACAACTCTTCGATCGCACCGGCACGAGCATCGCGTTGACGGAGGCTGGAAAGGTTCTGCTGGGGTATTCGCAGCAGGCGAATGCGCTCTTCGTTCAGGCTGAACACGAAATTGCCGCGCTGAGCGGGGACCACGCCGGGCAATTGGCTCTCGGTGCCTCCACGACCATCGCCCAGTATGTGTTGCCCAGTCTGCTTGGCGAGTTTGCGCGAGAGCATCCGCGCGTTCACCTCACCATGATCAGTGGTAATACAGAACACATCGTCGAGGCCGTGGAAGAGCAGAAGATTGCACTGGGATTGATCGAAGGGCCTGCGCGAAGCCGCGACGTCAAGACAGAGCCGTTTCTGGAAGACGAGTTGGTGTTGATCGTATCGGCCGCGCACGAATGGGCCGAGATCAAATCCATCCACTGTTCCGAGATCGCCGCTGCCCCGCTGCTCATGCGCGAGCGTGGGAGCGGCACCCGCCGGGTTGTGGAGATGGCCTTGGCACGGCAGGGCGTCAAGCTGAATTCATTGCGGATCGTGATGGAACTCGATTCATCCGAGGCGATCAAGTCCGCTGTAGAGGCCGGACTCGGAATCGGGTTCGTCTCTCGTTGGGCAATTGCCAAGGACCTGCGACTCGACAACAGTTTCAGGATTGTCGAGGTGGAAGGACTGCGCATCAAGCGGGAGTTCCTGCTTACGTACGCAGCCGGTCCGGAGCCGCAGGGGCTCGCCCAGGAGTTCCGCAGGTTCCTGTTCTCACGAGCCGGCGCGCGGAGAACATTGGCGAAGGCCAAGCGGCCATAATCTGCCCAGTCTCATAAGTTTCGCAAATGCGGCATGAGAACTACTGCTTGGACGTGGGCAAAGTCCTCGGCAACACTGGATGTGTGTCCAAGAACATATTCTTCATCGGAATGATCCTCGCCGCGAGCGGCCTAGTCTCACCCCCGGTTGCACTGGTAGGCGGCATCATCTACGGATTCACCTTCGTTCATCCGTTTCACCTCGCAGCGAGACAGCTCTCCAAGCTTCTTCTGCAAGCCTCCGTGGTGGGCCTTGGATTCGGCATGGATCTCGCGCAGGTTCTCCGCGTCGGTCGCTCTGGATTTATCTACACCGCGTGTAGCATCAGCTTCGCCCTGCTGTTGGGCTGGGGACTGGGAAAGCTGCTCTCCGTCAAGCAACGAACCTCGTTTCTCATCACGGCGGGCACGGCGATCTGCGGTGGCAGCGCCATTGCCGCGATCGCGCCCATCACCAACGCCAGCGAAGAAGAGATCGCCGTCTCTCTTGGAACCGTATTCCTGCTCAACTCGGTCGCCTTGCTCGCGTTTCCGGCGATTGGAACAGCGCTGCACCTGACCCAAACCCAGTTCGGTCTCTGGGCCGCGCTCGCCATCCACGACACAAGCTCCGTCGTCGGCGCGACGGCAAAGTTCGGTGCAGTAGCCCTTGCCGTCGGCACCACCGTCAAGCTTGCGCGTGCTCTATGGATTGTGCCTCTGTCGGTCGGAACCGCAATGGCCAACAAGAGCAAGGCGCGCATCCACTGGCCCTGGTTCATCCTGTTCTTTTGTCTGGCAGCAGTGGCCAATACTTACGTACATACATTCCAGATGTTTTATCCAAGTCTCAAGCATCTCGGGGTCATCGGCTTGACTGTCACTCTCTTCCTGATTGGAACGGGTCTCTCAAAGAAGACGCTGCAAGAGGTCGGCGTGCGTCCGCTACTGCAAGGGATCCTTCTGTGGATCGTCGTCGCAGTTGGATCGCTGGCTCTGATCCGTGGCGGATGGATTCATCTCTAAGAAGCTGTCTAAAAACCAGGTAGACCGACGCAGGAGCATGTGTGCGAATGCGATATAGATCATGGATTCGGCCGAAGTATGGCGGATTTCATAGGCCGCGCTCAAAGTTCACACGGGTGGTTGGAAGCCATATTGCAACCTGGCAAACACACTATTCGGTTTCACAATTGACGTTTCAGTGAAAGGCGAGCGTCAACATCCATGGGCGATTCAGTCGCTCAAAACAGATGGAGTGCAGCGGGCCCGATACCCCATTCCACCGGAGGCGTGAGTGACGACCGCCCCTTGCTCACGGACGGCCCGGCTACGCGAGCACCGGTGAATGACTGGTACCACTCCGCTTTCAGAGGCTTGGCTAATCCATCGAGGGTGAGCGCGAAGGGTGCGGCGGCGTTGAGGAAGACAATGTATTCGTTCCCGGCGTCAGCCAGACAAAAGCCATCGCTGGCCGGTCCTTCGATAGGCTTCATCTTCCAGTAATGAGTCGCGGCGAAAAATTGCTGAAGGTTCCGAAAGTAGGCATAGCCCGGCGGGATATCGTGTGTCCGAATGACGTCCCACGCGGTGTAGGTGTAGTAAAAGGCCGCGAACCCACCGGCCATGCAGACCTCCCATGCGCGACGTGCGATCTCCTCAGTTACCTGAGCGACGTTGTAGGTCTTATCGGCGATCCCCTTCGGACCGCACTCGTAGCCGAACTCGGTGTTGATGACTGGCCTGGCGTGTTGTTGAAGGTGTTCGAGCATCACCTTGCGCCACTCGGTGTGCTGCTGGTCGGAGCGGTAGTCGACCAGCTCGTTGTAGAGGCCGCGATCGTAATTCGCTCGGTCGTCATGCACGGTCAAGAGACGGCGGTACGGATCGTTGGCACGAAAGTAGCGAAGGCGTCCGAGTTTGTAGTCGAGATCCTTTGCATAGTGAGCTTCCTTCGCAATGTCCCAGGTGACGTTGGGATAGGTCGCGCAGCGCGCGAGTATCCAGCGGTGGAATTTGTCTGCGGAGAGATCCATGCCGCGTTGAAGACCCGGGGCGAGGCGGCGGTATCTGAAGGCCTCGACGCGCTCGCGAAGAATGCGCCGAAGCGGGCGCGCGAGAGCATTCGCATCGTCGTCGCGGCGTCGCCCGAAGAGTCGCGGAGCGCAGCCGAGAGCCTGAACGTCAAGCCGCTTGCGCCCAACGCCGCCGCTCAGTCCTATGCGATTCGCAAGCACAGCGCAGGTGGCGAGGTTCCCTACGCCGTACTGGCCGCGGACGCGACTGGCGCAATGTACGGCGGCCTCGACCTGGCCGAGGCCGTGCGTTTGGGAACCTTAGTAAGTGTGACCGATAGCGACCATACGCCTTTTATTGCCAACCGCGGGATTAAATTCAATATTCCGCTGGAAGCGCGCACCCCGAGTTACTCCGACGCCGGCGATTCGGCGCAACAGAATATTCCCGTGGCCTGGGACATCGGCTTCTGGCACGAGTTTCTCGACGAACTGGCGCGGCAGCGGTATAATGTGATTTCGCTGTGGAACCTGCACCCCTTCCCTTCCATGGTGAATGTGCCGGAATATCCAGATATTGCGCTCGCGGATTTCATGCGAACTACGGAAAAGTTTGACAGCAGCTATGACTTGACCGGCAAGAACATGGTGCGGCCCTCGATGCTGCCCATCAGGAAGTAGTCCGGAAGATGACGAGCGAGCAGAAGATCGTCTTTTGGCGCGAAGTAATGGACTACGAAAATAATAGGTGGATTTCTGTATATCTATTTACCTGGAATATCTTTGTCTTGGGCACGGAGGGAAAGCACGGAATTACCTCGGCGCAGGATAACCCCGTCACCATCGACTACTTCCGCAAGAGCATAACCGCCGCACTTCAGACTTATCCCCGACTGGCAGGAATCGGAGTGACCGCAGGCGAAAATATGCAGAATTTGAAGGGAGAATATTCTAAAGAAGGTTGGCTCCAGGCTACCTACGGTAACGGGATCGAAGACGTAATGAAACGAACTCCAGACCGCTCCATCCTATTGATTCACTGCATGAACCAGACCAATTTGAAGGAGATTATCGCGCAGTGGAAGCCGTATCCAGGTCCATTCGAGCTTAGTTACAAATATTCGGCGGCACATATGTACTCGCTCGCCAACCCGCAGTTCGCGAAGCGCGACCTGGCCGCGATGCCGGCGGGAATGCGCACTTGGATGACGGTGCGGAACGACGATATCTATAGTTTTCGCTGGGGCGATCCCGAGATTGCCCGCGCCTACCTGAGAGCTATGCCCGGACCGGATGTGCTGGCGGGATTCTATATGGGGCCGGACAGGTATACCTGGGGACGCGAGTTTATTAGCACCGAACCTGACACTCCTAGCAGCCCGTGGTGCAA
>PLOT01000301.1 GCA_003142215.1 Granulicella sp. | reverse complement strand
TAGATGAGGTTCTGCGCGGGGCCACCCCAGGCGGCGAATGCGGCGAGCATGGAGGTCCAGTCGCTGGCCGAGTCGACGGCGAAGAAGGGCGCGGTGAGGTTGGCGGGGTCGTAGATGGTCCAGCGAAGGCTGAGACTGCGGCGTTCCGTGGGGAAAAGGCTGGAGACGATGGGGATGTCGGTGTCTCCGTGACGGGTGAGGGGGACATCGAGGATGACGTCGGCGCTGCCACGGACGTGGATGACCTCGGTCTGGTAGCGGACGGCGCGCCATGCACCGTTGGGGAGCTGATACTCGGTGCCGAAAGGAGTGCCGCGGGTGTGCTCGATGTAGAGGTCCTGCACGTCCGCGCCGAGGTTGGTGAATCCCCAGGCAACGTGGTCGTTGTGCCCGCTGATGACGAAGGGCGTGCCGGGGAGGGTGACTCCGGCGGCGTGGAAGTCGGCCAGCGGGGCGGGGTTCGCGGCTTGCAGGTCGGCCTCGTACCATAGCTCGGGCGCGGCGAGCGAGAGGTGCATGTCGTTTGAGAGCAGCGGCTTTCCCGATGCGGTGCGCGAGCCGGAGACAGCCCAGGCGTTCGATCCGGCGACGCAGGCGCTGCAGGGCGCGTGGAAGAGGGCAAGGGTCCGATTGAGGGAGAGAAGGTCGGACGGGGAGGTGGTATTGGCTGAATCCCACCCATTCCGCAAAGAACGCGAAATGGATGGGGCACCCGGCCGGCGGAGGTGCGATTGCGACTCGTCAAGCGGCATATCGTTGAACTCAGGCTGGGGCGCGGAGACGTCGGGAATGGGCTGGCCGGGGTAGTGGTCGCGCCAGGAGCCTACCGGGTAAAGATCGGCGATGAGGTCGGGCGAGAGATGCTCGGCGAGGGCCTCGCGACCGAGTTTCGCCGGAAAACCTGTGGTGAGCTCCTGAAAGAGGGCGATCTCGACCAGGATGGAGTCGCGCGGCGTCCACGGGGCGGGCTGGTAGGCGAGCAGACGGAACTCGACGGGGAGGTGGGCGCGCTGGGCTGCGATGGAGGCGTTCACTCCACGCGCGTAGAGATCGAGCCAGTGGCGCTGGTCGGCGGGCAGGACGGCGATGGCGCGGTCGGCGGCGGCGCGCAGTTGGAGAATGCGCTGTAGGCGGTCGTGCTCCAGCATGGAGCGGCCAAGGATGGCGGCGAGCTGGCCAGAGGCGTGGCGGCGCAGCAGATCCATCTGCCACAGGCGGTCCTGGGCGGTCACGTAGCCCTGCGCGAAGATTAGGTCGTCCATCGAGCTGGCGCGGATGTGAGGCACGCCTCGTGCGTCGCGGGCGACCGTCACCGGCGCGGCGAGACCATAGACCGTGAGCGAGCCGTCAAGCTGCGGCAGGTTCTGGCGCATCGCGTTGCGGATGAAGTGACGCCCGGCGAGGAATGCGGACGTGGCGAGTGCGGAGACGAGCGCGAAGACCAGGCAGAAGACGAGCAGCCGGTGGCCCGCGGAGCGGCGAGTGGGCGCATCGGGAGCGGCTTCTGACTCGGGGTCTTGCAGGGAGTCTGCCACGGCCAGATCTTCGGGCCTGGAGTCTGCTTCAGTCCTGCCCTCGACCTTGCGCACATAATTTTCGTAACGCAGGTCGGCTTTGTTTGGATCGGCGGGGGGGGTGGTGCCGCTGGAAGTCGGGTCGTCGCTGCTCATGGCTTATGGCAAGTCTAATCCAGCAGTGCTTCGCGTGTGCGTGGTCGAGATCGGGTCGTTGGGATGGACGCTGGGCAAGGTGAGGACGATGACAGTGGTGATCGACGCCAGGGTGGGCAGGATGAAGAGACTTCCCTCCGGCCCGGTGAGGCCGCCGGAGAGGAGGACGCGGCCCGCCGGGTGCGTGGCGAAGAGATGGCCCTGAATCACGAGGCCGCTGTCGGCGACGCCGTAGAGGAAGGATTGCGCCCAGTCCCACGCCGCGTGAAAGCCGATGGCCCACCAGAGCGAGCCGGTGCGCCATAGGCTGAGGCAGAAGACAACGGCGGCGAGCGCGACGGCGACAAGGCCGATGGGCGACTCGCCCGGATTGGTTCGATGCGTGAAGCCGAAGCCGAAGGAGAGCAGAAGTGCCGCGATCCAGAAGCCGAGCGCATTGGTGTCGATCCTGCGTGCGTCTTGCATGCACGAATACCGTGTGTGAAGCCAGCCGTAGATTCCGTCGATGCCGCGCGCGAGGGTGAACTGGAGATAGCCACGGAAGAAGGTCTCCTCAAACAGACCGACCAGCAGGAAGCCGGAGAGCCAGAGAGCGGCGAAGCGTAGCGCGCTGACGCCGAAGAGCAGGCGCGCGTCGAAGACCAGCAGACCACAGGCGCGCAGGCTGAAGACCAGAAGCGAGAGCAGCGCGACTCCCCAGGCGAGGCCGGCAAGAAAGTTGCGCAGGCGGCGCTTGCCGCCCAGTCCGTAGGCGGAGGTTGGGCGGCGCTCGATCTTCGCCATCAGCCAGGTGGCGATGAGCACCGAGAGCAGCGCTATTCCCTCGCCCAGCAGGACAGCCTTCGCCGTCAGGATCGCGTGGGCAGCGGATTTGGAGGACTGTGGCGCGGACTGCGCGGCAGCGTTCGGCGGAGCGGCTGAGTTCGACTGAGTGACGACGGGTTGGAGGCGCTGCGGATTGACGAGGAATATGCCGCCGGCCATCAGTGCGCCAAGCAGGGCGACGTAGAGCAGAAGGCTCCAACCGGCGCGCAGTCCGTCGGAGCCAAAGAATATATCGCGCATGGTAAAACGCGGCGACGACGGCAGGATCGGCGCAACGATCTCCTCACTCGGCGCGACGGATCGTGTGTCAGGGCGCTCTGCGAACTCGGGTGGATGAGACCCGCGGGTTTCTGGCTGGTCTGTCTCAGACAAGAAGATCTCCTCTGTTCATTGGAAGTCTATACGATGCAAACGGGGAGCTTGTTCCGCACACGTTGCATCTTGTGGCTTGACACAGGCGCGCACTCCGTCAATCCTTATACTTCACCTAAGTGTGGCCATGCGTTGTGTCGAAGCGCTGGCGCGACTGCGAAGGTGGAGTTTGGCACGGAGGGATTTCGCTTGAACTGCCGCGTTTTTTATCACGATCACTGCTTCGATGGCGCGTGCTCGGCGTCGCTGTTCACGCGCTTTCACCGCGAGTGCATCGGGAAGGCGGAGTTCAGCTACCACGGGCTGATGCACAGCGCTGCGGGTGTGCTCTTCGACGAGTCGGCGTTCGTCGCGGGCGAGAATGCGATTGTGGACTTCAAGTACTCCTCCTCGCCCAAGGTGACGTGGTGGTTCGACCATCACCAGAGCGCGTTTCTGACGGCGGAAGACCGGCGCGATTTTCTGGCGTGGCAGGCGCAGGCCAACTCGCCCAAGGTGATGGCGGTGCGAAAGCCAGTCGATGGCGGAAAGTTTTACGATCCGGGGTATATCTCCTGCACCGGGCTGATCGCCGACGTGGCGCGCGACAAGTTCGGCTTCAACACCGCGCCGCTGGCGGAGCTGATCCATTGGGCGAACATCATCGACGGGGCGAAGTACGAGAGCGCAGAGTCGGCGGTGGAGATGGACGCGCCGGCGATGAAGCTGACCATGGTGATCGAGAGCTCGGGCAAGGGATTTGTGCAGCGCGTGATTCCCCTGCTGACCGAGATGGGCCTTCAGGAGGTGCTCGACCAGCCATTCATCCAGGCCGAGCTTGGGCCGCTGATGGAGCGCCACCTTGCGGGCATCGAGTTGCTGCGGGAGCGGACAAAGCTCGAACGCGGCGTCATCACTTTCGACATTACGGACCGGCTGACCGAGGGCTACAACAAGTTCATCCCGTACTACCTGCACCCGGCAGCAACCTACAACGTGGGACTGAGCCTGTCGAGCTTCCGCACCAAGGTCTCGGTGGGAACCAATCCGTGGTCCAGGCTGCCGGTCGCGAAGCTGGCGAACATTGCGGATATCTGCGAACGCTACGGCGGCGGTGGACACGCGAGGGTGGGCGCGGTCAGCTTCTCGCCGGAGAAGGTGGACGAGGCGAGGAAGGCCGCGGGGGAGATTGCGGCGTTGCTAAGGGCGCGGGGGTAGGGCGGTTCAGCGTACGGCGAGGGCGCGGGGGGCAGTCATCCAGCCGTAGTTGATGTGGAAGCCTTGCTTGGCTAGTTCGTTATCGACATAGTCTCGCTCCAGCTCGTTGACGCCGAACTGCGCGCCCGCCACCGAAGTGGTGTTGATCTGGGTATATCCGCCGGGCTGCACGTCGCCGCAGGAGTAGGTGAAGACGTCGCCATCCAGCAGGTTGCGCAGGTTCATATCGAAGGTCTCGCGCGTCTGTAGCCAGCGACCGGTCTGGGGCAGCGCGATCTTGTAGACCATGAGCGCGGTCTCATGCGCGCGGTCGCTGACCGTGGTCTCGAGGCGCAGTTCCCTTCCCCCAATGGGCTTGAGGCGCGCGGTGCCCATGACGAAGGGCCCGCGTCCGTAGGCTTGGGCGAAGTAGCGCGCGCGGGCCACCTGCATCAGCGCGTCGTAGCGGAAGTCGGCCAGCCCGAAGAGCGCCCCGGTGGCAACATCGAGACCGGCGGCCAGCGCTCGGTCGTGGTTGTCCATGCGGGTGTGGAAGTTTGCCTTGCGCGGACTGGCCGAGTGCCAGCGCGAGTAGGCTTGCTCGTCGAGCGTCTCGTCCCACTGCACGATGCCGCGCAGACCGGCGTCGGCCAGCGCCTCGTACGCCTTGCTGGAGAGGTATTCGGTGCAGAGCAGAACGCCGCCGCCCTCCAGGTTCTCGACGGCGCGGACGGTGCGGGAGACGTCGCGCACGAGCAGGTCTGTGTCATACTCCGGGTCGGTGGCGTAGACCAGCTCGACAACCCGCGCATCGCGCGCCAGTACCGACGCGATCTCGCGATCCAGCTCGGCGAGCGAGAGGCGATAGCGCACCGTGTCCAAGCGCCGCGCGGAGAAGTTGCAGTAGGGGCAGGCGTCCACGCAGTAGCTGGAGACGTAGATGGGGGAGACGTAGCGGACCGCGTTTCCGCTGGACGCGCGCCAGTGCTTGCGTGTGTGCGCGCGCAGCATCTCGAACTGTGCGTCGGAGTCCGCACCTGCGGTGACGCCGATCTGAAGCAACTCGGCTATTTCGGAGAGGCTTGGTGGTTCGGATTGGCTGTGCGCAAGAATTTCATCGACGCGCTTGGGCGAGGGGCAGCGGACAGAATCCAGAATGCCGCGCACCTCGGCATTCCTCTCTCGGTAGACCGAACTGAACAAACTCATGGCTCTATTCTTTCACGGTTGGAAGCGTTCTATCCCGTTTGAAAACCGGCGCGTGCGCAGCACCCTTCAATGCGCCTGCGATGGGGCCTTCATCTGCACCAGCAACATGCGCAGCGCGGTGCGGGCGGCGATTCCGTGCGGCAGCATCGGAGGCATATAGACGAAGGAGCCTGATTGGGCGTGGACCGTGTCGTCGCCCAACTGAACGTCTGCCTCTCCCTCCAGAAAATAGAGGACGGCGGGCGTCGGCGCGGAGTGCGCGGAGAGTTCTTCGCCCGCCGCGAAGCCGAACAAGGTGACGTTTGCGTGCTCGTCCTTGTGCAGAACGCGGCTCAGGATGCCTTTTTCAGGCAACGCNNTTGCTCAAAGATCGACCGTGTCTGGCCCGCCGGTCCGGGATTGGCGTCGCACCCATGGGACGCCGGGCATTTACAGCCTGAGTTTGACGAGGATGGGCAGATGCAGCTTGACGATGTCGTTGCAGATGATGAACGCGGCGAACATCAGGATACAGACGAAGGCGGCCTGGTAGATGTACTCCTTGACCTGCATGGGAAGGTCGCGGCGGAAGATGCCCTCGATCAGCAGCAGGAAGATCATTCCGCCGTCGAGGATGGGGAACGGCAGCAGGTTGACCATGCCGAGGTTGATGGAGATCATCGACATGGTGCCGATCAGCGGCGTCCAGCCGGGCGCCTCCGCAGCCTCATGCACCACCTGACCGATGCCGATCGGCCCGGAGAGGCTGCGCACAGAAACATGGCCCACGAACATGCCCTTGACCACGTCCTTGATCAGCATGGAGTTGACTTGGGTGAACTTCCACGAGGCAGCGAGGGACTTGGCGAAGGAGAGCTTCTCCACCTTGACCGGCGGAAGGACGGGCTGGAAGCCGAGGCGATAGGCCTTCGATCCGTCGGCGTCGGTAAGCTGCGGGGTGACGTTCAGCAGGAGGGTCTGGCCATTGCGCAGTACGTCGAGCACGGCGGGCGCTCCCTTACGGTCCTGCATGTAGGCAAGCAGCGCGGGCACGGAGTGGAGAGCAAGCGCGTCGATGCGCTCGATCTGGTCGCCGGGCTGGAGTCCCGCGCGCTCCGCCGGACTGCCGGGCATCAGTACCGAGACCTTCACCGGCGTGGGCTGCTCCTTCGGAACGAAGCCAAGGACGATCAGCGATTCGGGAGAGAAGTCCTCGGGGGTTGCTCCCTTGGAGTCGACGAAGAAGGTTGTGTTGACGCGCTGACCATTGTGCGTATACGAGAATGGAACCGTCTGGTTGAGGTTGAGCGTGCAGTGGTTCAGTACGTCGCCCCAGGTGGGGTCTTCGATATTGTCAAAACGCACGATGGTGTCGCCGGTTTGGATGCCTGTCCTGGCGGCGGGAGTTCCCTGTGAGATGTAGTCGGTGTCAGCGGAACTGGAGAGGTACTCGCCAACCTCGTTATGCACCATGAAAACGCCGGCCATCAGGACAAAGGCCAGAACGAAGTTGGCAGTGGGGCCGGCCAGGGCGATCAACATGCGCTGCCAGCGGGGGTGGTTGTTCAGCTCGCCGGGATCGTTACTGACCTTTTCTCCGGGAATCTCGCCTGCCATCTTGACGTATCCGCCCAGCGGCAGCGCGTTGATCTGGTAGTCGGTGCCGCCGCGACGGATGCCGACCACGCGCTTGCCAAAGCCGATGGCGAAGGTCTCCACCCTCACGCCGCAGACCTTGGCCACGACGAAGTGGCCGAACTCATGCACCAGTACCATGAGGCCGAGGACTACGAGCAGTTCAACAACAGCGGCAAGAAAGGCGAGAGACAAGTGCGTTTACCTCGTGGATGGTGTGAAGCGCTAACGCGCGGCTTGGGCGATGACCTCGCGCGCGCAGGCCCTGGCTGCCTCGTCCGCCGCAAGCACGTCTTTAATAGACGCGGGAGCGGCGGCAGGCGTTACCTTCAGCACCTGCTCGATTGTACGCGGGATGCCCATGAAGGGGATGACGCCATCGAGGAACGCGGCCACGGCGATCTCGTCGGCGGCGTTGAGCGCGATGCAGGCGGCGGGGCCGGATTCCGCCGCCTCGTAGGCCAGCCGCAGGCACGGGAAGCGGGCCGGATCGGGCTGGGCGAAGTCGAGCTGGCTGAGCGCGGCCAGATCGAAGGTGAGGGCCGGAGCCGCAAGCTGGGCGTCCACGCGCTCCGGGTAGGCCAGCGCGTACAGAATGGGCAGGCGCATGTCGGTGACCGAGATCTGCGCCAGGATCGAGCCGTCGATGAACTCCACCAGCGAGTGAAGCGTGGACTGGGGATGGATCGTCACCCGGATTTTGGCGGGAGGCAGGTTGAAGAGGCGGCAGGCCTCGATGATCTCGAAGCCCTTGTTCATCATGGTGGCCGAGTCGATGGTGATGCGCCGGCCCATCACCCAGGTGGGGTGCTTCAGCGCCTGCGCGGGCGTGATGTGGTCGAAGTCGGCGGCGGGCGTCGAGCGGAACGGGCCACCCGATGCGGTGAGCCAGATCTGACGGACCTCGGCGGGCTGGCCGCCGCGCAGGCACTGGTGAACGGCGTTGTGCTCGGAGTCGATGGGAAGCAGCGCGACGTTGTGTTTGCGCGCCGCGGCGAGGATGAGTTCACCCGCCGCGACGAGGCATTCCTTATTCGCCAGGCCAATTGCTTTTCCAGCGCAGACCGCCGCGTAGGTCGCCTCCAGCCCCGCGACGCCGACGATCGCCGAGACGACGAAGTCCACCTCGTGCAGCGTAGCCACGCGAACCGTCCCCTTGGTGCCGTGGAGGACTTCGGTGTCGTTGAGGCCGGCCTCGTGGAGGCGCTTGGCGAGCTCGGCGGCCAGCTCTTCGGTAGCCAGCGAGACGACGCGCGGACGCCAGCGGACGCACTGGGCGAAGGCCACGTCGATGTTGCGCCCAGCGGCCAGCGAGACTACATCGTAACGCTCGGGGAAGGATTCGCAGATGGAAAGTGTGCTCTGGCCGATGGAGCCGGTCGAGCCGAGGATGGCAATCTTCTTCACAGTTCTATTTTCGCAGATTGGGAGCAGATTGCATCGGCAAGTTCTTGTCATTGCCTGTTCTTGCTGTCATCCTGAGCGCAGCGAAGGATCCCGACGCTCTCGGCCCAACCACAACAGCCCGAATCTTTCTCCCATAACACTCCAGCCGTTGCCTGTTCTTGCAGTCATCCTCCAGCGGCATCACTTCCGATTACTTCCGATCGGCAATATTTTGTTGCGGGTGGAGCATCTGCCAGCCGAGGTGTTCGCCGAGGTCTTTAAACTCGGGATTCGATTGCGCGATGAGTGCCAGCTTCTTTGCCCTCGTCCATCCTTTGATGACCTTTTCGCGTGCGATAGCGGAGCGGATGTCGGTGAAGTTCTCAATCAGGAGGAGGCGGTTGCAGTGGTACTTCGATGCGAAGCCGGATTTAATGCCATTTTTGTGATCGAAGAAGCGGCGGTCGAAGTCGCTGGTAACGCCGGTATAGAGAGTACCGGTGGTGCTACCGAGAATATAAACGCGGCCTTCGGGCATGGATGCCTCCATGAGGGAGAACTGGAGTTCTGTGGGAGAAAGGTTCGGAGTGTATGGGTGCGGTCGAGTGTATCGGGATCCTTCGCTGCGCTCAGGATGACAGCAAAAACAAACAACGGCGAAAACAACTTCAATACAAAGTCGGAAGCGGCAGACGCCGAAGGCGTCCTTCAGTAACTGCTCCCGCAACCGACGGAATTCAGAGGCATTTGCGTCAACTAATTCTTCTTATAGGGTGCTCTCCATGCGCGAATGATTCTATGCGCGACGAACCACAGTACAAGTAGGATTACAAATGGGGCGATTGATTTCATGATTTGCATTGGAGAAGGCTATCATCCTGCTGGGTTTGGCTGCTATTAAAACCTGCCGAGGCTGAAGGCGTCTTTCAGCAGCAGAACGCACCACAGCACCGGCGCGGCGACCAGCAGCGCGTCGATGCGGTCGAGGACGCCGCCGTGGCCGGGGAGTATGGTTCCGGAGTCCTTGACGCCCGCGCCGCGCTTGATGGCGGACTCCAGCAGGTCGCCCAGTTGCGCGGCCACGTTGATGATTACCGCCAGCACAGCCGACTGCCATACCGGTTCGACGATGTGCAGGATCGTGTTGCTCTCATAGGTGGAGAGCAGATTGCCCGCGAGCACCACGGCGAGACCAGCCAGCAGGCTTCCGCCAACCGAGGCGAAGGTTCCCTCCCAGGTCTTGTTGGGGCTGAGGCGCGAAAGCTTGTGACGGCCCCAGCGGCGGCCAACGTAGAGCGCGGCGATGTCTCCCGCCCAGACCGAGACCATCAGGAAGAGGAGCAGCGGCTTGCCGTCGTCGCGGTTCCAGATCATAGGGATCAGCGTCAGCGGATAGGCCACATAGACCAGCCCGAAGAGGCCGAGCGCAGCGTCGGCCAATACGCGCTCCAGNNAGATCATCCACCAGACGGGGATGCGCGCGCCGCTGGTATTGGCCAGGCGCAGGTACTCGTATGCCGCCAACTCGGCAACCGCGCATGCGACCAGCGTCAGCATCCAAAGCTGCCCGAAGAAGATGAGGGCGACGACGACGAGAATCAGAATAGATGCGGTGAGGATTCGTTTCATTGGTTAAGTTGAGCCTCAAGCAGGATACATGCAGCCGCGCCAGAAAATCGCCCTCCGGCTGTTTCCCGTGGCCCTCCGGCTGTTTTCCGTGGTTGCAGGACGGCTGCGCGCCCCTATCCGGAGTCCGGATTGTCAACAGCCGCGCGCTGGCCCGGTCGATTGTTCGAGTCTTCAAGCGCCGATGGAACGTCTGATTCAATATAGACTGTCAAGCGACGGGCCGGCAGCCCAGGACAGGTAGCCCAGATGGGTCTGCTGTTCCCTGTCCCAAGCGCCGTAAAGATGAATGGGGCTTTGCTCCAAAGGAAATCCGAGTGTGGCAGATGCATCGATCCGGCCATTCTGAGTTCTTTGTAACCTGAACTGCTTCGCTCGGCGACAAAAGTTTGGTACTGTATCTCAGTGCATGTGGGGCAGAAACGACAGTAGATAACCATTCTGCCCGCATTCTGCGTCGTACTGTACGGGTTCTGCAACCCGGCCAGCCAACCAGTCGGTCAGCTAATCCACCAAGGCCAAAGTAAGGAGTGACAAATTGGCACAATATAAGGGTACGGTGAAGTGGTTCAACAACGCGAAGGGCTTCGGCTTTCTGGGGCGCGAAGGCGGAGCTGATGTCTTCGTCCACTACAGNNCAGGCAGACCATGTTGTGCGCATCAACGAAGGGCCGCCAGCTGCCGCTGCACCGCCGGCTGCAGATGTACCGCCTGTAGAATCACCGCCGGCCGTCGAGCCGGCTCCAGAGGAACCGCCCGCCGCAGAACCGCCCGCCGTCGAGCAGACGCCGGAGGAACCGTCCTAGCGCAGACATCCCCGCTCCCATGCGGTGTGCTGTGCGCCGTCTTCGCGCACCGCGATGCGGAGCGTAGCCTACGTCTCTGAAATCGTGCGCGCACGCAGCAGCAACCCCAGCAGCAGCAGTGCGCCAAAATACATGTAGCTTTGCAGCACATTCGCCACCGGAATCGCCGCCAGAAAGTTGAATGGCGAGAGGAAGTCCGCGATCGGCACCCAGGCCAGCGCCAGCGCGAATACGCTGCCCGCTCCGCGCCGGTAGACAGCGAACCAGAGCCACACGAAGAGCGGCAGCATCACGCCGTAGTGGTGCTCCCATGCCATCGGCGTCGCAATCACCGAGACCACTGAGATGGCTGCCAGGTCTGCCATGCCACCGGCCCGCTCGCGCCATCGGTAGCCTAGCGCCAGCAGCACAAGAACGGCGGTTGTGGCCAGCGTGACGGCGTAGATCCAGGGTACGAACGGCGGATAGACGTACGGGTGATAGGGCAGATTTTCGCCGTTGAAGATGGCGCGGTTCAGCAGGCCGAAGATCGACTGGTTGGCGTAGTGCGACTGCGCCTTGCGGCTCAGACCGGCCAGAACGCCCAGGTAGTCCAGATTGTTGCGCACGCCGAAGACCGCCAGCGAGACCGCGCCTCCCACCGCCAGCGTCAGCACTCCTGCCGCCAGAGCGTTCCACCGCCGCCGCAGCGCAGCCCACAGAAGCAACAGGCCGAACTGCGGCTTCACCATCGCCAGNNAGGACCATCAGGGTGAAGAAGAGGTCGAGAAAGATCTGCGCCTGGCCCAGCGAGAAGGCCAGCGTGATGGGCATGAAGAAGAACGCCGCGAAGGCCGTCGCCAGCGCGGCCCGCCAGCTCAGCGTGCCGCGTTGCGCGGCGGACTGACCTGAAATCTTCGCCGCAAGCAACACCTGCAACGCCACCACCGCGACCACCGCAATCCACGACGCCACCATCAGCGCGCGCAACACGGCCGCATCGCTCATCCCCGCCTGCTTCATCCACAGCAGGGGCACGACCGACGTCAACGGATAGATCAGCGTGTCGTAGAGCTTCGCCTGATAGATTGCCACGCCGGGATGCGCCAGAAAGGAGTTCACCGAGCCAAGCATCGGCGTCCATGAGTCGGTGAACTGGTGGAAGTGGAAGAAAGCCCGATAGCGCACGCGCATCTCTTCCACGCCGGTATGAAAGACGAAGTGCGCGATCAGCTTGAACCCGGCGTTCGCCGCCAGGATGTTGAGCAGCACAAACAGCAGCAGCCGGCGATCGCCCCTGCCCGGTGCCGCTTCGTTCCTGTCCGCCGCCACATCAGTTGCCGTCGTGGTCACGCTCTTCTCACCCCCAACATTCTATTCTCGCAATTCCCCGCTGCCTTGATGCAATCCTGCGCAGCGCAGGCAGGGCAATTGCAGGAACCGAAAAATCTTTCAACGAATTTCCCGGCATAATCGCATCCCAAGCCCCTGAGTCGTCATTCTGGCGCAGCCAGAATCTCCGTATTGGACCTTGCCTATGCTCCCGCCGGCCGCTCCATCCTCATACCACACAGCTCATCGGCGGGTGGCCCAGGTGCAGGGAGAAGGCATCACAACCACTGAGTGGGTGCCCCAGGTGCCTCGCTTTTGGGCACCTGGGTTTCGGTAGCGGCAATCCGCTCCCGCTCCTCCGAAAACTATTTTTCGCGGATTTGCTCAACAAATCCGTATCCCAAGGCCCACAATTTCTTCCCTTTTTATTTCAATCAGTTACAAAACCAACTCGAACGCATTGTCAGCCAGGAATCAGCCCTGGGCTTCCCCTCCTTGAGCCGCGAACCGCGGTTCAGATGTTGTCAAGACCCTCGGACCCCCAATTTCCCCCTAACCTACACCAACCAAACAACATAAATCTTTCCAGAAGTTGGCATAGTAGTTTCCCTCCATCCCGTATAATTAAATCAGTAAGTAAAACCAAACAGACCCGGCCAACCGCCGGGTCTTCGCTTTCAATACGTCTCGCGCGCTTAGCGCGAGCTTAACCTGCGTTTTTTTGAATACTTTACGCTATTTACTCCGGGGGGTATGCACGGCAACGAGCCAGCAACCGCAGAGATGAAGTCCAGACCAAGTCCAGACTTAGTCCAGACTTAAACCAGACCAAGTCCAGACTTAACATGCNNATTTTTTCGCACACAAAGGATGATTCCGCATGTCCGAAGCAACCGCAACCCGCCGGATCTTCGCCTTTACTTACCACTTACCACTTACCACTTACAACTTACAACTGCCTCTTCGTCTTTTATACGTCTCACGCGCTTAGCGCGTGCTTAACTTTCATCTTTTGAATACTTTACGCTATTCAGGGGGAGGGGGGATCTTCATGCAATTGCCCTGGCAGCGCAGACTTGGAGTTCCAAGCCGTAGTCCGGCTCTGCTAGCATGGCGGACGTTATGAAAACCTTCGACTCCGCCCGCCGCGATCTTCTGAGACTCAGCAGCATGGGTCTTGCCGCCTCAGCCGTCTCCGCCATTCCCGCGTTTGCCGCGTCCAAAAATCCCGCCGCCCCGTCGCTGGCACCGATGCTCTTCGACGTGCGCACATTTGGCGCAACGGGCGACGGCAAGACGGTCGATTCGCCCGCCATCAACAAGGCCATCGAAGCAGCCGCGGCCGCCGGTGGGGGCACGGTAGTCTTTCCCGGCGGAAACTACGTCTCGTTCTCCATCCGGCTGAAGAGCCACGTCGATCTGTATCTCTCGCAGGGCTGCGCCATCATTGCCGCCGAGTCGCCGCTTCCCAATCAGACCACCGGCTACATGGGCGGAGTCTACGACGCAGCCGAACCCGATCCCGCATGGGAGTCCTACCAGGACTGGGGCCACAACCATTGGCACAACTCGCTGCTCTGGGGCGACGGCATCAGCGACTTCTCCATCACCGGGCCGGGCCTGCTGTGGGGCAAGGGGCTTAGCTTCGGAGCCGATCGTGCTGCTCGCGGCAACTATCCCCTCTACACCGCCGAGCAGGCTGGCGTCGGCAACAAGGCCATCGGCCTCAAGAACTGCCACAACGTCATTCTGCGCGACTTCTCCGTCTTGAAGGGTGGCCACTTCGGCATTCTGTTTACCGGCGTCGATAACCTCACCATCGACAATCTGAAGATCGACACCGACCGCGACGGCATGGACATCGATTGCTGCCGCAATGTGCGCGTTTCAAACTGCTATATCAACGCGCCGTGGGACGACGGCATCTGCCCCAAGTCCAGCTTTGCGCTGGGCTACGCGCGGCCCACGCAGAACGTCACCATTGCCAACTGCTACGTCTCCGGCTGCTGGGAGCTGGGCAGCCTGCTCGACGGCACCTACAAGCGGAGGCCGACCGGCGGAGGCGGGCGCATCAAGTGCGGCACAGAGTCGAACGGCGGATTCATCAACATCGCCATCTCCAACTGCGTCTTCGAGGGCACACAGGGTCTGGCGCTGGAGACGGTCGACGGCGCGCTGCTGGAAGACATTGCAATCAGCAACATCACCATGCGCGACATCACCAGCTGCCCCATCTTTCTTCGTCTCGGCGCGCGGCTGCGCGGGCCGGCCCAGTCCACCAAGGTCGGCACGCTGCGCCGCGTCCTCGTCACAAACCTCAACTGCTACAACTCCGGCTCGCGCTTCGGCTCCATCCTCAGCGGCATCCCCGGCTACTTTATTGAAGACGTCAAAATCTCCGACTTTTTCGTGCAGAACGCAGGCGGCGGCGCGGCAAATCTGGTTGGCATCCATCCGCCCGAGGACGAGAACAAGTACCCCGAGCCGGGTATGTTTGGCGCAACCCCCAGCCATGGCTTTTACCTTCGCCACATCAAGAACATTGAGCTGAGCCACGTCGAGGTGAAGCCCGCTGCGCCCGACCCGCGCCCGTCCATCTACCTGGACGACGTGCATCGCGCCGACTTTATCGCCATCACGGCGCCCAGCACTCCGCCGGCTTTTTCCATCAACAACTCCAGCGACGTGCGCATCCTGTTGAGCCGCGCCGCCCCGGATTCGCTCACCCCGTAAAGTGAACTCGGATGATTTTAGTCTGAAATCGCAATGGAGATTTGAGCCGTTTCGGGATCTGACAGATGCCGGACATTATGGGGATTTATTTTACTAACATCAATGGAATCAATGAATGTTCCATCCAGGGCTGCGGGACTCATTCCTGGATGATTCAGTTTTTGGAAGATACTTACTTTTTTAAATACATTTTGCAGAATATCTGGCAACTTTTTCTCAGAGCTTGCGTCTCATGGAGTGTACCAAGTAATTTGTCGGGCCAGCAGTTCCCACGGTTCCGGCTTCCCCTATCCGCAAGACCACTCCTACCTTTCAGTAAGGCCCCCAGAGCACCGGGGGTCTTCACTCCTTAAGGGGGCGGTTCCTGGCGCAAAGCGGTCAGGCACAGACGTATTTTGCCGGATCGCATCTTTTGCTAGGAACCGGCGTCCAGAGAGTCAAGTGGAGGCTTCTTCTCTCGCTGGTTTGCAAGAAGGCCGGGTCTCGTGCCGGGCCATTTTGCGTCTGCGTGTGGAAATGCGTGGAAAACTGGCCACGCGATGCGAGCAACCCCTGCGGATGCTGATAGAATCGATTGAATCCACTCCTAATGGGATTCCGCAGGAGTAGGCAATGCAGGCAATTTTGGCGATGTTGGCGCTTGAAGACGGGCGCATCTTTCGCGGTCGGGGCTTTGGTGCGCCGGTTGAGGCATCGGGCGAGGTCGTCTTCAATACATCGCTGACCGGCTACCAGGAGATCTTCACCGATCCCTCGTACGCGGGGCAGATTGTGGTGCTGACCAATCCGCACATTGGGAACTATGGGACGACGCCAAGCGATGCTGAGTCCGCGCGACCCTTCATTGAAGGCTTAGTGACGCGCGAGTTTTCGGCGATGAGCTCGAATTGGCGCTCGACCGAGGTGGCCGACGACTATCTGGAGCGCAGCGGCGTTCCCGTGCTGGCCGAGGTAGACACACGCGCAGTGGTGCGGCATCTGCGCACGCATGGCGCGATGCGTGGCGTCATCGCATCCGGTGCGGCGCTGGACGCAGATGCTCTGGTGGCCAAGGCGCGCTCGATCCGCAAGATGGAAGGTACGGACCTGGCCAGCGTCGTCACCACCAGGAAAATCTACCAGTGGGATGCCAGCGAGCCGAAGAATCAGACCGGCGATGTGTATCTACCTGCCGACGACGCAGCCGCCACAGGCGAGCCGCTGCACGTCGTCGCCTACGACTTTGGCATCAAGCAGAACATTCTGCGCATGTTGACCCGCGAGGGCTGCCGCGTGACCGTGGTTCCGGCGAAGACGACCGCTGAGGAGACGCTCGCGCTGAATCCCGACGGCGTCTTTTTCTCTAACGGCCCCGGCGATCCAGAGCCGCTGGACTACGCCATCGAGACGGTGCGCAAGCTGAAGGGCAAGAAGCCTCTCTTCGGGATTTGTCTGGGCCACCAGATCTTTGGGCTGGCGCTGGGCGGCAAGACCTACAAGCTGAAGTTCGGTCACCACGGGGGCAACCACCCCATCCTGAACCACCGCACGGGCAAGGTCGAGATCACCGCGCAGAACCACAACTTCAACGTCGATCCCGAGAGTCTGCCTGCCGATGTCGAGCGGACGCACACCAATTTGAACGATCAGACGCTGGCGGGATTGCGCCACAAGACGGACCCGATGTTCAGCGTGCAGTACCACCCCGAGGCCAGCCCCGGGCCACATGATTCGCACTATCTTTTCAGGGATTTTCGCAGGATGATGGAGGACTGGAAGAAATGAGCGCAGCCGCCCATCTACCGATTCCGCTTGTGTTCCATCGAACAATGAAGTTCGATTTTGGGAGCGAGGATATGTCGGCATATTTGCCAGAGGAGATTCGCGAGATTGGGTTAGAGCAGACAACGATTCCAGCAATTGCAAAGAATCAAGTCCTCCTGGAGAAGATTGAGTCTGCGCTACAGACGGTTCCCACGAAGCATGTGCTGGTGCATGGCGATGCACGCGAGATGGAGGAACTTGGAACAAACTCTGTGCATCTGGTGGTTACTTCGCCTCCATACTGGACGCTGAAGCGCTACGAAGACTCCGCGGCGCAGATGGGGCACATAGAAGACTACGAGGACTTTTTGCGGGAGCTGGGCATGGTCTGGAAGAGATGCTATGACGCTCTGGTTCCCGGGGGCAGGCTGGTGTGCGTTGTAGGGGATGTGTGCCTGTCTAGAAGGCAGAATGATGGGCGACATACGGTTGTTCCCCTGCACTCGTCGATTCAGGAACAATGCCGAAAGATCGGGTTCGACAATCTCGCTCCAATCATTTGGCACAAGATATCGAATGCAGTGTACGAAGCGAGTGGAGCAGGTGGTTTTCTCGGAAAACCATACGAACCAAACTCTGTCATCAAGAATGACATCGAGTTCATTCTGATGTTGAGAAAGCCGGGTGGTTATCGAAAGCCAGATGCAGCCACGAAACTGCTTAGCGTAATTGGGGCAAACAATTATCAACAATGGTTTCAGCAGATATGGACTGGCCTGACGGGTGAGTCGACGAAGCACCATCCAGCTCCTTATCCGGTGCAGCTTGCAGAGCGATTGATTCGGATGTTCAGCTTTGTCGGGGATGTTGTTCTGGACCCATTTCTAGGAACTGGAACTACTACTGTGGCGGCTGCCAAGAGCGGGAGAAATAGTCTGGGGTATGAAGTTCAAGAGACTTATCTTAAATCAGCAGTGTCACGAGTTCGGCAAGAGACTCAGACGCTGTTTAGAAGACCGCAAATAGTGGAGGTTTGTGACCGATGAGCCTGGACAGACGATGGGACGATAGGCTGCACGAAGCCGTACGTCATTTCTGGCATACCCGATCCACTCAAGCAGATAGTCAAGGAACCAAGTCTGGGCAGAAGGATGCTG
Source organism: Granulicella sp. (assembly GCA_003142215.1). GTDB lineage: Bacteria > Acidobacteriota > Terriglobia > Terriglobales > Acidobacteriaceae > Edaphobacter. Next base: position 1,834 of record PLOT01000301.1, on the reverse strand, counting down.
GGGCGCGTGGGGCTGTAACAGGCGGTAAACAGTTGCAGGGGTTTGCGGATCTTATCTGCGATTATCTAGAGGAGTCTGGGTTAGACATACCAAGCATTTATTGTGACCGCCTTGCAGAGATCCCCGGATGGTACAGGTCGGAGAAGAGGTGGGACTTGCTCGTTGTAGCAGATGGCCAACTCGTGGCTGCGATGGAGTTCAAGTCACAGGTGGGATCGTTTGGAAATAATTTCAACAACAGAACTGAAGAAGCTTTGGGGAGCGCGACCGATCTTTGGGCGGCCTATCGCGAGGGCGCATTTGCGCCATCCCAGAGACCGTGGCTCGGCTACTTCATGATGTTGGAAGATGCGCCGGAATCAAACAGACCTGTTGGTGCAACAGAATCACACTTCAAAGTGTTCCCTGAATTTATTGGAGCCTCGTACATGAAGCGATACGAAATCCTGCTCACGAAGCTGATCCGTGACAGGCACTATGACAGTGCCTGCCTACTGACTTCATCACGAGTGGAGGGTTTGCGGGGACACTACCGTGAGCCGTCCGCAGAACTTTCGTTTAGCACATTGCTTTCGTCGCTTCGCTCCAGAGTGCTTGTCTGAGTAACCGAAGCACTACACGCATACTTGCAACACTGAGTTGAAGGAAGATAGATGCCACGCAGGAATGATATTGCGAAGATTCTGGTGATCGGCTCGGGGCCGATTGTGATTGGCCAGTCGGCGGAGTTCGACTACTCCGGCACGCAGGCGTGCAAGGCGCTGAAGGCCGAGGGCTACGAGGTGGTGCTGGTGAACTCCAACCCAGCGTCGATTATGACCGACCCCGAGGTCGCCGACCGCACTTACATCGAGCCGCTGACAGCGGGCTATCTGGAAGAGATCATCCGCGTCGAAACGGAGAGGATGGCCGTGGGCGGTTATGACGCCGTCACAAAATACGGGGATTCTTCGCCTGCGGCTCAGAATGACAAGCCAAGGAGTGCGGGAATCTTCGCGATGCTGCCGACCGTAGGTGGGCAGACGGCGCTGAATCTGGCCGTCGAGCTGGCCGACTCCGGCGTGCTGGAACGCTATAACGTGGAGTTGATCGGCGCGAAGCTGGAGGCGATCAAGAAGGCCGAGGACCGGCTGCTCTTCAAGGATGCGATGAAACGGATCGGACTCGATCTGCCGAAGTCGCAGCTGGTCGGCAACGTCAGCGATGGGCTGACCTTTGCGGCCAAGATCGGCTTCCCGGTGGTTATTCGCCCAAGCTTTACCCTGGGCGGATCGGGCGGCGGGATCGCATACAACCGCGAGGAGATGACCGGCATTCTGGCGCACGGGATCGACCTTTCGCCGGTGCACGAGTGCCTGATCGAGGAGAGCGTGCTGGGCTGGAAGGAGTACGAACTGGAGGTGATCCGCGACCTCAAGGACAACGTCATCATCATCTGCTCCATCGAAAACTTCGACCCGATGGGCGTCCACACCGGCGACAGCATCACCGTGGCGCCCATCCAGACACTGACCGACAAGGAATTTCAGATCATGCGCGACCAGAGTTTTGCCGTGATCCGCGCCGTGGGCGTCGAGACCGGCGGCTCGAACATCCAGTTCGGTGTCAGCCCGGAGAATGGCCGCATGGTCATCATCGAGATGAACCCGCGCGTCAGCCGCAGCTCCGCCCTCGCGTCCAAGGCCACCGGCTTTCCCATCGCGAAGATCGCCGCCAAACTCGCCGTCGGCTACCTGCTCGACGAACTCAAGAACGACATCACGCGCGAAACCCCGGCGAGCTTCGAGCCGAGCATTGATTACGTCGTCACCAAGATTCCGCGCTTCGCCTTCGA
>PLOT01000309.1 GCA_003142215.1 Granulicella sp. | reverse complement strand
TCCCTCTCTCGAATTGGCCGGCGCGTGCCGGCGATTCAAAACAAAACTCGCTCCATCAATAATATGCGTACAGCTTGAAAAACTTCGTGCGCAACTCGGGTGCGACATGTTCCAGGCTGGCCAGGTAGAACTCGCGGATCTGGCCCTGGTCGCCGTTGCCCAGGCGGTTGTACTCCGCCTGTGTGGACGCGCCCAGAATGCCCTCGCGCAACACCAGTTCGAAGTCGCGGATGCGCAGCCCGAAACGCTCCATCGACCGCAGAAACTCCTTGACCCTGGCCGCGGAAAAGGCCGCCTCAATGGCGGATTGCACCGCGCCAAAGTTCTGCGGGTCGGTCACCGGAATCATTCCCTGCTCGCGCAATGCGGTCAACACACAACTCCTACGAAGATCGAATTGGAGCGGGAGACGGGAATTGAACCCGCGACCAACAGCTTGGAAGGCTGAGACTCTACCACTGAGTTACTCCCGCGCGTCATGCAGCGAGTCGGCTAGTAAGCGAGTCGGCAGGCCAGCGGCGTTCGACTCCACTTTCCTGCGTGTCGCGTCCCTGACGGCCCGCTTTGCAACCTTAAACTGGAGCTGGCAGAGAGGATTGAACTCTCGACCTCTCCCTTACCAAGGGAGTGCTCTACCACTGAGCTATGCCAGCCTTACCGCGGATCTCTCGTCTCCAGGCGTGCCCGCATGTTGGCCAGCACCACCTTGAATGCGAAGAGACCCAGAAACAGGATCGGAAACCATCGGACCTCGACATCGCGTGCTCCGAAGGCAACATACCTGCTGGAAAAACCCTGAACGTGAAGTACGGCAGAGGAATCTATCGTAAGCCACGACAGCACTCCCAAGACTAACAAAACCGCAAGCGCTATGAACATTCGCGGCCTGCTTGCCGCCAGGTTGAGTGATCGTTCGCTGTCACTCATCGCCATTCACCGCCTGAAATACCGCCAAAACGCTACCGCCTAATGCCACTGCATGAAACAACCGCAAGAANNGTGCATCTTCCGCCCGTCGCCCCTCGGACGCGCCTCGCCCGAATGGAACGGAGACGGCCAGTCGAACAGAGCTGGCGCCTTGGAGCTGACGGAGGGATTTGAACCCCCGACCCTCTGATTACAAATCAGATGCTCTACCAACTGAGCTACGCCAGCCCAAACAGTCGAATGCGCTGTCCATATCGGGCAGCGCACATTATCAACTTTAGCACAGCCGACGCCCCGGAGCAACGCGGAAGACAAAGCAATTCGGTCGGCGGCTGGCGTACAGTAGAGGGCAGGATGCGGAAACGGACGCTATATTCGCTGCTTCTAATGCTGGCGCTGATCCTGGCGCTGATTGCCGCCGTGTGGCTGCGCAAGGTCGCCCCGCCCGAGGTCGCGCGGCTGCTGCCGGAGTCCGACGCCATCGTCTATTTCAACCTGAGGCCGTTGCGCGCCGCGACCCACCTGGAGCGTGCGCCCGTCTCGCGCAGCCCGGAGTTCCAGCACTTCATCGACGCCACCGGAATCGACCCCGAGCGCGACCTGGACGCCGCCGCCTTCGCCCTGCACCGCATGGACGACCCCGCAGGCCCCAACGGCCCGGTCGCCTACTCCGAGGTCTTCGAGGGCCGCTTCGACGGCGCGCGCCTGGCCCGCTATCTGGCCGGAATGGCCAGCTCCCAGGAGCAGTACGCCGGCCACATCATATACACCATCCCCGTCGAAGGCCGCCGGTTGCGCATCGCGCAGCTTGGCTACGACACCATCGCCGCCTCCAACATGCCCACCCCCGAGCAGATCCACTCCATGCTCGACCGCTACCGCGCCTCGGCGTCGCCGTTTGCCGGCTCGTCGCTGCTGGCCTCGCGCTATCGCGATGTGCCGCTGCTCTCCAGCGCGTGGGCCATCGGCCACGTCGGCCTCCCCTTTTCCGAGCGCGGACGGATCACCGTCTTCGGCCTCCAACTGCCGCTGCCCGAGGACACCACCTTTGTCGCCAGCCTGCGCTACGGCCTGGGCACGCTGCACCTGCGCATCGAGCAGATCGCACCCACCGAGGCCGACGCCGCCCGCTCCACCGAGGCGCTGGACGCGCTGCTGCGCATCTTCCAGGCCATCCAGCCCAAGATCGAGGCGCAATCGGACGAGTCCGACAACCAGGTCATGCGCGAGTTCACCGCCTCCATCCAGATCGAGCAGCACAAGGACCGCGCCGTGCTCACCGCCAATCTGCCTATGCAGTTGCTGAAGAAGCTGGTGACGCCGGAGAGCGCAATCCTCCCGGACTCATCCGACGCGCCCAAACCGCCCGCCAGAGCGATTGGACGCTAGAGCGGATTCACGGGTTTACCCCGTAAGAAGCTGTCATTCCGACCCTGCCCCTGAGCGAAGTTGAAGGGGGACGGGCCAGAATCCTCGTATATTCTCGAAGTGTCGAAGGGGCTACGTTTTCTTTGGTGGGGCTTAGGAGCCGGCGCTCTCGCTGTCCATGCCGGAGAGCGTGGCGCGCAGGTACTTGTGCGGATTGACCGGCGTGTTGCGGATGCGCACCTCGTAGTGCAGATGGGCTCCGGTGGTGCGCCCGCTCATTCCGACGTACCCGATTACCTGTCCGCGAACGACGGTCTGGCCGGCCATCACGGCAAAGCCGGACATGTGCGCGTAGCAGGTCTCGATGTTGTGGCCGTGGTCGATCACCACTTCGCGCCCGTAGCCGCTCTCCATCGCGGCCGACTTCACGGTGCCGGCGGCGGTGGCGCGGATGGGCGTTCCGATGGGCGCGGCGATGTCGATGCCGGTGTGGAACTCGCCCTCACCATTGCCGTTGACGGGGTCTTCCCGCTGGCCGAAGCTGCTGCGGATGGGCCCAATCACCGGCCACAGCGAGGGCGCGTCGGACGAGAGGTCTGTCCCGCCGCCCATTCCAGAGAAGGAACCGAGCACCGATACGCCGTCGATGGCGTGGGTCGCGGCGCCGCTCACAGCCGAGTCGCGCAGACTGTAGAAGGTATTGAGCGACTTATAGTAGCTGTCGTCGGAGAAGTTGGAGGACGTATCGGCGATCAGCGCGCCCTGCACAGCCCTGGTTCCGGCCGATTTGGGCGACGGCTTCTGCCGCATGTGGTCCATGGGCCCGGCCAGCTTGCTCGCGGTCAGGCCGTAGAGCGCCGACACCTCGGATGCCAGAGCGCCCAGCGACGCCGCCTGCACGTCCTTCTCATGCTCCTGCTTCTCCAGGTGAGCGTAGTCCTTTTGCAGCGTGGCGTGGTCGTTGCGCAACTGGTTGAAGCGCGCCGTCTTGATCAACATGCGGGAGTACGACCCGGCCAGTCCGGCAATCGTAAATGTCCCAATAACTGCTGCTGTTACAAAGATATAGGCGTAGTGCAGCGGTACGGAAGTCTTGCGCAGGCCGCCATTCTCATCGCGGCTGACAAGGACAACATAAAGGCGTTTTTTCAGACTGAAGCGTTTTAGAGTCAAATGTCGGACCTTGTGCAGTGATTGAGTCTTCTCCGCCTATCGGCGGCGAGATCGGAACGATGAGTGCGCGGCAACCGTGTCAAATGAACTTTGTCAATCGCCATTCGCAATCGGCCTTCGGAGTTTCCATCTCTCCTTGGACGTTACTTTGAATTTTAACCGTCGCCCAGGGCGAACGCAATCCAATTGTGCGGCAAATCGCCAATAAGTTGTACAAATCGGCCTATATTGCGGGCGAAAGGATTGATTTGGGCCTTGTTTCCCCCTATCTTCGCCATGATTTATCCGAGTTCGCCGGGCAATCCATGGCGGGTTTATGCTTGGCTCACGATGAAGAGAGAGATGGGCGAACTGGGGCTGATCGAACAAATCCGGTCGCAGTGGGGAGCCGCCGGGCGCGCAGCAGCGGGAGCGGCCGGGAGCGGCAGCCACGGCCACGCGCGGGGTGTAGCCCTCGGCATCGGCGACGACTGCGCCATCCTGCGCCCGCCCAGAGGCCACGAACTCCTCGTCACCACCGACTTTACCCTCGAAGGACGCCACTTCCGCCGCGACTTGCACCCGCCAGAGTCGGTTGGCCACCGGACGCTGGCGCGCGGCCTTAGCGATCTGGCCGCAATGGGCGCGCGCCCACTGGCGGCCTTCCTCTCGCTCGCGCTGCCCGGCGAGATGCTCTCCACCCGCGCCGGACGCGCCTGGATCAGGCGATTCTTCACTGGCCTGCGCGGGTTGGCGGACCAGTCTGCCGTGCCGCTGGCGGGCGGCGACACCTCCGAATCGCCCTGCGATCAGGTCCTCGCAGACATCGTCCTCATCGGCTCGGCCCCCGCCGGTCGCGCCCTGCGCCGCAGCACGGCCCGCGCCGGAGACGCGCTTTACGTCACCGGCGAACTGGGTGGCGCAGCCGCCGAACTTGCAGCAATGAAGCACCACGCCGCAAAATCGAACTCGAAGCCCCCGCGAATGCCGGGTGCCCCACCCATTCCGCGTTCTTTGCGGAATGGGTGGGAGTCAAGCTCAAAGTCCTCGCCAGACCAGCTCACCGCGCATCCGCAATTATTCCCTCAACCCCGCCTCGAAGTCGGACAGGCGCTGCTTCGCCGCCGTCTGGCCACGGCAGCCATCGACCTCAGCGACGGCCTCTCCACCGATCTCGCGCATCTCTGCCGCGAGTCCGCAGTCGGCGCGGAGATTTTCTCCGCTGCGCTGCCAATCCATCCCCTGGCAATGCAAGCCCGCGACGTACAGGCCAGTCACGCCGCGGCCGCGCTCAACCGCGCGCTCGAGCTCGCCC
>PLOT01000295.1 GCA_003142215.1 Granulicella sp. | reverse complement strand
GTCGCCGATCCCATCAGCACATCATAGACGCTCAGGCGGGATTCGCTGCGTGCTATGCCGAGTCCCCCAGTGGCATTGGACTGAGGGTCGCAGTCGATCAGCAGAGTAGGCAGCCCTTCGAGCGCTAGAGCGGTAGCCAGGTTGATGGCTGTGGTGGTCTTGCCCACTCCGCCCTTCTGGTTGACCACGGCGATGACCTTGCAGGTCGTTGCCTCGGTCTGGCTGGAAGACGTAAATGACGGGGAAGGATTGGTGGACACGGTGTAGTGGAAGACTATCGGGCGATGGGTATGGATGGCAATGCCGCAGTCTGTGCAGAAGTTTGCATCCCTGTGGAGAAACTGTGGACGGCTCAAATAACGCTTGCTACGGCTGGGGATTGCGTACGGGTGGTGTGGAAAACTTTTTACGGTGGCGGCAAATGGGGGAGTGTTCCACGTGGAACGTTCGGTGCCAGCCCAACTATATCTCTCCCACAGGTCTCCCTCGCAGAATCGCAGGTACGTAGAGGGTTCCACGTGGAACATTTCGGAGAAAGAGGGTAAATCAAACCTCCTTGCTTAATAGCGGTTCGGGTCTAACAGCGATGCCCGATCCACAGTACGCCGTCGTTCGACTCCGGAAGCGGCACAGGCTCATCCATATGGAAGTTCTCCGCCAACCCAGGGTAGACCGAATGACGCGCCGTTCCCACAATCAGAACTCGCCCGTCCGCCCGAAGTCCAGCCTCACCCACGGCTCGATCCATCACGTCCACCGCGCGCAGAGCCACCACGTCAAACCGCCGCTCCGCAGCCATTGTTTCCACCCGGCCTGCCCAGACCTCAGTCGGCAAGTTCAGGCTGCGCACCACCTCCTGTAGAAACGCTGCCTTCTTGCCATGCGATTCTGCCAGAGTCACCCGCACGTCCGGCCTCAGCAATTGGATCGGAACCCCGGGAAATCCGGCGCCGGATCCGAAATCGAGCAGCGTCCCACATGCTCCAATGTGAGTTCCAACGAATAGACTCTCGCCGAAGTGGTGCCGGACAATCTCCTCTGGAATGCGGATCGCGGTCAGGTTTATCCGTGCGTTCCATTTCAATATAAGTTCAAGATAAATAACGAGTTGTGAGTATATTTCAGGCCAGACATCCTCCTCGGTGGCCACTCCCCAGACCTGCCCGACGGGCATGCTGACATACGGTTCGAGCAGTTCAGCGATCGAATCTGGAGTCAAAGGGAACCTTCTAAACTGCGGGTGGTGACGTTGGGCGCGGAACCCACGCCGCTGCCTCGCCGATGAATCGCGCGAAGAGCGCCCTGGAGACGGCGCTGTCGTCGAACGTGCGCTCGGGATGCCATTGCACGCCGACCACAAAGCCTCCGCCCAACCCATCTGGCGTATTTTCAATCGCTTCAACGACGCCATCCTCGGGAGTGCGGGCGCAGACGCGCAGCCCGTCGCCTGCGCTCTCGATGGCCTGATGATGGCTCGAGTTGACCGGCAGCAGGAGTGACCCATCACGCTCTGTGACTTCTTCCTCCGCAACCAGCTCGCCAAGCAACGAATCCGGCACCACCGCCGCGATATGGGCGATGGGAACCGTGCGCCCCGCCTTGTGGTTCACAGCCGTTCCAGTCAGATGTTGCACCAGTGTTCCGCCGCGCCACACATTCAGCATCTGAGTCCCAAAACAGATGGTAAGGATCGGCTTTCCCATATTATGGGCGTCCTGTAGCAGCAACTCATCGACATTTTCGCGGGCAAGGTCCACCGGCGCGCACTCCGCGGTCGGCTCCTGCCCGTACTTCTGCGGATTGACGTCCGCTCCGCTGCCCGGCAGAAGAACTCCCTGACAGCCGGCGATCAGCCGTGCAGTTGTGGCAGGCGGTTCGCCCAGCGGTACTTCGACAGCCTCGCCTCCGCTCCGCTCCACGGCGGTCGCGTATTGTTTCCAGCCATTGACGTTGTATTCAGGATCGGTGCTGGTGGGGACCGGAATGGCGATGCGGGGTCTAATCATGGCGTTGTCTATGCTCCGCGAGTCGCGCTGTCGTGGGACTTGGCCGCGGCGCGCGAGTCAGCGGCTGGCGCAAGATCCGAATACTGATAGTACATCTTCCCGATCTCCTCGTAGAGACGCTCAGTCAGAGCGTTGGCGTCCCTGGTAGTTAGCCCGACGGTCGGGATCGAGTCGCCGACAACAATCAGCAGCGGTCGCGGGCGAAGGCTGTAGACATGGATCGGCAGCAGCTCATAGGTCCCGATCAGCGCCAGCGGAACCAGCGGAACGCCTGCCCGCAGCGCCATGAAGGCGCCGCCTGAGTTGGCGGCCTGCATGTGTCCGTCCGGGCTTCGCGAACCCTCCGGAAATACCAGCAGCGGTATTCCAGCCTTCAGCGACGCAACTCCGCGCAACAGACCGGCGATCGCCGAACGCGAGCTTCCCGAGTCGATCGGCACCTGGCCCGACCGCTTCAGGTACCAGCCGACAAACGGCACCTTCCATAGGCCTTGTTTGGCCAGAATGCGGAACTGGAACGGCAGCTTGGCAAAGAGCGCCGGAGTATCCATGTAGCTCAGGTGGTTCGAAGCATACACCGCGACGGGGTAATTCCTCAGCTTCTCCGCGCCCACAATGCGCACCGGCGAGAGAGCGCAGCGCAGTATGACTGCTGCCCAGACGCGCGCGACGAAGTGTTGCTGGCGGCCCGCCCGGTCCCACAGCCCGCAGATCAGGGAGACACTCCCAAAGCCGGCCGTCGCCAGCGCCATCAGTGGAATGCACACAAACATCGTCAGATAACGAAGATGTGCAGGAATCCGATGCTCGGGCTGCGGCGCACCGCCCGGTTCTACGTCTGGATCGATCATGCTCTGGCTCCGGCTCTCGTTCATGGTTCCACGACCGCCTCGCGCACCGCGCCCACCAGGTAAATGGAACCGGTCGCGACGATCAGGCCGCCGGCAGGCGTCAAGCTTCTGGCCAGCGTCAGGGCCTCGGCTGAATTGGCTGCGGTGTGCGCCGGAATCTCCAGCGCCCGCGCGGATTTCAGCAAGTCTTCAATGCTCGCCGCGCGCGGGTTGTCGATGAGCGTGAAGAGGATGTGGTCGCGCGGCCTTCCGGCGTTCGCATCGAAGAGCGGAAACAGGATTCGCGCCATCTCTGTCAGGTCTTTATCGCGCAGGCAACTGAAGATCAGCGTGCGCGGCCGCTCTTCGGGAAGCGTTGCGATGGCCGCGCGCAGTGCCCATGCGCCCGCCGGATTGTGGGCCACATCCAGCAGCAGGTCGGGAGGCAGGTATTCGAGCCGGCCAGGCCACGACGTGTCGGCAATTCCCCCTTCAATCGCGGCGTTTGTAATATTGTAACCTTTATTGTTACGTAATCCGGCCGCAGCCGCAATCGCCAGGGCGATGTTGCGCCGCTGATGCTCGCCGGCCAGCGGAGAACGCACATGCAAGCGCTCGCCATCGAGCAAAATCTCGTAGGTATTCGGTTGCAAAGGGGCCTTTGCTGCCTGCTCGACCAAGCCGTGCGCGATGCTGCGTCCAGGAAGAAACTCCGCCGCATCGATAACATGCACGTCGAGCGCAAGCGCTGCGCCTCCGATCGACTGGTTGGCTTCCACATGCTGCGGAAGCGTCACCAGCGTGCCGTGCGGCCGCAGGATTCCAGCCTTTTCGCGCGCAATCTCGGCGATCGTCTCTCCCAGATACTCCTGATGGTCGAGCGCAATGTCGGTGATGACCGAAATCATTGGATCCACAATGTTGGTCGCATCCAGCCGTCCGCCGAGGCCCACCTCCAGAATTGCGATCTCCACCTTGCGCTCGGCGAAGTAGAGAAATGCAAGCGCGGTCAGCGACTCAAAAAAGCTGGGAGCGTGCGGCAGTTCGCCGTCCGCAACCAGCCGCTGCGCCGTCTCGTCGACCAGGAAGTAGAGCCGCGCAAACTCCTCTTCCGGAATCTCCTGCAACGCGAAGGCTCCCTCGGCCTCATCTATAGTCTCCGCCGGTTCAGCCGTGCGGATGCGCTCGGTCACACGCGAGAGATGCGGCGAAGTATACAGCGCCGTGCGCAGGCCTGCGGCGGCACAGATGCTCGCCAGCGTCGCAGCGGTACTTCCTTTGCCGTTGGTCCCGGCGATCAGGACCGCGGGAAACCGCTTCTGCGGATCGCCCAGTGCCGCCGCCAGCGCTCGCATGTGCGCCAGGTCGAATTTCCGCCGCGGCGCCGGGGAGGCAAGCTCCTGGCCCAGGCCGTGCAGATGATCGACCGCTGCAACGTAAGACATATTGCTATTTTAGAGCGGTTTCGTTGAACCTGTTTTCACGCGTCGATTGTTCATCCCGGTTTCCTCGGCCCGGCTGAATCATCGCGCGTTGCATCGCCCACAGCCCTGACCTACACTGGGGTCTGTCCCGCAAACCACGGGCGGTTAGCTCAGTCGGTTAGAGCGCCTGCCTTACAAGCAGGAAGTCGGGGGTTCGAGTCCCTCACTGCCCACCATGCCCGATGTCTTTTGGCCAGTCATTCAGGCCCATCGCACCTTACAGCACGATCTCCCCGCCCTGGGTGCGGCCGTGCTCCAGCAGTGGGCCTGGACCCGGTATCGGGTGCGCCTTTACATGGTCGTCGTACAACACACCTTCGGAGGCCGCCTCAACTACAATCCGCACCTTCACATCATGGTCTCCGCCGACGGTCTAAACCCAGCCGAGGCCCGCTGGGTGCAATCCCTGAGCTTTGACCAGGAACAGATCATGGATCTGTGGCGCTCCGCCGTCTGCGCGTATCTCTTCAAGGCGCACCGCGATGGACTGATACACGAGCCTTCGCTGCCAGGGGAGTTCAACGACTTCACCCATCAGCAGTTGCAGCGGGACTGGAACATCCACATCACCCGACGGATGTCTAAAGGGCACTTCCTGCGATATGCCGGGCGCTATATCCGCCGCCTTCCCATCTCCCAGAAGCGCATTCTCCAGTGGAGGGAGCAGGAGGTCGTCTACCAGGTCAAGGACACCCGGCAGAGCAAAGCAACCCGGACGACGGTTCTGGAGGAGGCCCGCTGCATCCCGGCGGAGTTCGTCGCCATCCTATCGCAGCATATCCTCGACCGCTACCGGCACTCCATGCGCTACTTCGGCCTGCTTGAGCCTCGGACAAAAAGGCAGACCTCTGCAGTCGTCTTTGCTCTGCTGGGGCAGCGGCCACGTCCCAGGCCCACGAGACAGCGTTGGGCTGCCTCGCTCATCAAACACTTTGGGGTTGACCCGCTCCGCGATGAATTCGGAAATCGAATGCTCTGGGTAGAGCATCGGCAACCCTATTCAGCACACTGAGGAGCCGCTATAATTGGGCGAGATTGAAACGTACTCCGAACTCGGCGGCAGTTCGCACATTTCTCGGAATCAAACGACAGCAAAGCTAGAGATCACTCTGATCCATAGAAGCGATGCAGCGCCCATATCTGCTGTCGTCACTCCCCACCCGGTTCCAAATCACAATCGAAAAGTCCCTGCCCGCATTTGACATCCCGAGCTGCAGAATCTGAGTTTTTGATTTTCCTAGAGGTCGAGACATGAGCCGGATCTACTTTTCAGCATGCGCCCATCAATAGGTCTTCGAGATGAAGTCACGCCATTCTAAGCATTCGTCCCGATATGTCAGTGTTCAGGCCCTTCGCGGACTCGCCGCCATGCTGGTCGTGCTGCTCCACGCGATGGAATCTGCCCGGGATCACCTCGGTTCCGGATACGTGCTTTACTCTGGCGCCGCCGGAGTCGATATCTTTTTCGCGATCAGCGGATTCATTATGGTCGTGACCACAGCGCCTTCGTGGGGTGCTCACGGTGCCGGCGCAGCATTCATGGAAAGACGTCTAATCCGTTTGGTGCCGCTTTACTGGCTTGCGACCTGCATGAGACTTGGGCTCCTACTTGTATTTCCCGGCTTGGTCCGCCACACCAAACTGCACCTCTGGCACACGATCGCGTCGTTTCTCTTCATCCCCGCCTGGAACTTCGCTCACATTCCCTCTCCGGTGCTCCCGGTGGGTTGGACGCTTTCTTACGAACTGCTCTTCTACATCCTCTTCGCCACGGCCCTCATTTTTTCATGTCGGCCCATTCGCTGGGCAACGGGATTACTACTACTTGCCGTGGGCATCGGGTACTTCCGGACGCCTGCCTGGGGCGCAGCTCCGGTGATTCTGAACTCCGTGCTGATTGAGTTCATTTTCGGCATGGCGATTGGATATGCTACTCTGCGCGGCATCCGTCTCAGCAAATCCACGGCCGCTCCGGTGTTCCTGGTTGCTTTGGCGGTGTTGGTGTCCACCGATATCGCCCGTGCGGGCAGCCCGCCGCGCGTCCTCCTCTGGGGCATTCCGGCGGCCATTATCCTGCTGGCGTCGGTATCCGTGGAAGAACAGGTGGCTAGGCCGCTCGCCGGCCTGCCGAATACTCTGGGCGACGCGTCTTACGCCATCTATCTCTTTCACATCTTCGCGCTCGAAGCCATGTGGGTCGCCTTCGACAAATTCCATCTGACGCCACACATCGGCGACATCACGGCCATCGTCTGCGGCACGGCCGTCTCCGCCCTTCTCGGCGTGGCGACCCACTTCTATGTTGAGAAGCCGATGATGGAGTTGATCCGATCGAAGATCCCCTCGCGCCGCATGCATCCGGCGCCTTCTGTTTCGCGGCCTGAGGCGCTACCACTGGTTCGATGATACCTAACAGGCATAGCTGTGATTAGAATTCGAGGCTAAAGGCGGTTGGACTACCTTCTAGGTGAAGGCTCCAAACCTCAACTGCCAATAGGTACGGGTTCGTATTGATAAAATGGCACTTTTTCATGTGTTGTCCTGAAAGTTTGTTTAGTCATTCGGTCGCAGCGTGCCTTCCGCTGTGGAAAGTTCTTCACCCCTGCCGCCTTGGACTTGTGTCTGTAACCTAGCCCACATTGCGAACGCCAATCCGTCCAGGTCCCGGAATCACCTCCCAACGGGTGTCGAAGCGCATTAGCTGGCCATGCAGTTTTCTCATGCTGGGCTCCAAGCGACGCCTTTGGTCTCGACATGCGGGTGAGTGCTCAAGTATTCACCTAACTGGGCAAAAGTTGGGCTGCTCGTCTGAATTGTGATCTATAGCTTAGGTGGTGTAGCATCATCGTTGAAGTCATCTCTACACGGCACCACATAGACGGTTGGGTGGACTGCTCCCTGCTGGCAGTAGTGCATGGACATTGACGAATAATAAGCGAAAATAATGCAGGTATCATCCACATTGCGAGCGTAGTCCCGCTGGTCGTAGGGGAGGAAAGCTGGAGGCCAGGCGGAGTGGAGATGGCCATGCCCGATAAGGCTGGTCATAGTGCGGTTCGTAGCCTCAACGCCGCATCGCTGGGGGTACAATTGGGGGTACTTTCAACCTTGCAATTTTCAACTGATTGATAAATATATAGTTATTGTTCGATTCGAGTCCCTCACCGCCATCCCCTCGTTTTTCACATTCAGTTTTTCCATATTCAACGATCTCCTGCGAGTGGCATAATTCCCTAGCGACCGCTTTGCGTATTCGTCTCCGCACGGACGATCATCGGACCGCAACGTACTTGAATCGGTAGGCACCAACGAGGAAATTATGACCTTGATTAAGAGACTGTCGCTCATCGCATCCCTCTCGGCCACGTTGTGTTTCACGCTGGCCGCCAGCGCTGCGGTCAAGCCTTCCACGCTCTTCAGCGACCACATGGTCTTGCAGGGCGGAACGCTGGTGCCCATCTGGGGCACGGCCACTCCCGGCGAGAAGGTCGCCGTCACCCTCAACGGCCAGACACGCTCCGCCACCGCGGACGCGCAGGGCAAATGGACAGTCAGCCTCTACAACCTCAAATCCGGCGGCCCGTTTGAGATGACCATCGCAGGCGATGGCGCGGGCGACGTTCCCATCCTGGTCAAGGACGTTCTGGTCGGCGAGGTGTGGCTTGGCTCGGGCCAGTCGAACATGCAGTTCAACGTCTCGGCCAAGGGCCATCCGCCCTATGGACTGATCAACGAGGACAAGGAGATTGCCGCCGCGAACTATCCGCAACTGCGCATGTTCACGGTCAAAAACGCCACGGCGTATGGGCCGCAGTCGGATGCCGTGGGCACATGGCAGGTCTGCACTCCGCAGACCGTGCCGGACTGGTCCGCCGTCGGCTATCTCTTCGGGCGCGACCTGAACCAGGCGCTCAAGCAGCCAGTCGGCATCGTGCTCTCGGCCTTTGGGGCCAGCACCGCGGAGGCGTGGGTTCCGCGCGACGCGCTTGACTCCGACCCGCAGTTGAAACCCATGCTCGACAAGCTCGACGCTCGCGAGACGTACTTCAAAGCGCATCCAAACGCGGCCAGCGACGCCGACGCGCCTCCCTCTCCGCAGACCATCAACGCCCGCCCCGGCCGCCCCGGCCCGCTGCGCGATCCCGCGCACGACCAGCACCAGCCCACCGTGCTCTATAACGCCATGATCAACCCCATCGTCCCCTACGCCATTCGCGGCGTCCTCTGGTACCAGGGTGAGTCGATCGTCGGCGGCCCTCAGGGCCTCTTGCTCTACGGCCACGTCATGGACACGCTCGTCACCCAGTGGCGCAGGCTCTGGCACGAAGGCGACTTCCCGTTCTACGTCGTCCAGCTCCCCGGACAGCAGAACGTCAGCAACAACCCCTTGGTTCGCGAGCAGCAGGCCAGGATTCTCTCGCTCCCGAATACAGGGATGGCCGTCGTCCTCGACACCGGCGAAGCCAAGAACGTTCACCCCAAGAACAAAGAGCCGCTGGGCGACCGCCTCTCCAAAATCGCCCTGGCCAATGTCTACGGCCGCAAGATCGAGTTCTCCGGGCCAGTCTACGCGTCGAGCAAAGTCGAGGGCAGCGCGATTCGCGTCAAGTTCACCCACGCCGCGGGCCTGAAGTCGAAAGATGGCAGCCCGCTCAAGTGGTTCCAGATCGCCGGCGCGGACCAGAAGTTCATTGATGCCGACGCCAAAATTGTCGGCGACTCGGTCGTGGTCGGCAGCCCCCAGGTCAGCGCGCCGCTTGCGGTGCGTTACGCATGGGACAACTACCCCGACACCGCAAACCTCTACAACAGCGCTGGCCTGCAGGCAGCGCCCTTCCGCACCGACGACTGGGACGCCATGCCCCCCATCGCCGCGCAGATGACCGCAAAGTAGCCACCAACCTGTAGTTCAGAAGCCGGGTGCCCCACCCATGCCGCGTCTTTGCGGCATGAGTGGGTTGCCTTTTTTGTTTGTCATTCTGACCCTGAGCTTGCCGAAGGGGAAGAATCCCCGCATTGGCCGTTGTCGTTGCTTCTGTTCTTCGGAGGGAGCGTGGGGCTTCAGCCTCGGGCCTTCTGCGAATAGCGACAACCTTCCCTACGCGGGGTTCTTCAGCAGCCAGTAGTGGAACCCATCCACAATCGCCATCAGCGCCGCCTGGTTCAGATCGCTGCTCACGCCCGCGGTCGTCCACGACGGATGCCCCTCGGCGTGGAAGCTCACCGTCACCCTCACATGCGCCGCCGTGTCGTGCGCCACCACGTCGATGGCGGTCACGCTGAATGTGTCCAGCCGCAGTTGCGCCACGGCCGGGTACCACTTCTCCAGCTCCTGCCGCATTGCCTTGGTCAGCGCATCCACCGGGCCGGAGCCCTCGGCGCGCGTGGTGGTGACCTGGCCCTCGCCAACCACCAGCGACATCGACGCCTGCACATACCGGTTGCCCGTCTCGTCGCTCTCGTCCAGCACACGCCAGCCCTTGACGCTGAAGCTATCGCGCAGCGTGTTCAGCACCTTCATGCACGCCAGCGTGAAGGAGATCTCGCTGGCCGTATAGCCGCCGCCTTCAATCATTCCCTGGTTGCTGTCCAGCAGCGTCTGCGCTTGCGCCGCATTCAGAGGAACACCCAGCGACTTCGACAGCAGAATAATATTGGCCCGTCCAGACTGCGCGTTGACCCCAATCCGCGGGCTTGCGCCAACCTTCGCTGGATCGCACCACAGGTACGCCCCTGGGTCTTTGCCCTCGCTGCTTCCATGCATTCCGGCCCATGTCCCGAAGGCCCCCGCGCCAACGATGGGAGTGCCGTGCGGTGCCTCCAGCGAGAAGGCCGCATAGGCCGCCTGCGCGAGACCAGTAAGCCCCGCAAGCGATTCGGGAGGCACAAACTCCGCCTCGCCGCGAAGCTGCATGGAGCCGATCACGGTCGTCAGGTTCACGTTGCCGCAGCGCTCGCCCGTGCCGAGGATCGTGCCCTGGACCTGCACTGCTCCGGCCTGGATTGCGGCCCGCGTGTTGGCGATTCCAAGTCCGCGGTCGGTGTGACCGTGAAATCCATAGCGGGCCTCGGGATGCGCGTGCGTGAGTCCCGCGAAGAGCTGCGTGACCTCCTCCGGATTGGCGCCGCCCGTCGTATCGCATGCGATGATCCTGCTCACCTTCTGTTCCACGCACTGCGCCACCATCTGGTGGAAATAATCCAGGCTGCGCTTGGCGAAATCTGCCTCGCAAAGCTCGCCGTTCTCGCGGCGGCCGTGGAAAGCATCGAGTGCGTGCTCCAGGTCCACGATTACTTCCAGCCCGTTGTCGTGCAGGCACGCAATGGTCTCGAACGCCATCAGCAGGTTCTCTTCCGGCGTCGTCTCCAGAGACTTTGCAACGTCCAGCAGCCGCGACTTTACGACAACCACCGCGACGGGAACGCGCTCTTTGTGGCGCACCATGATCTGTACGTCGGCCCACTCCTGGACCTTGCTGCCGCGCCCGCGCGTTCTGCCGAACAGGGCCAGCTTCATCGCCCCCGTTTCAATCGAACGCAGTGCGCTGGCCAGGTCGCCTACAAACTGGTTCGCCCCGGCAAAGCCGATCTCCGCGTAGCTGACGCCAAACTTACCCATCCGCTCCAACAGGCCGACGGCATTGGGCACCGAGATGTCGAGGTTCGGCTGCTGCAAACCGTCGCGCAGGCTGGTGTCGAACAGCTCAACCCGTCTAGTTGTGTTTTGCTTCATCTGTCCCTGTTCCTGGCTGTAAAAGTGTCCTTCGTAAACCATCCCTCTGAAGCAGAGTGCCGAACTTTCATCATACCTGTATGGAATTGAATTGCGCTGGTTCCATCCGCTCCGGCCGACCGCTCGTTTGTCGCGGCAGAATCGCAGGCAACGGATTCGCTGGAACGCCAAACGCACCGGCGCGTAAACTTTCCTCATGCAATTTACTGCCGCTGCGAACTCCGCAATTCTTGCCGCCTCTCTCGGCCTCTCCGCACTCACCCTTCATGCAGCCCCAGCGAAGTCAGCCGCACCTTCGGTGAAGCCTGTAGCCCCAGCCAAGATGGACCGCCAGCCCGATGGCCTCACCCTCCACCTCGACTCCGGCGATCTCCGCATCCAACTCCTCGCCGACACGGTCGTCCGAGTGGCCTTCGCCAAATCCGCCGATTTCTTCAGCCGCGCCTCGCTCGACGTTATTCCCAGTGCGTCCCTGACCACCGGCTGGAAGCTCTCCGAACGCCCCACCTCCTTCGTCCTCACCACCGCCAAACTTCACGTCATCGTCGACCGAAACTCCGGCGCTGTCTCCTTCGCAGACCTCGCCGGCCACGCAATCCTCTCCGAAGCGTCAGGCAGCCGCACGCTCGAGCCCGCCACCGTACAGGGCGAAACCACATTCCACATCCAGCAACGCTGGAAGGCCCAGCCAGACGAGTCCCTCTACGGCCTCGGCCAGATGCAGCTTGGCATCACAGACATCAAGGGCTACGACCTCGACCTCTGGCAGCACAACACCAACATCGTCGTGCCCTTCCTCGTCTCCTCGCGCGGCTACGGCATCCTCTGGGACAACACCTCCTTCACCCGCTTCGGCGATCTGCG
>PLOT01000079.1 GCA_003142215.1 Granulicella sp. | reverse complement strand
GCGGAGTACACAGAGGGGCGGGGTGTGATCTCGCTGCGGACGCTGCGGCGGGCTGCCGAGTCGCTGGGATGCGAGCTGGTTTACGGACTCGTGCCGAAGGAGGGAACGCTCAAGGCCATGGCGGAGGCGATTGAAGCGGGGAGGGCGCAGAAGCGGAGTGAGGCGTGGGCGCGAAAGCTGCAGAAAGCCAAAGATCAGCGGCGGGAAGCGGCGAAGCAGAACTGGCGGGCGCACGAGCGGGAACGGCTGGCGAGACAGTGGGCGGAGTATTGGAAACGGTGGGAGAGGAGCACACCCATCGGGCGCCAGAGGATACCGGAGCCGGGGGCAGAGGTTAAGTTCTGGAAACGTCAGATGCGGAAGGCGCTGAAGACTGTTATGCGGAAGGAGGGAGTGCGAGTGCGATAGTGCAGGAACTAGGGAATAGGGGCCGGTAGGCTTGTTTTCTGCTGCTACTTCCTGTACTATTTGATACATTCGCGTTGGCTATGGAGCAGTTTGGGCCTTAGGATGTACTCTTCGATACGAAGCGCATGAAACCGATCGACTATCTGGACAAAGAGCTCGCGGAATTGATTGCCAAGGCAATCGATCTTTTGCAGTGGCCTCACCATTGTCGGTTCACTGGGCGGGTAAAGGAAGACCTCATCAAATTGAAGATACAGAATGGTGAGCTTCTCGACTCGATGCGAAGTCATCTCAAGGCGAGATTACCACTCTACTCACAACCTCAAACAATGTCAGAGTTGGAACCGATTGTTGGGTTTGTCTTCTGCCCGCTCTGTATCAAGGGAGGTGAACTGCAGGTCTACTGCAAGTTCACAATCCCGAATGTTGCGTCTGAAAAAGAGGAATATTTGTTGATCTGTTCCTGCCACAGACCTGAATTTCCTTGCCCTGGAGAGAAAAAATGAGCACTAACGAAATGGCAACTGATAGGTGTCCGGTTTGCGGTAAAGGCAAGTTGCATGAGGAGCTTGGAGAATTTCGTACAGACTTCATTTCTGATGACGGAAAGCATCGAGACGTTATTGTTCCACAAATCAAGAAACTCGTGTGCGGTCAATGCGGGGAGTACATCCTTGACCCAGAATCGGAGTCTCGGATTTCTGCCGCTCAGCGTCATGCAATGGGCTTATTGGGTGCAGAGGAACTAATGAGGCTCAGAAATAGCTTGGGGAAATCACAAGAGGGAATGGCGGAACTTCTTGGACTCGGAAAGAAGACATGGTGCAGGTGGGAGTCGGATGATTACTTCCAAAGCGAAGCATTTGATCGGTACCTTCGACTCCTAGTGTTCGTGCCGTCGAATGTTGAAGCGCTTAAGCTCATTGACAAGGAGAAGCGCGACGGAAAAACCGATCTCTCACGAACTTTTAGGTATGTCCCCGACGCACGTTCGACGGAGGTGCTAGCAAGGCAGTTCTTGCCAGTGCTGATGGACGGCCCATTCAATTAAGGGGGAAGAGCAATGTTCACTGTTACCTTCTATTCGTACAAAGGCGGCGTTGGCAGAACCTTGGCCTTGGCAAATGTCGCTCAGCGTTTGAGCAGAAAGGGTAAGTCTGTCTTCATGATCGACTTTGATCTTGAAGCACCTGGATTGGCGTCGTTCTTTCCCTTGGACGATCCGAATCCTAGTGGAATTGTCGAATATGTCAGCGCTTTCACGGAAACTGGCGTCGTTCCGCAGCTTCAAGAATATGTGAGAACTGTGCAACCGCCGGCTGATGGGAGCGGCCCTATTTATCTAATGCGGGCAGGTCGGCGAAATGCTGAGTATCAAAAGATGTTGGCCCATCTGAACTGGAAGGAGTTCTATTCAAATCAGCACGGCTTTCTATTCGTGGAGAATCTAAAGGGATCGATCGAGGCGGAATATTCACCTGACTACGTATTGGTGGATTCGAGAACTGGACTCACTGATGTTTCTGGAATCTGTACAATTCAACTTCCAAATGCAGTAGTGTTTCTCTTCGGGCTAAATGACCAGAACTTGGAAGGGATCTCCAAGATTTACAAATCGGTGACGGACAACAAACTCAACAAGCCAATCGAAACGCTTTTGGTTGCGACTCCTGTTCCAGATCTTCCTGGCCGCGCCGATTTGAAGGAAGAGAGGCTCGCAAAAGCCAAGCGTCTCCTTGGAAGAGACGTAGATTTGACACTCCCCTATTCGCCTTTTGTCGCTTTCTCTGAAACGATTGTTCCGCCTGATTCTGGAACTCATCTCGGAGAGCTATATGACACGCTTTCGACCCGAATCATTGAGCTGAACAAAGCAGATGTTCTGACGTTGCTTAAGGAGGCTCGACGACTGCGGGCGGAGGGAGATCCTGAGCAAGCAATGATGAAGTTCAAAGACATCCTAGATACATATCCAAGCGCTCCAGAGGTGTGGACACAATATGGCATCTTCCTCCGGAGCACTCGTGATTCGGAAGGCGCGCTAGAAGCATTTACGAAGGCAATTGATCTAAAGGGAGATTGCAGTAATTTAGCGGAGCTTGCGATCACGAACTTGCTGCTAAAACGTGAAAAAGATGCGGGTTTGCTTTTCAAAAAGTTCCTTGAGAGTAGCCGGAAGCCAAGACAGATCATGATGTACACGGATATGCTGGCAGCCCGGAAAGAGTACGACGCTGCAATATCTGGCTATATTAGAGTACTTGAGCTGTGTTCGGATGATCATTTGGCGGCTTTGCGTCCACTGACCGGTCTCGGGAGTCTGTACATGGCTCGTAGGGATCCCGAAAGGGCAGTTCCATTTTATGAGAAGGCAGTATCGATACAACCAACGAACCTATCAGCGACGTTCAATCTAGGATATGCTCTGCATCTCATCGGGCGGTCGAAGGATGCATTGCCGCTACTATCGAAGGCGGTATCTGTGTTTGAACAAGTTCCTGCGCGACTGTCCCCATCGCAGCGTGCCAACGTTGAGCAGGCAATCGGAAATGCGTACCTCATCCTTGGCGATTACGAGAAAGCACGTACTCATTTGATTGCGGCGATTGAAGCTTCTAAAGCTGTGTCCTCGCGAACTATTTACTCATCGGTGCGTTACGAGGAAATACCGGCGAGCACATTTAGGGAAGAGACGCACGGATTGTTACGGAGTGCCGAAGGACGAATTGTCGAAATTCAAGGCACTTCCGGTATCTGATCCTATCTTTGCGTTTTCCATCCGGCCTATCCACTCGTCCGGTTCGGTTAAGCAGCAGAAACGCCGGTCTCAGTGAGATAGGCCCCGATAAACGCCCCACAGATGAAGACCTGTCCGTGGGGACCCCGGACCTGGGGCACCTGCTTTCTGTGCCCTGATCCCGGATCCTTCAGCTCAAGAATTCGGCGATGGCGGAGACCACGGTTTGCTGCTCGTCTTCGCGGAGTTCGGGGAAGATGGGCAGGGCGAGGACTTCGCGGGCGGCGCGCTCGGCTTCGGGGAAGCTGCCTTCGGCGTAGCCGAGGCCCTTCAACGCCACTTGCAGATGGAGCGGGACAGGGTAGTAGATCTCCGAGCCGATTTTGCGCTCAGTGAGGAACTGGCGCAGGCCGTCGCGGCGGTTGGTGCGGATGACGTATTGGTGCCAGACGTGATGGGTGCCAGGAACCTCGTGGGGCAGGACGACGCCGTGGGCAGGATAAGGGCCGGCTTCGACCAGACCCGCCGAGTGAAAGAGGGCGTGATAGCGACGGGCGACGGTGCGGCGAAGCTGGTTCCATCCGTCGATGTACTTGAGCTTGACGGTAAGGATGGCGCCCTGGAAACCGTCCATGCGGGTGTTCCAGCCGATCTCGTCGTGGTAGTAGCGGCGGCGCATGCCGTGCTGGCGCAACATGCGGGCGCGCTCGGCGATTTCATCGGAGTTGGTGGTGGCCATGCCGGCGTCGCCCGCGGCGCTGAGGTTCTTGGTGGGATAAAAGCTGAA
>PLOT01000262.1 GCA_003142215.1 Granulicella sp. | reverse complement strand
TGGATGGACTCGCTGCTGTGGGTGCCGCATCATGTGGCGGGGCTGGTCTGCTGTCTGCTGGGGTTCCTGCTGGTGTGGATGTCGAAGGGTCTAAGCGGCCCACGTCGCGCGGGATGCGGGCTGATCGCGGGCCTCTCATTCGCCAGCGCATTTGGCCTCTCCACCTGGGTAGCTGTGGCGTTTGCCCTGGTGATGGCGGCGTGGATGGTGTGGGCGCTCGTGTGGGAGCGAGGCTCGCGGTCGCGTGTTCAAGTGCTGCTGTTGGCCGGACTGATCGCGGCGGTGGCATTGCTGCCGTATCTGACGGAGTTGCGCGGGGAGGCTTCGGCCACCAACGCGGTCCTGGCGAATGAGGCGACCTCGCCGGACGGCACAGCTTCGATTGCAAACGATGGCACGCATCTGCTGCGCTTCGGCGTGCGCCATATAATCCCCGCCGACAGCTTGCAGGGGATCGGCTGGGTGGCGAGGCTGGCCGAGGCGCATCCGGCGGCGGAGGACGCGGGCGTGGGGCTTGTTCTGTTGCTGCCGGGCTACTTCGTGGAGCTGGGATTCTATGGCCTGGTGTTGCTGGCGGCGCTATTGGCGATGCGCCGGCGCAAGCTCGACGAGTCAGCGCGGACGGCGCTGCTGCTGGCGGTCGCTGGGCTGGTTGTTTCCACCTTCCTGCGCTCCACCATCGTCGAGAACAACGACTTCGCAATGCGGTCGATCCTGATCGCGCAGTTCTTTCTTCTTCTGCTGGCGGTTGTCTGGTGGGAGGGAGGGCTGGGTGCGACCAACAGAATTTTCCGCGGCGCGATGCTTGCCATGGCCTGGATCGGGCTGGCCGGAACGATCTATCAGGCGGTTCTGCTGCGCATTTATCTGCCGGTGGAGGAGAGGCTGGGGCGGCCGGAGGTGAGTGGGCTGGCGGAGAGCGCGATGGCGTTGCGGCAAGGCTTCGACGCGATGCGCCCGCGCGTTGCACGGAACGCGGTGGTGCAGTACAACACTGTTCAGCCCGGAGAGTTCTTTTATCTGGCGGAGGTGATGCAGGCGGGCCGTCAGATGGCACTTGCAACGCCGGGTTGCGGCGCTGCGTTCGGTGGCGATGTGCGCGCCTGCAAGGGAGTGGAGCAGGGCGTGGCGCGGCTGTTTTCGTTGCACTCTTCGCCGGACCTATCTCAGGAAATTTCTTTGTTGGGAGCTTCCCCAGATACGAAAGTCCGGGGTCCGGCCCCAGGCCGCGCTCTCTCCGCAGCCGAGGCGCGCGACCAGTGCGGCCGGCTGGCTGTGAGCTATCTGGTCGCCACGCGCTGGGACGCCGTCTGGTCCGACCCGCGCGCTTGGGTCTGGACTCTGCCAACAGTCGTCGATACCGATAAAGTACGAGTGCTCGCCTGCGCCGCTCCGATGCGTTAGGCTTTGGACGCACCACTCTCTACAGTGCTTCTATTGTTGGTATAGAGCCGAAACCCTCAAGTCGTCATTCTGGCGCAGCCCCCACGAATCGTCATTCTGGCGCAGCCAGAATCTCAGTATTTTGTTTGTAGCTCCTCTACACCTTCAGGAGATCGGCTCTAACGCGCCATGCACCGCTATTGCGTTCGGCCAACAGGATGCCGCAGAATGAAATGCTGTGTTCTACATCACACGGCGGGCACACTCGCCGGGATAGGATGGATTGTATGAGAACCAAGTCGATTTGCATCTGTATCCTGGCGGCGGTCACGCTGCTTGCGCGCCCGGTTCTGGGCCAGACAGACGTCGCCGCTTTGGAGACCGCGCTGCACGGAAAACCGCTCGGATTGCGCAGCTTCTCGGCGGATTCGGTGACGCAATTTACCTATGTCGATGGCAAACTGCTTCAGGACCCCGTCCTCTTGCATGGGCTGGGTGCATTCATCCCGGACACGGTCCGTCAGAAGGGAAGCAAGATCCTGATTGAAGGCCAGATCGAGTACCTGGTACTCTCCGGCGGCAAGATTGCTCCGATGGGCAAACTCCCGATGCGGCTTGAGGTGGAACTGCAAGGCGCCAAGCCGGAGGTGGTGATTCCGCAGCTTCAGGCATTGCTCTTCTTCCCCAGCCTGGGTGCGGCATTGAAAGGCCTGCCTGAATATGTAGCGGACATGCTGCCCTTCCCGAGCGACACCAAGTTTCAGCCGGCCTGTCATTGTTTCCATGTAAGTCAAGATGCAAAGTGGACCAAAATTGATATTGGAAGCACGAATTTCGCCGCTCCGGTGAACATTAAGAAGGCTACCAATCCAGGCCTCGACCAGATGGCGATCGACGAGAAATTAACGGGCACAATTACGCTGATCTACGTGATCACCGATGCGGGCCGTGTGGATGAGGTGTGGCTGGCCAAGCCCCTGAGCGCCACCCTGGATGAAAGCGCCGCAAAATCGGAACGGGACAACGTCTTTCAACCGGCGACATTGGATAGCAAGCCCGTCGGCACGGTTTTGGTTCAGACAATCCCCGTCAACTGAGCGCCGGAGGACGCGAAGATGCATCGTTGCAGTGCCGATTTGTATCGTTTTTCCTTGCTTTTTGCCCTTAAATGCCCTAGAATGAGCCTAGAAAGTTATATGACAGATGCCGTGCGCGATGTGCGGCGTTC
>PLOT01000260.1 GCA_003142215.1 Granulicella sp. | reverse complement strand
ACGAGTTGTCATTCTGAGCGCAGCGAAGAATCCCCGCATTTCGTTTGCAGAGCGACGCTCCACGCCGTTCGCTATAGTGCTTCTCTTGTTGGTATAGAGCCGAACCCTTCAAGTCGTCATTCTGGCGCAGCCCCCACGAGTCGTCATTCTGGCGCAGCCCCCACGAGTCGTCATTCTGGCGCAGCCAGAATCTCAGTATTTTGTTTGTAGCTCCTCTACACCTTCAGGAGATCAGTTCTAAGATGTGGGATTGAGCCGCATCATCCCGCCGAAGCCGGCCTCTTCCGCTCCTTCACCTTCACCGCCGGAACACCAGCGTAGATGCCCCACGGCTCCATGTCGCGTGTTGCCACCGAACCCATCCCCAGCACCGCTCCCTCGCCCACGCTCACACCGGGGGCCACCGAGGCACGCGCGCACACCCACGCATACGCCCCCACCTCCATCGCGTAGGCCAGCAGCGGGAAGCGCGGATCGTCGGTATCGTGGGTCGCGCCGCACAGGTACGCCTCCTGCGACAGGATGGCGTGCGAACCCAAGCGCATCGGCGCAGGGTTGTATATCTCCGCTCCCTCGCCCGCGCACACCCCATCCGCGCATTCCAGGTTCCACGGGGCCCATACCCGCGAGCTTGGATAGAAATGGCAGTTCGGCCCCATTGTCGCGCCAAAGCATCGCAGCAGGAAGGCCCGCCACGCGAACATCGCCCGCGGCGACGGACGATACAAGATGGCCCGGCACGCGTTCCACAGAAACCGCCGCGCGCGGTCGCTCGCCGCGAATGCAGGCCGCAGATAAGGGTCCGCCGCCGTCTCCGCCGCTATGTGCTCCGCCGAGTTGTAATGCACCTGCTTCGCCATCGCTTTTGCTTTTGCCTTTGTTTGTTCTTGCTGTCATCCTGAGCGCAGCGAAGGATCCCGAGGAACTACGCCCAACCACAACATTCCGAACCTTTCTTCCAATCAAACTCCAGCTTTTGATCTTGCATCGGACCTCACCAACATTTGAATTCTGTCGTGAATATTAGACTCAGCACAACCGTCAACTGTTCTTCTCGATCGGTTTATATCTTGGCGTGGCCCGCGCCAGACTCTCGACACTCTCCATCGCCCGCTTGCTGGTGCGGTGATAGTCGAACTCATCATGAAAGCACTTCCTGGCGCGGATGCGAAGTTCCGCAATCTCCTGGGCGCTCAGAGCAGCCCAGCCGCGCAGGCTACTCTCGGTTCCCTCGATTGTATCCTCGCCCACAAACCCTGCCCCGCAGCTCACAACCTCCCGCCAGATGTTCACCTTGTCGGAGACGATCGCGGGCAGGCCGCACGCCAGCGCCTCCGCCACAACGATCCCGAAGTTCTCCTGGTGAGAGGGAAGCACAAAGACCTCCGACGACGAGAAGGCCCCCCATTTCAGCGTGCCATTCAGGCTTCCCGTCCAGGTAATCCGGCCGGCGATGCCGAGCCGCGCCGCCATCGGTTCCAGTTCCTTCCGCCATCCCAGTTGGTCGGGGCCCACGATCGCCAACTGCCACGCCTCATCCTTGCCCAGCGTGGCGGCATACGCCTCGATCAGAATGTCTGTCCCTTTCTTGGGATGGATTCGCCCCAGGGAGATCGCCAGCCGCTTGCCGCGTAGCTCCGGCCATCGCGCCAGAAACTCCCGGCTGGCCGCCACAGTGTCGCAGTCGGGACCGAATGTGCCATAAGGCACCACCATCTCGCGCACGCCGTACCCGCTGAACGACCGCCGCGCCTGCAGCCGCTCTTCCTCGCAGGTAAACAGCACCGCGGTTGCATCGCGCAGCGCCCGCCGCAGCAGGCAATGCCAGTAGACCACTTTCTTCAGATGCTTGAACGGATAGCGCTTCTTGAAGTAGGGATCGAGCATTCCATGAGGGAAGACGGCCCACGGAATGTCCGTGCCGGCAAGCGCGCGATGGGCGGCAATCGTGTTGTAGTTCCACACGCCGTTGACCATCACCACGTCGAAGCGCGGCAGGTTGGCCTTCAGCCACGGCATCGCATGGCGCGTGTAGCCGTATGTTCCCCAGCCCGGCCCGAGCCCAACCACATTGGCCGGAAAATCGCACTGCCGCACAAACTCAGGCGAGTCCAGCGAAGCCACCTCCACCTCATGCCCGTTCATGCGATAGATCGCGCAGCGTTGCTTGAGCCCCTCGACAGGTCCGCCCGTGGCCGGGTCGATCGACGGAATGAAGTGCAGGATTCTCATCGGCCATCCTTGAATCCCTCATCCATCACCACCTTGGCCCAGCGGCGTGTCCAGGGGGTCCCGCGTTCTGCCAGCAGGGCCATGCTGCTCCACTCGCGCCGCTCCGTGGCCGCGGCCAGCCACTGCGTCATCGGCACTCCGAACCCCGACTTCGGCCGGGTGATAATCTTCTCCGGCAACGGGCTCGCCGGAGATTGCGCCAGAAGCCGCTTGCCCGCTCCCCCTGCAAAATTCGTTTGACACAGTTTCAGCGCGTCCAGCAACGCGGCATCCACCAGCGGCGTGCGCAGCTCCAATGAGTGCGCCATGCTGGCCCAGTCGCTGTCGCGCAGTAGCATGTTGCGCAGATAGAGCGTTGAATCCAGCAGGCAGACCCCCGCCGCGTCATTCACGGCATTGGCTTTTCCCATGCCGGGAGGCCAGCCGCCCAGCCGCTCCAACCCCTCCCGAGCTCTCTCTTCTCCCATCAGCAACCCCAGCTCCTGGGGCAGGAAGAGGCAGCGCTTCAGGTAATAAACTCCCTCCAGCGATCCCATGAACTCGGCGATGCCCTTCAGCTTGGGATGCCTGTGTCCATTGGCCAGAATTGAGCATGTGGCGCTCACCAGCGACCGGCCGCCGGGAATCGCCGCCGCCGCCCTCCCCAGCGTCGCGTCGCGCGGTAGCTGCTTCATCAGGTCGTAGCCGTAGAACAGCTCGTCGCCGCCCACCCCGGAGAGCACCACCTTGTAGCCGCGCTCGGCCGCCGCCTTGGCCGCAAACCACGTGTTCACGCCATCCACCGACGGCTGATCCATGGCATCCAGAATCTGCGGGATGTCCTGCTCGAACTCCGCCCGCGAGATGCGCCGAACATGGTGCGGTAAACCATAGTGTTTGGCGATGACGTCCGCCGACGGGACTTCGTCCTCATGGTGAGAGGTGTATTCGTCAAACCCTACCGTAATCCCCTCCACCTTCCCGCCCAGTTCTGCGATCAGGCTGGCCATCGTCCCGGAATCGATCCCTCCGGACAGAAACACGCTCACCGGAACGTCGGAGACCAGATGGGCGCGCACCGAATCCGTCACCGCCTTGCGTACCACCTCCTGCAACTCTTCGCCGGAGATCTGGATGCCTTGCTGCCTCCAGTTGCTCCGTATGTCGTTCCAGCACACCGGCGTCTGGGCGCGGCCTCCGCGCACCCGCATCCAGTGTCCGGCGGGCAGCGCGAAGACCCCCCGGTACAGCGTCCAGGGCGCCTGCACGCTTCCCCACAGATAGAATCCCGCTACTCCGGCCATCTCGTGCCGCGCCGCCACCATCCCCGACGCCAGGATCGCCTTCACCTGCGACGCAAACACCACGCCGCGCTCCGTCTGCGAATAGTAGAGCGGCTTGATCCCGTAAGGGTCGCGGGCCAGAAACACCTCGCGCGAACTCGCGTCCCAGATGGCAAACGCGAACATGCCGCGCAGCCGCGGCAACATGCGTTCCCCATCGCGCGCATACAACGCCAGCAACACCTCCGTATCGGAGGTTGTGCGGAAGGCCACGCCCTCCCCTTCCAGCTCGCGCCGCAGCTCATGGAAGTTGTAGATCTCGCCATTGAAGGTGATGCAGTACCTGCCATCGGCCGTCACCATGGGCTGGTTGGAGCGTGCATCCAGGTCCAGGATGGCGAGGCGCCGGTGGCCCAGCGCCACACATGGGCCTGTCCACACTCCCTCCGCATCGGGGCCGCGCAGCCGCATCCGGTCCGTCATGCGCCGAACTGCATCGACCGAAGAGGTTGCGACCGCCTCATCCGTCGAGATGAATCCCGCTATTCCGCACATGCAAGCACCACACCTGAAGAGTTCAGTCCATCCTATTGCTAGCGTATTCTCTCATGAAGCGATGGCCGCAAACGCCGTACGGCGCACCACCGGAGGTACCTCCACGACCGCTTCAA
>PLOT01000081.1 GCA_003142215.1 Granulicella sp. | reverse complement strand
TTGCGGAATGACAAACAATTATGCTGCGGAATGACAAACAATATGCACTACGGAATGACAAACAAGAAACGATCAGCAGCAAAGGCAAGACAAATACGGAGATTCTGGCTACGCCAGAATGACGACGCGGTCGGGTCGTTGTAATGCGGGGATTCTTCGCTCCGCTCAGAATGACAGGATTGAAAGTTGAGAGGTGGTGCGATGCTGAACCGAAGGGAAGGGAGTCTGGAGGGGAAGATTGCTTCGTCGGAGATTACGCCGCGTGAGGCGTTCCTGAACCGGCGGAAATTTATCTATGGAGCGGCGGCGCTGGGCACGGGAGCGATTGTGCTGGACCAGGTGCCGGGGCTGATTCATCCCGACGCGGTGCAGGCGCAGCAGAAGCTGGATGTGGTGGCGAGCAAGTATACGGTGACGGACGCGCAGACGCCGTTCAGCAAGGCGACGACGTACAACAACTACTACGAGTTTGGGACGGACAAGAGCGATCCGGCGAAGAACGCGCACACGCTGCGGACGCGGCCGTGGACGGTGCAGGTGGCGGGGCTGGTGAAGAAGCCGCAGACGATCGACATCGACATGATGATGAAGTACAGGCCGATCGAGAGCCGCGTCTACCGGCATCGCTGCGTGGAGGCGTGGTCGATGGTGATTCCGTGGGACGGCTACGCGCTGGGCGAGTTCATCTCGGCGATGCAACCGCTGGCGAGCGCGAAGTATGTGCAATTTATTTCGGACGACAAGAGCAGCGACATGCCGAACAAGCCGGGCGGCTTCGACTGGCCCTACTCCGAGGGGCTGCGTCTGGACGAGGCGATGAATCCGTTGTGCCTGCTGACGTTCGGTTGCTACGGCGAGGTGCTGCCCAACCAGAACGGCGCGCCGGTGCGAGTGGTGAGTCCGTGGAAGTACGGATTCAAGAACGCGAAGGCGATTGTGAAGATCGTCTTTACGGACAAACAGCCGCGTACGCTATGGAACGAGATTGCGCCGAATGAGTACGGCTTCTACTCGAATGTGAACCCGACGGTGGACCATCCGCGGTGGTCGCAGGCGCATGAACGGCGGATCGACGCGAGCGCGTTTCCGCGGACGATCCCGACGCTGCCCTTCAACGGATATGCCGACCAGGTGGCGGGCATGTACTCGGGGATGGACCTGAAGAAGAACTTTTAGGAGCGCGATGCCGACGCGATGGATTCCGTGGATCAAGGCGCTGGTGCATGGCGTGTGCCTGCTGCCGCTGCTCCGGCTGATCGAGCAGTATCGCTCGGGTGAGTTGGGGCTGATGGCAGATCCGGTGAATTGGATCACGCACCAGACCGGATATTGGACACTGTTTCTGCTGCTGACTTCGCTGGCGGTGACGCCGGTGCGGCGGCTGCATCCGCGGCTGGGGAATCTGATTCGATTTCGGCGGCTGCTTGGGCTGTATGCGTTCTTCTATGCGACGCTGCACCTGGCGACGTACGTCTTTCTCTTCTCCGGCTACGATGTACCGACGGTGGTGGCGGGGCTGAGGGCGGGGCACGGCGGCGTTGTCGTCGAGCAGTGGAGGGTGGTGTGGCCGACGATTCTGGACGACCTGAAGAAGCGGCGATTCATTCAGGTGGGAATCTTTGCGTGGGTGCTGCTGCTGGTGCTGGCGGCGACGTCGCCGGCGGCGGTGTTGCGCTGGATGGGCGGCAAGGCGTGGCGGAGGGTGCATACGCTGGTATATGCGGCGGCGACGGCGGGGTGCATTCATTACTGGTGGCTGGTGAAGAAGGGCGTGCGCGCGCCGTTGCCGATGACGCTTGTGTTGGCGGCGCTGCTGCTGGCGCGGGTGGCGTGGAGCGCGCGGAAGCAGCGACGCACCCCCGTTGCGAACGGATGAACTTCAGTGGCGCGCGGGGATGCGGAAGATGCGGCTGGCGTGGGAGTCGAGTGAAACGCTGAGTCCGTCGGCCTGACCTGCCACATCCGCGCCGGAGATGAGGTCGTGCAGCGTGGGTGGCGTGGCGCCGTCGGCGAAGTGCGTGTCGCGCAGCGAATCGACCTCATGCCACGAGAGCTTGACTGTCGCTGTCGCATTGTCCAGATTGAAGAGGGCGAGGACTGCGGAGCCGTCGCGGTAGGTGGTGAGCCACGCCTGCTGCTGCTTGCCTCGCAGGTGCTGGATGTCGAGCGGATGCGCAGGAATGCCAGCCTGGTCGATGGCGATGATCTCGTGGTTGGAGATGAGGGCGAGATCGGCGGCGTCCATCATCGTCAGGTCGGAGCCGAAGTAGAGTGGCGCGCACGAGATCGCCCAGAGGGTGAACATGGACTGGCGCTCGTCCGGCGTCAGACCGTCCCGGTCGCCGTTGCCGAGTTCCAACGTGTCGAGATCGTTCCATCCGCTGCCGCCGTTGCCGTCGGGGCCGTTGAAGGGAAGCCAGCGGACAACATCGCTGAAGCGCCCGACAACCTTCGACCAGTTGGTGAGGTTTCCTTTGGTCGAGTCGGTGGCTTTGTCGCAGCCGTAGCACTCGATGTCGTTCTCGATGCGCCAGCCATTCGAGGTCGCGCGCCAGAGCGGCGCCTGGTCGATGGAGAGGAAGTTCGACAGCTCCAGCCAGATTGGGTGCGATGCGTGGGAGAGCGCGGCGTGCCACTGGCGCAGCTCTTCGCGGTTGTCGGCGGGCAGGTTGCCGCCGCCGGGGCCGACGAAGTCGAACTTGATGAAGTCGATGCCCCAGCGGTCGAACTGCGCAACCTGCGAGCGGATGTACGCCACCGCCGCAGGCTTCGTGAAGTCGATGCGGAAGGAGTTGCGGCGCGTGCTGCCGGCCTGCGTGGTGTCTGTAATGTCGGCGATATGCGCGGCGGTGCCTGCGATCTGCGGGTTCTGCTTGAGCAGCGCGGCGGTGATGCCGGGATTCAGGTAGATGCCGAAGCGCAGCCCGTGCTGGTGCATGTACTTTGCCATGCCGTCCATGCCGCTGGGGAAGCGGGTGAGGTTAGGCTTGGGAATGCCGTGCTCGTCGAAGCCGTCTGTCCAGCCGTCGTCGATGTTGACGTAACGATAGCCCAGATCGGAGAGCTTGTTGGCGACCAGAGCGTCGGCCTGCGCCTTGATGATCTCTTCGGTGGGATGATCGCGGAATAAGCTCCACGAACTCCATCCCATGTAGGGGCTTGCTGCAAACTGCGCCTTCGCGGCTGTCGCACGATGCGCGGGCTTGGGCGCTGGAGCAACAGAGGGCGTTTGGGTGAGAGACGGAATAGAGACTGCGAGGGCGGCGACGAGCACATGGCAGAAGCGCATGAGGGGAATTATAGAGTGCGAAACAACCGCTGTCAGAGGCCGGCGAA
>PLOT01000119.1 GCA_003142215.1 Granulicella sp. | reverse complement strand
TAGGTGATCGCCGGCATTATTTTCACCCCAGCAAGCACAACTTGCCGGGGATCCAGGTGAACAGAAGCCCCATCCCTAACCTGGTGGGGCTTTTTGCTGGCGCAGCCGGAAGAGCGCCCACTCGAAGGGGCTAAGCAGCGGGTAGAGGCCAAAGAGAATATCCGGCAGCGGGAAGGTCTGCCACATGCGGGCGCGATAGAGCACGCGGAGCAGCAGCTCGCGGCGATAGCGCAGGTTGCGCCGCAGTCCAAACTCGAAAGCCATCGTAGTGGAGTGCGGAATATCCTCACGCCCCGCGAGGAATCCCTTCTGAATGAGCGAGCGATGGGCGTAGCGCAGGATGTGGCTGACCGTGGGATCGCTTTCCGGGAGCAGATGCGCGCTCCAGTGATCCATCGCCAGAGTGCGACGCACCAGAGTAAGGGCCGCGGAGAGTTCCGGCAGAATTCCATAACCTTCCGCGAGGATTGCAAGTTCGTCCAGCTCAGGCTCACTCATCGTGCGCACCTGGGCCGCGACATCGGCCAGCGACTTCAGGAAGAGCCAGCCGTCGAACGTCCCGTGGACCGAGAGATAGAGCAGGTTCTCCCGTTGCAGCAGAGTCTCCACCTGGAAGCTGCCAAAAGAGATGCTTTGGCCGTCAGGCGTGTCGCACAGGCCCGCGCCGGGCATTCGGCAGTTGCGGAACAATCTCCAGTGCAGGTCGATCTCGAAGCCGGTAGCGGAGTTCTGGTAGGCGTTATCTCTCCAGTGCGTGCGGTAGAAGGCAAACTGGCGGGGAGTAAGCCGCTCCAACTGGAAGAGACCGCGATAGCCGAAGCCTCTCAACACGCGATCGGCCTCCAGGATTGAGCTGTCGTCGATCAGCAGGTCGATGTCGCCGGTGGAGCGCAGGCCAATCTCGCCGAAGACGGATTGCGCCAGCGGCAGCCCCTTCAAGACGCGCACTGGGATGGCGCGGGCCCGTAGCTCCTGAACCACGCGCCGCAGTTCGGCGAGCGAGCGAAGCGCCTGATGGGCGTTCGCCAGCGAGAGCTGCCGGAGTTCGTCGAGAACTGCATCGAGCGCGGGCGAGGGAGACTCGTCGACGCTGGCGTGCAGACTCTGCGAGACCAGGGGCGCCAGCCGGTGGTGCTGCGCCAGCAGGAGAAAGCGCGGCCAATCCAACGGGCGCGTAGACAGATCGCGGATGAGCCGGCGGTCTTCGTCGCGCTGCGGCCAGCGGGCACAGAGCAGCAGCAGGTCGAGCTCAGGCGGCCGGCTGCGCGCTGCCTCTGGAGCGAGTTTCTCCGGTTGCTGCAAGCTCCGCCCGCCTTCCCGCCTTCGTTACCAAAGACCTTCGCAGCAGAAATCTACCAAGGTGATATACGCATGAGTTTAATTACATAGACAATCTCAATAGAACCCATAATAAGCAGGAGAGGAATTAACCAAATCAGACGCTTCTTCTGCGTTTTGCTCAAGTTTCTCGGAAATATTTCGGGCAAGCGAATATGAACTGCCCACCATGCATTGGGATCCCTTGGGTCATCCGGCATGAGGGAATCATATCTCTTCGCTGTATCGTACAGAGAGCGGATTATTCTGTGTACGCATGGATTGATCGCCCTGTCCGTCTCATGCGAAGGAGCACCGAAATGAGTGAAACTGAGATTGGCCGGAACAGCATCGTCTGCTGGAGCAGCGAAGCGGTGGCAACGGAGGTGAACGGCGAGGTGGTGCTGATGAACCTGGAGCGCGACCGCTGCCACGGTCTGGGCGATACCGGCAGCGCGATCTGGCGCAGGCTGCGCGAACCGGTCTGTGTGACGGAGCTTACGATGCAGTTGGAAGCGGAGTACGAGGCCGCGCCGGGTGAGATCGAGTTGGACGTGCTGCGCACGCTTGGGGAGTTTGCCGCCGAAGGGCTGATCCAGGTGTGCGCCACCAGCCAGTAGAGATTCGCCTTCGTCGCTTCCCTCTTCGCCCGGAGTTCGCTGAACCGATGGAATAGAATAATGTTGAGGACTGGGGCCCAGAGCCGCGATCCCACGGGAGATGATTGTTTATGTCGAAGGGAAGTTGTGACATTGGTTTGATTGGGCTGGCGGTCATGGGACAGAACCTGGTGCTGAACATGAACGACCACGGCTACAAGGTTGCGGTCTTCAATCGCACGGTCTCGAAGGTGGATGCATTTCTCAAGGACGAGGCGAAGGGAACGCAGGTGGTTGGCGCGCACTCGATGGAGGAGTTGTGCGGACTGCTGAAGTCGCCGCGCCGCGTGATGCTGATGGTGAAGGCAGGCGATGTGGTGGACAACAACATCGAGCAGCTTCTTCCATATCTGGAGAAGGGCGACATTATTATCGACGGCGGCAACTCGCTGTTCACCGATTCGATCCGGCGCACCAAGGACCTGGCGGAAAAAGGGATCCTGTTTATCGGCACCGGCGTTTCGGGCGGCGAAGAGGGCGCACGGCTCGGACCGTCGATCATGCCGGGAGGCAATCCCGAGGCATGGCCGCATGTGAAGGAGATCCTGCAGTCAATCTCGGCCAAGGTCGAGGACGGAACACCGTGTTGCGACTGGGTGGGCGAGAACGGCGCGGGCCACTACGTCAAGATGGTCCACAACGGCATCGAGTATGGCGACATTCAACTGATCGGCGAGGCATATCAGTTGCTGAAAGACGCGCTGGGCCTGACGCCGGACGAGCTTCACGACGTCTTCGCGGAGTGGAACAAGGGCGAGCTGGACAGCTACCTGATCGAAATCTCGACGATCATCTTCGGGACGAAGGATGAGGACGGCGCGCCGCTGATCGACAAGATTCTGGACAAGGCCGGACAGAAAGGCACCGGCAAGTGGACGGCGATCTCCGCGCTCGACCTGGCGATGCCGCTGACGCTGATCGGCGAGAGCGTCTTTGCGCGCTGTCTGTCGGCGCTGAAGGACGAGCGGGTCGAGGCGTCGAAGGTGCTGACCGGGCCGGGCAAGCCAAAGACGGTGG
>PLOT01000223.1 GCA_003142215.1 Granulicella sp. | reverse complement strand
AAGCGCGAGCAGAGCCGGCTGGAACAGTTTGCGGTGGGCGAGCGGGTTCGCGTGGTGTTGCTGCGGGTGGACCGCGCGGCCAAGGGGCCGCAGGTGATTGTGAGCCGCGCGGCACCGGGGTTGGTGCAGAACCTGTTCCAGAGCGAGGTCCCGGAGATTTATGACGGGACGGTTTCGATCAAGGCGATTGCGCGCGAGGCGGGCGAGCGGACCAAGATCGCTGTGCAGAGCCGCGACAAGGACGTCGATCCGGTGGGCGCCTGCGTGGGGATGAAGGGGATGCGCGTGCAGTCGATCATCCGCGAGTTGCGCGGGGAGAAGATCGACATCATCGAGTNNGTCGACGATACGCAGTTGTCGCTGGCGATTGGCAAGAAGGGGCAGAACGTGCGGCTGGCGGCCAAACTGCTGGGCTGGAAGATCGACATCAAGAGCGAGGAAGAGAAGCGGCAAGAGGTCGAGCAGCAGATGCAGGAGATGGGCGGGGGTGTGACGACTCCGGTGGAGCAGATCGAGGAGCTGGGCGATGCGATTCTGGAGAAGCTGATCGCGGCCGGGATTACGACGGTCGAGGAGCTGGCGGACATGACGCCGGAGCAGTTGGAGGAGATACCCGGCATCGGCGAGAAGACGCTGGAGAAGATCTCGGTTGCGGTTCGGCACTACTTCGGGCAGTACGAAGAGGGCGAGGAGCGGCCGGCGGAGGTCGAGGCGACGGTCGAGGGGGCTGCGGAGGAGTCCGCGGCGGAAGCTGTGGATGAGGCTGCGATAGAAGCCGCGGCGGAGGATGGTCTCGACGTGACGGGCGAGGATATTCCGGAGGAGATTCTGGGTTCGGAGGCGGACCCGGACGGAGAGGCCAGGGAGGTTCGCGGCAAGTCGACCGAGGCGATTGCGGAAGCGGAGGAAACCGAGTCGGAGAGCGACGCGGTGAGCGAGGCGGACGCACGCGAGGAAGCGATTGAACAGGAGAACGATGCCGTGGACACACTTGTCGACGAGAGCCAAGAGGTCTCCGACGAGGGTGTGGAGACGGATGGAAACAATCGTGGTTAGCGGTTCTGGCCACGTATGCAGGCAAATTGCCTGGATCGCAATCGGCAGCTTCGAGGATTGCGATTTCAGGGATAATAGAGTTGGACTAGATTCCTACTTCGATGAGGCTGATATGAACAGCTAAGCGCGCAGGGGAAACGAAAAGGGACGGATGAGCAAAGTTCGAATCAACGATCTGGCACGGGAACTGGAAGTGAAGGCCAAGCCTATTCTTGAGGCGTTGGTCTCACTCGGTTTGGATCCAGACAAGAAGAAGACGCACTCCAGTTCGATCGAGGCCGATGAGGCCGAAAAGGTGCGCGACTATCTGAGTGGCCACCGCGGCAGCAATGCGGCGACGAAGCCGCCAGTAGAGGCCAAGCCGGCCTTCAATCTGGCGAACATCTCGAAGCCGGGCGATGCGGTAAAGGCGATCCTGGCGCGGAAGCAGGCCGAAGAAGAGGCGCGCAACCCGCTACTTCGGCGGCGTCCCGCGCCCGTGGCCGCTCCAGCAGAAGCTGCGGCCATCAAGAGTGCACCGGACGCCAAGCCGGTCTCGCAGGCGAGTGCCCCGGCGTCTCCTGCGCCACGGCGGATTGTCCCCTTGCCGAGGCAGCACGCCCAGATCGTGACACCCGCGGCACCTCCTCCGGCGATTGCGAGCAAGCCTCCCGTGGGGCCGGTGATTGCGCGTCCGCCCGTGGTGGTTGCTCCACCGCCCTCTACCCATGCAACACCGGCGCAGCCGGCGGCAACCTCCCAGCCAGCCGCCGCCAAGACCCATGCACACGCTGCGGCGGACCGTCCGCCAGCGGTGGCGACTCCGGTGGAAGTTGCAGCGGCGCCCGCGACTGTCAAGCGTGTGAAGGCTGCCGCTGTACCAGTTGCTGTCGCTCCTGCGGCGAAACCAGCCGCAACCGCGGCTTCGGCGGAGTTGCCCGCTGCTTCGTCGATGGCGGCGGAACACAAGACAGACGGCGCGGATCAGGCGACCGTTGAGGCGACCGTTGAGGCGGAGGTTGCCGCGGCTGTTGCCGAACCTCCAGCTCGGCGCGTGGTGATGCCTCAGACTGGGCCTCGACCGATCTATAAGGCTCCGGCAGGCGCTGCGCACGGCATCCAACGCGGGCGTCCCATCTTCGAGCGGCCACGGCCAGGGGCCGCAGGCGCTCCCGGCTCACATTCACCTTCTACGATGGCTCCGGGCGCACGGCGGCCGATGCATCCGACGCGCACCTACCCCACGGGGACAGGCGCGCCTGGGCGTCCGGGCTTTCCGCCGGGCAGCGCACGACCGGGCTTTGGCGCACGACCGGGCGGCGTTGCCGGTGTAGCTCCGGGGCCGGGTGAGCATCCCGGCGGGATGCGGCCTGCGGCGCGCCCTGGACAGAGGCGCGGTGGACAGCGCTACGAGAAGACCAAGGAAGGCCCGATGAAGGGCTTCCAGCCGCCGCCACGCTACGGCGGAGCACAGCTCTCGCGGGAGCCGTTGCCGATTACGAAGACCATTACCGTGACCGAAGGCATCAGCGTGAAGGACCTGGCCGAAAAGCTGGACGTTCGCGGCAAGGACCTGATTGCGACGCTGCTGATGAAGGGCGTCTTCGTCACCGTGAACCAGTCGCTGGACGGCGAGCTGGTGAAGGATGTGGCGCGGCAGTTTGGCGCGGACGCGATGGTGATCTCGGTCGAAGAGCAGTTGGAGAACGAGGCCATCGAGGGCTTCCTGGAAGACACCACGGGGATGGTGGAGATCACCCGCTCTCCGGTGGTGACCGTGATGGGCCACGTCGACCACGGCAAGACTTCGCTGCTGGATGCGATCCGTTCGACGGACGTGGCGGCGGGCGAGGCGGGCGGAATCACGCAGCACATTGGCGCGTACAAGGTGAAGATCGCGAAGCCGGACTCGCCGGCGTTTGGGCGCGAGATTGTGTTCCTGGATACGCCAGGCCATGAGGCGTTTACCCGGATGCGCGCGCGCGGCGCCAAGATCACCGACATCGTGGTGGTGGTGGTAGCGGCCGACGACGGTGTGATGCCGCAGACGATTGAGGCAATCGCCCACGCCAAGGCGGCGAATGTGCCGATCATCGTTGCGGTGAATAAGATCGACAAGCCGGAGGCGAACCCGGACCGCGTGAAGCAGCAGCTTGCGGACCGCGGACTGCAGCCCGAGGCGTGGGGCGGATCGACGGTCTTCGTCGATGTGTCGGCGAAGAAGAAGATGAACCTCGATCTATTGCTGGAGATGATCTGCCTGGTGGCCGATCTGGCCAACCTGAAGGCAACGCCGGAACGACCGGCTGTGGGTACGGTGATCGAGGCCAAGCTGGATCGTGGACGCGGCGCGGTTGCCAGCGTGCTGGTGCAGAACGGGATCTTGCGCATCGGCGACAGCTACATTGTGGGCAATACCTTCGGCAAGATTCGCGCGATGTTCAACGACCGCGGCCAGCCGATCGTCGAGGCAGGGCCTTCGACGCCGGTTGAGATTCTCGGCCTGGAAGGAATGCCAGACGCAGGCGACACCTTCCTGGTGATGGCGGACCGCGACAAGGCCAAGGGCATTGCGCAGTACCGCAAGATGAAGGAGCGCGAGGCGCAGTTGGCCAAGAGTTCGCGCGTCTCGCTGGAAGGTCTCGCGGAGCAGATCAAGCACGCCGGGATGAAGGACCTCAACCTGATCGTCAAGGGCGACGTGCAGGGTTCGGTGGAGGTGATCGCCGAAGATCTGCAGCGGATGTCCACCGAGAAGGTGCGGGTGCGCGTGCTGCACTCGGGCGTGGGCGCGATCACGGAATCGGACGTGCTGCTTGCGTCGGCCTCGAACGCGGTGATTATCGGATTCAACGTACGGCCCGACCGCAAGTCGAGCGAGGTTGCGGAGCGCGAGAACGTGGAGATCCGGCTGCACTCGATCATCTACGAGTTGCGCGACGAGATTACCAAGGCGATGTATGGGCTGCTGGAACCTGTCTTCAAGGAGAACTACGCGGGCAAGGCCGAGGTGCTCAACGTCTTCAAGATCACCAAGGTTGGTCAGATTGCGGGTTGCCGCGTGACCGACGGGGTGATTACACGCGCCGCGCAGGTGCGCGTGATGCGCGAAGGCGAAGAGGTTTGGCGCGGCAAGATCGGATCGCTGAAGCGCTTCAAGGACGACGTGAGCGAAGTGCGTCAGGGCGTGGAGTGCGGCATCGACCTCGCCGGCTTCAAGGACATCCGCGAGGGCGATGTGATTGAGTCGTTCACCACCGAGAAGCTGGCCGACGAGCTGGGACAGAACTCGATTGCGGCGCGCAAGCAGGAGAAGGCCGAGAAGGAAGCCGCGGCGGCAGCAGAAGCGGCGGCGGCAGAAGCGACGGCAGAAGCAGAGGCGGCGGCGGAGGCCAACGCGTAGAGATTTGCTGCGGTGTGGGCTTTTTACTTAAACAACGAGAGGCCGGGCGCAATCCCGGCCTCTTTTTTCATACTGATGCAAGAGCACCGGGTGCATCATTGATATTTATTGCATCAAATTTAAGAATGTTGCATAATGTTCCCATGAGAACCAGTATTACACTTGATGACGACGTCTATCAGCTTGCTTCGATGTATGCGGCTGGGCGAGGGATCACTCTTGGCGCGGCGGTTGGCGAGTTGGTGCGGAGGACAAACACAACACCTCGGCCATCGTCCGATTCGTCTAGGATTAAAACCTTGCCAAACGGACTTCGAGTCTTTGCTTCGCGCGGCAGGGTGATTACACCTGAGATGGTAAAGGCTACCCAAGAGGACGAGATTGCGTAAAGTCAAATATCTTGCCGATGTGAACATCCTGATCGCCTTGTTGGATGAAGACCATATTCATCACAAACTTGTTCTGAAGTGGTTTGATGCCTCGGATGAAGATGAATTTGGCGTATGCGCGTTCACGGAAGCGGGCTTCCTGCGGGTGACGACCAATCCGAAGGCTGCTTCAAATACGATTGAGACAGCGTTGGATGCCTTGGCAAGCTTGAACAATCATGCCGGGTATAGGTTTTGGCCGATTTCGGAGGGATGGTCCTCGCTTGCCGCACCATTCATCGAGCGGGTGTTCGGGCACCAACAGATCACGGATGCCTATCTGCTTGGACTTGCGGTGAAGGAAGACGGAGTTCTGGTAACGATGGACAAGGCAATCCAGTATATGGCTGGGATCGAGTACAGCAAGAATGTACTTGTTCTGGAATGATGCGGGAGTGACAAGGTTCGAGGTTCGAGGAGTGGATGCGAGGAGAGGTTGGGAGCGATCCCAGCCTCTTTCTTGTTTCACCGCGATACGGCGCGAGGATTCTTTTTGGTGGGTGCGGTATTCTGCGAAGAGATGTTTGCGACCTTCAAGATGGTGTTCGTGTACGTGACGCTGGGGACCCTGGCGGGAATCATCGGGATTCCCTACTCGCTGGCGGTGGGCAATATCAGACTGCTGTACCGCGCGGTGGTGCGCGGAATCATTCCGCTGGGGCTGTGGGCGGGCGGGATTCGCGTGGAGGTGACGGGCCTGGAGCATGTGCCGGCGGGGGTGAGTTGCATCTTCCTGTCCAACCATGTGTCCAACCTGGACCCGCCGGTGCTGCTGCCGGTGCTGCCGGGGATGTGTTCGGTGCTGCTGAAGAAGGGGCTGATGCGGATTCCGTTCTTAGGCACGGCGATGCGGCTGGGCAAATTTGTACCGGTGGAGCGGGGCCGGCGGCGCGAGGCGGCGCAGGCGAGCATTGCGGCGGCGGAGGAGGCACTGCGCAGTGGGCTGCACGTCCTGTTCTTTGCAGAGGGGACGCGATCGGAGGACGGGCGGCTGTTGGTGTTCAAGAGCGGGCCGTTCTACCTGGCGATGGGGACGGGCGCGCCGATTGTGCCCATCGCCATCTCCGGGACCGAGAAGATGATGCGCAAGCACAGCGCGGCGGTGACGCCGGGAGTGGCGAAGATCCAGATCCTGCCAGCGATCGATCCGGCGGGATACACGACGCGGGATGAGCTGATGCGCGCGGCGCGGGCGGCGATGGTCGCGGCGCTGCCGGAGGAGATGAGGCCGCTAAGTTAGGTTCACTTCACGATGGCGTTGAAGCCGTCGGCGAGGACGCGCTGCTGCATGGCTTCGGC
>PLOT01000068.1 GCA_003142215.1 Granulicella sp. | reverse complement strand
ATGTGGGTGTCGATAAATCCGCCGAGGCGATGTGCAACTCCAGCGGCAACGCGCACAAACCGTGAGCTTCCCGGAGCCAGCACAATGCTTGCCTGCGCCGCGCGCGCGAGGGCCTCGCCGCCCGCTGCGTCGGTTGCGTAGCGCGGCTGCGCGAAGGCTTCACCCGAGACAGCCAGCAATCGCGCGCCCGTAGCCGCAGCAGCCCCAGCCGCGGCGTTCGCGGCTTCCACGGAGGCGGGACCAAGAATCCCAATCGTCAGCTTGGCCGAGAGTTGCCCCGCCAGTTCCACGCCAGCAGTGACGGCCTCCAGCGAGGCCTTCGTCAACGCCGAGCCAGTTTCATCGACGTGCGTCAGTACCAGAATCGTCTCCATTGTGCTCACTCCGCCGTAATCCATGCGACGAGTTCGCTTGCGATCTCATCGGCTGATAAATTTTTCTCGACGCGCGTCTCGCGCTGCTGTTTGGGCAGGCCCACCGAGACGTAGCTCAGGCCGTTGGCCGCAAGCTCAACGCGCTTGGCCTTCTGCAACGCAGGCATGATGCCGCGCATATTCGCCATGCCGGTCTGCGGATTGTTGCGCGGCTCGGCAAGATTGCCGGTGGCCCATCCCAGCACCGCGGGCGCGCCCGCGCAGACCGAGACCTGGTGCCTGCCGCCTTCGACGCGCTCCAGCACCTCGAACGATCCGTCGTCGCGTAGCGTGATCTGGTCGACTCCCTGAAACTGGTCGCTAATCCCCAGCCGCTCGCCAACGAGTTGCAGAGTGACGCCCGCGCCGCGCGTTGCCGACTCCCATCCTCCAAAGAGAAGCAGCCGCTCGCGGTCGAGGCCGGGCAGCGCGGCGATTGCCTCTGCCAACGCGGCAGCGGTCGAGTGCGCGTCGGGAAAGCCGCCGATGGGGCCGTCTACAGGGACAAGCTCAAACGCCGCCTTTTGGCCGACCGTCATCATCACCTGCTGGAGCTTGGCCTTGGGGCCGAGGCTCACCAGCCAGAGCTTGCTGCCCGGATTCTTTGCCACCAACTGCGCCGCCTCATACAGCGCGCACGCGGCCCACGGATCGAGCACCGCCGGCAGCACCATCTCATTCTTCAGCCCTGGACCATTGGGGCCGGTGACTGGTTCCAGAGTCTGAAGCGGATCGGGAACGATGCCCGCGCAGACCACGATTTGCAATGCTTGTGCCATTATTCTTCCTTGATTGCTTTGAATTAGTCTTTACCTGATCTCAGCGCATTGATTACTTCAATAGAGTTCATACCAACCCAGCTCGTTCAATCAAAACTCTTTGCGATGACGTCCAATCCAGGTTTGGGACGAGCCGAATCTCTCCCTTATACCGCAGCCATGGATTGTCGCTGTTTTCTTCAACACTATTGACTGATCGATGCTCACTACCCAAGACAACACACGCAACAGCTAGTCGATCTAACAGCTCACCAATCTTGTCCGAAGAGATCGAAGATTCGGGCAAGCCTCTCAGTAATTTGATAAGAGCTTTTTTCGGAAACACATGCTCGTGCTCAAACCTCTTGTCGTCTAGTAATCCTTTCTTGCATAAACAGTTTGCGAGCAGGCAAGCGTCCTTCATTGACGGTGAGTCGCAATATTTTTCACGCAGTTCTTGATCGAACAGAGATTTGGCCTTAGCACTCCAATACTGACAGCCACAATACTTGCCTGTAAGCTCCGTATACTTCCAAAGCAATGCGTCAAGAGAAGTCCTGACACTCTTTCCTGCTCTTTCGGGGTAACTTCCGGAAAGCAACTTCGGTATTCGCGCGTAGAATTCAGCCTTGGTTATTGGTTTATTGGATTCAAGGCATCGAAAAACCATATCAACAAGCGACTTCCTCACATCCTCGATATTGATTTCAGTCTCATATTGAAATACGCAGTAACTCATTTTGTGCCACCTTCCTAAGCACTCCATGATACTCGTGAACGGTCAGTTTTCCGCCGAGTGGAGGCCGCCGGAACCGGCACGGAAGTCGATGTTGGCGTGCTCGCCGTCGGTCGCGTGGGCGCAGTTCCACAGGCATGCGCCGCAGTGGACGCACTTCTCGCGCTCGAAGGCGATTGAATTGTCAGCGCCCTGCGTAATGGCCTGCCCGGAGCACATGGCGATGCACGTCCTCTCGCCGCATGTTTTGCAGATCTCCGGGTCGCGGAAGACAACGTGGTCGGCGAAGCCTGCCATTGCCTGTACCTTGCCGCCCATCAGAAGCGCGTCCTGCTGCGTCACCAGAAGGCGTCCGTCCAGTTCGATCTCCGGCCAGCCGCGCGCGGTCATCAACGCGTCGTGCAGCGGACGTCCGCCCAGACGCGAGGTCTCCGCTAGCCGCTCTACCTCTACCGCATCAACGCCCGCGATTATGCCCGGCGAGAAGGGATGGATCTGCTCCTGCGCCGATGGAATCTTTCCGCCAAGCGAGAGCTTTCCGCCAGTCAGTCCAGCCAGCGCCATGCCGATCATTCCCCGCACCAGGCCGCCGTGGAAGCCATTGCGCGCGTTCTTGGCCTCTTCTGCCTCGCGCTCCAGCGAGCTTGCGTGGCGGCGCGCAACGTAGGTGGCGAAGAGGTTCTCCTGGGTGAAGGGCTTCTCAGCGCGCAGCAGCTCCACCACCGCGTCGCCGAGTTGCACGCCGGTGGTCCACGCCTCGTCCACGCCAGAGTTGGTCAGCATATTTGTGCTGCCGGAGCCTTCGCCGATGCGCGCGAATCCATCGCCCGTCAGGAACGGCTCGCCGTGCTTGCCAGACTCCTGCAACGACTTCGCGCCCCAGGAGCGCAGCGTCCCGTCTTTGAGATAGCGCCACAGCGCGGGATGCTGAATGTAGTGCTGCAAATAGCGATAGGCCGTGCGCGATGGATCGCCCATCCACGAAGGGACGAAGATTCCCACTGACGCCAGCCGGTCCGGATGCACATAGAGGAAGCCGAAGATCTCCGGCTCCGGAAATCCGAAGGTATGCCAGACGGTGCCGACCTTCAGCGGAGTGTTCTCGGGCAGCTCGACGACCATCTTCAT
>PLOT01000281.1 GCA_003142215.1 Granulicella sp. | reverse complement strand
GTCACCGCAA
Organism: Granulicella sp.; assembly: GCA_003142215.1. Lineage (GTDB taxonomy): Bacteria > Acidobacteriota > Terriglobia > Terriglobales > Acidobacteriaceae > Edaphobacter. The sequence continues at coordinate 3,249 of PLOT01000281.1, read as the reverse complement.
TCGTCGGATGTCCACGCCGAGCCGCCTCCCTCAGCGCCGCCAGCGTGTCCGCCGTCTCGCCAGACTGCGACAGTACCAGCACCGGGCTGGGGTTGTCGGGATGCCGTCGCGTGGTCGTCGAGCGGCACGCGTACTCGCTCGCGTACTCCACATCCACCACCAACCCGGCCAGGTCCTCCAGCAGAATCTCCGCTGCCAGACCCGCATGACGGCTCGATCCGCTGGCCGCAATAATCAGGTCGGGATGCTGCCGAAACAGTGCCGCAACCGCACGCAGCGGCTCCTCGCGAAACTGCGGTGCCGCGCCGGACAGATCGAGATAGCGTTCCAGCGTGCGCGCAATCGCCACCGGCTGCTCGTAGATCTCGCGCAGCATCTGGTGGGCAAAGCTTCGCGGCGCGGATTGCAACGGCATAGTGGGCTTGCTCCTCATCCCATGATTGCACATCCGATGCACTAGACTGGAGCGATGCGACTGACCCCGGTTTTCCTGCTCTCCGCCACCGATGCCGCCCACTTCCCTTCCGCGGCCAGGACCTTCGGCGCGCCCGAGATCGCCTTCCTCGGCCGCTCCAACGTCGGCAAGTCGTCGCTCATCAACGCTCTGCTCGGCTCCAAGCAGGCGCACACCTCATCCACTCCCGGTCGCACACGCGCCATCAACTTCTTCGCTCTCCACGAGGGCGCGGGCGACAAGATCAAGCCCCGCCCCACCCTCATCTTCGCCGATCTGCCCGGCTACGGCTACGCCAAGATCTCGCGCTCTATCTCCGCCGAGTGGCCCACCTTCATCGAGCCCTACCTCGCCGAGCGCGAAACCCTCGCCCTCGCCGTCTGCCTGGTCGACAGCAACATCCCGCCCCAGCCCAGCGACCGCCAGCTCATCGACTTCTTCCGCCACACCCAGCGCCCCTTCCTCGTCGTCGCCACCAAGTCCGACCGCCTCTCCAGCAACGCCCTCGCCAAATGCCTCGCCGCCCTCAAGCGCGAGCACGAAGTTGACGAGGTCCTCCCCGTCTCCACCAAGTCCGAAGCCGGAACCAAAGCCCTCTGGCCCCGCATCCTCTCCGTCGCCGAGTAGCTTTTCCCTCATAGCTCATAGCTCAAAGCCCATAGCTCAATCCTGAAAGCCAGCCTCGCGCAGTCGCTTCAATTCTTCTTCCCCGAGCCATACCCAGCGTCCGCCGCTGCGCGCATCGCGCAGGTACTGCGATGCACGCTGAATCCACCTCCTGCGTACAAGATCGTCTCCAGGCAGAATCGCCAGCACCCGCTCATCCAACGCACGCAGCTCAGCGGCATTCGCAGCAGAAAGATAAACCTCCTCGCGCCGCTTGCATGACGGCATCGTCCTGTGCCTGACGAGTCGTTCGCCGTCCGCATTCACCATCGACCGCAATGCCATCCCAGCCGCCTCCAGCGCGCGAATGCTCTTGTTCTCCATAATCGCCTGCGCATTCTGCTTCGCTCCGATCAGAAGAAGATCGGGCAGCACGCCGCGCTCCACCATCTCCTTCAACGCTCTGCTGCCCTCCGCAATCAGCCCCACGCTGAGCGGCCGCCGCACCCGCACCTCATTCTTCAGTGCGCGCAGCGCCTCATCCAGCGTGTCTACCACAAAGTCCAGTTCGCCGCGCCGCATCGCCGCCTTCACCGCGTCCGCATCGCCATCGACAGCCAGCGTCGCTCCTCCCGCAATGCTGACAGCGGCGGGCACACCACTCGCCGCGCACCCCTCGCCGCAGCACAGCACCAGCCTCCCGCCCCAGTCTTCACGCACCTCGACCAGCTCTCCATACAGGCGGAGCGTCTCCAACTGGTGCTCGCTGGCGTTCGCGCTCGGCATCCACTTCCCTCCTATAAGAAGAAGCCCCGCAACATTTCGGTTGCAGGGCTTCGTCCACAGTCTAAAGCAAGTTCAGCCGTTTACCCGCCGTAGTAGTCCAGCCCCAGATGTGTGATCAAGTCCTCGCCCATGATGTGCCGCAGCGTGTTCTTCATCTTCATCGACTGGATGAACAGATCGTTCTCGGGGTAGACGCCCGGCGCGCTGTCCGGCGCCTTGAAGTAGAAGCTCAGCCACTCCTGAATCCCCAGCCCCTTCAGGCTCGGAGTCCGCGCCGCAAGGTCCATGAACAGGCACAGGTCAAGCGCCAGCGGCGCCGCCAGAATCGAGTCGCGGCACAGGAAATTCACCTTCAGTTGCATCGGATACCCAAGCCAGCCAAAAATGTCGATGTTGTCCCAGCTCTCCTTATTGTCGGCGCGCGGAGGATAGTAGTTGATACGGATCTTATGGTAGATGTCGCTGTAAAGGTCGGGGTACAGGTCTGGCTGTAGGATCATCTCCAGCAGTCCCAGCTTCGACTCTTCCTTGGTCTTGAACGACTGTGGTTCGTCCAGCACCTCGCCGTCCCGGTTGCCCAGGATGTTGGTCGAGAACCAGCCGCTCACGCCCAGCATGCGCGTCTTGAACGCTGGAGCCAGAACGCTCTTGATCAGCGTCTGCCCCGTCTTGAAGTCCCGTCCGGCAATCGGCGCGTTCATCTTGCGAGACAGTTCGTTCATCGCGGGAAAGTCCACCGTCAGGTTGGGCGCGCCGTTGATGAACGCAATCCCCTCGGTCAGTGCCGCCCACGCATACAACTGCGACGGAGCGATCCCCGGATCGTCGTCGTCCATCCCCTTCTCGAACGCCGCCAGCGACTGGTGCACCGCCGTCTGCTTCAGGAATATCTCGGTCGAGCCGGTCCAGATCACAACCTGCCGCTCGGTCTTCTTCTTGAACGCCTGGATGTCCTTGCGAATCTGCTCCGCCAGGTCGCGCTTGTTCTTGCCGCTCTTGATGTGGGTCCCGGTCAGCCGCTTCACATAGTTCTGGTCGAACGCCGCCGGCATCGGCTCAATCGATTCGAGGTACGGACGAATCTGCTCCAGCAGCTCCTTATCCAGCACCTGTGCCGTCTTCGCCGCGTCATATAGATTGCCGCCGAAGATGTCCCACCCGGTGAACACGATGTCGTCCAGCCTGGCCAGCGGCGCGAAATCCCGGATCAACGGGGTCTTGCCCTCGGTGCGTTTGCCCAGGCGGATGGTCCCCATCTGCGTCAGCGACCCGATAGGCTTGGCGATTCCCTTGCGGACCGCCTCTACGCCGGCGATGAGAGTCGTACAGACCGCTCCCATCCCGACCGTCATAATTCCTAGTTTCCCTTTGGCTGGCTGAATGCTCGCCGCGCTTGGCGCAGC
>PLOT01000299.1 GCA_003142215.1 Granulicella sp. | reverse complement strand
TGTTGAACTCGATCAGCGCAGGCAGCCGCATCCCGCTTGGGCGCTCCACGCGGCCCCGTTCGGTGGGCGTGCCGATGATCTTGCCCGCTCCCACCAGACCGATGTTTTCAGCGTCCGTCGCGTTGATGAAGCTGCTGTAGCCCTTGATCCAGTGGCCCTCCCAGCGCACCTGAGCCAGCGGATAGTCGGCCATGTCGGGCGAGCCGTTCAGCGTCGCGCCCTCCTCGATCCGCAGCACCACGTTGCTGCGCAAAGACAGCGCGCCGGCCAGATAATCTCCCGCGGGCACCACCACCTCGCCGCCGCCAAATACCGAGCAGCGCTCGATGGTCTGCTGAATTGCCAGCGTGTCCTTCGTCTTGCCGTCGCCGGTCGCGCCAAAGTCGCGGACGTTGAGCTTCAGTGCCGGTGTTGGTGGAGCAGTGCCCAACGCTGGGGCCAATGCGGCGTTTGCCGCGGACTGATGCGTGCCTCGAAGACAGCCGTCCAGCGCGGTCAACATTGGAGCGGCAAGCAGCGTTTGCGTAGCGGCTTTCAAGAAATTGCGTCGTTCCATCCGAACACGGTTCATCGTAAGTCATCCTCACTGACAAGAATCAATCGCTGGATAACATTATCAGGATCGAGCAAGGCACGAAGCACGCGTCATTCCGTAGCGTAGCGGAGGATTTTTTTAGCTTTTACGCGAAGCGTCGAGAGCGGTACGAAGTACCCACTTCCAGCCGGTGATCTCCGTCCGGTCGATCCCGTTCTGGTGCGCGTAGTTCACGCTGTCGACAATCTGGTCCTTCAGCCACTCGCGGGTGTGCGCCGCCGTGTCCCGCAGCTTCGGCACGCGGTCGATCGCGTCCAGAGCCAGGTCGAAGCGGTCGGTCTGGTTCAGGATCGCCAGCTCCAGCGGCGTGTTGATGTTGCCCTTCTCCTTATATCCACGCACGTGGATGTTCTCGTGGTTCCTGCGCCGATAGGTCAACTTGTGGATCAGAGACGCATACGCATGGAAGTTGAAGATCACCGGCTTGTCCACCGTGAACAGCGCGTCGAACTCCGCGTCGCTCATGCCGTGCGGATGCTCGCTCTCCGGCATCAACCGGAACAGGTCCACCACATTGACGAAGCGAATCTTCAGCTTCGGGCAGCGTTCGCGCAGGATCGCAACCGCGGCCAGCGACTCCGACGTGGGAATGTCGCCCGCGCAAGCCATCACCACATCCGGCTCCGCGCCGTCGTCATTCGATGCGAAATCCCAGATGCCGATCCCCTTGGTGCAGTGGTCGATCGCCTGATCCATCGTCAGGTACTGCAGGTGCAGGGCCTTGTCCGCAACAATCACGTTGACGTACTCCGTCGAGCGCAGGCAGTGGTCGCCCACCGAGAGCAGACAGTTCGCATCCGGTGGCAGATAGATGCGCGTAATCTCCGGGCTCTTGTTCGTCACCACGTCCAGGAAGCCCGGGTCCTGATGCGTAAATCCGTTGTGGTCCTGCCGCCACACCAGCGATGTAATCAGCAGGTTCAGCGACGAGACGGGCTGGCGCCAGTCCAGTTCCAGCTTCGACTTCTCCAGCCACTTCGCATGTTGGTTGAACATCGAGTCGATGATGTGTACAAACGCCTCGTAGCTGGAGAAGAATCCATGCCGCCCGGTCAGCACGTAGCCCTCCAGCCAGCCCTCCAGCGTGTGCTCGCTCAGCATCTCCATCACGCGCCCCGACGCCGAGAGAAATCCGCCGTCGTCGTCCTCTGGCAGTCGCTCTTCCAGCCACGTCTTGGGACTCGCCTGATAGATCGCGTCCAGCTTGTTCGACGCCGTCTCATCCGGCCCGAAGACGCGGAAGCTCGTCATATTCCGCCGCATCACGTCGCGCAGCATGTGGGCCAGCACATCGGTCGACGACACCTCGATCTGCCCCGGTCGCTCCACCTTCACGGCGTAGTCGCGGAAGTCGGGCATATCCAGCGGCTTGCGCAGCAGGCCGCCATTGGCGTGCGGATTCCCCGAGATGCGGCTCGTTCCGGTCGGTGCCATCGCCTTCAACTCAGGGATCAGCGCGCCCGCCTCGTCGAACAACTCTTCGGGCCGATAACTGCGCATCCACTGCTCGACGAGTTTGAGGTGCGCTGGATTCGTCACCGGATCGGTGATCGGAATCTGGTGCGCGCGCCACGAGCCTTCCAGTTTGTGCCCGTCCAGCTCCTTCGGGCAGGTCCACCCCTTTGGCGTGCGCAGGATAATCATCGGCCAGGTCGGGCGCGCGGGGATTGTGCTGGGATTCGCACGTGCGGCTTCTCTGGCACCAGCCTGAATCGCGCGAATCTCCAGAACGCAGTGCTCCATCACCGAGGCCATCTTCTGGTGCATCGCTGCCGGGTCGTCGCCCTCGACGACATGCGGCGTGTAGCCCAGTCCCTTGAAGAGCATCTCCAACTCTTCCGGCGGAATCCGCGCCAGAATCGTGGGATTCGCGATCTTGTATCCATTCAAATGCAAGATCGGAAGCACCGCGCCATCGCGCACCGGGTTGAGGAATTTGTTGGAGTGCCAGCTCGTTGCCAGCGGCCCGGTCTCCGACTCGCCATCGCCTACAACCACCGCGACGATCAGGTCGGGATTGTCGAACGCCGCGCCAAACCCGTGCGAGAGGCTGTATCCCAGCTCCCCGCCCTCGTGAATCGACCCCGGCGTCTCCGGCGTGCAGTGGCTGCCAATCCCGCCCGGAAACGAGAACTGCTTGAAGAACTTCTGCATCCCAGCCACGTCCTGGCTCTTGTCCGGATAGACCTCCGAATAGACGCCCTCCAGATAGCTATTCGACAAAGTCGCCGGCGCGCCATGCCCCGGCCCCGCAAGATAAATCAGGTCGAGCGAATATTTTTTGATCAGCCGGTTCAGATGCACCCAGGTAAACGTCTGCCCGGGGTCCGATCCCCAGTGGCCAAGCAGCCGGTTCTTGATGTGCTCCACCTTCAGCGGCTCCCGCAGCAGCGGGTTCGCCTGCAGATACAGCATCCCCACGCAGCAATAGTTGCACGCACGCCAGTACGCATCCACCCGCCGCAACTCCTCCGCCGAAAGCGGCTGCGCGGCTGCCGATAGCGGCTGCGCGTCTATCGAGTGCGTCTCCGCACCCGCCGAAATCGTTGCTCCAGATGCCTTGCCCTGCACTGCGGAACCTTCACCCATCGTCTTACTCCTGTCTATATTCATGCCGTCATTCTGTCTCATGCCGTCATTCTGTCTCACGCTGTCATTCTGAGCGAAGCCCCTGAAGTCGTCATTCTGGCGAAGCCAGAATCTCCGTATTATGCTCGAAGCGCAATACGCTACCCCGTCAGTAAAAATGCTCGATAGAGCTTCATTGCTTCAGATGCCAGCTTACGTCNNTCTTCCTCCGCCGGAACAACATACAGCGCAATGCGCGAGTCCTCTTCGCTGATCTTGCGCAGCCCCTTCGCGGGCAGTTCATTCGCCGCGTCTTCCATCTCCGCTCCGAAGGCCCACAGGCCAACCGCGATTGCGCGCCGCGTCAGTGCGTCGTGCTCGCCAATGCCGCCGGTGAAGACCACCGCCGTCGGCGAGTGCAGCGCCGCCAATCCTGCAACCGTCTTCACCAGAGTTCGGCAGAAGACGCGAATCGCCAGCCCCGCCCGCGCGTCCCCCGCGGCGGCCCTCTTGCGCAGCTCACGCATGTCGTTCACGCCGCCCAGCGCCTTCAGCCCAGCGTCGCCATCGATCATCCGTTCCACCGAATCCGCCGTCGCGCCCGTCTGCCGCATCAGGAACAGCACGACGCCGGGATCGAGGTCGCCCGTGCGCGTCCCCATCATCACGCCGCCGGTCGGCGTCAGCCCCATCGTCGTATCCACGGACTTGCCGTCGATGCACGCCGTCACGCTGCACCCGCTGCCCAGGTGCGCGATCAGCATCGATCGCGGAAACTCCACGCCTGCCGCCGCGCGTAGCTGCACCACCACCGACTCGCACGAAAGCCCATGAAATCCGTAGCGCCGCACACCCTGCTTGCGCACCGAGTAGGGTAGCGCATACACCGTCGCCTCCTCCGGCATCGTCTCGTGGAAGACCGTGTCGAAGCACGCAATGTGCGGCACGCCACTGAAGCGCCGCATCATCTCCTCGATCATCGCCAGCGCCTCCGGATCATGCAGCGGAGCAAACTCGCACGCCGCGCGCAACTCCACCAGCACCTCCGCCGTCAGCCGCTGATGTCCGCGCAGGTGCGCCCCCGGATGCACCACGCGGTAGCCCACCGCGTCCGGCGGCGGCAGCCCATCCAGCCCCACCGCGCGCTCCACCACGGCAATCGCCTCCTGCATTGAGCCGGATTTCACCGCACCCAGCCTGCCGCTCAGGTCGTTCCCCGCCGCGTCGCGAAACACCAGCTTCTCCAACCGGCCGCCAATGCCGCCCAGCTCTCCCTCATACAGCGTGCGAAGTCCCGCCGCGCCCGCGCCCGCGCCCGGCGCAACCGAGCCCACACCCACCTCATGCGAGCCTTCAGCCAATTCATGCATCGAGAACTTGATCGACGACGACCCCGGATTCAGCACCAGAATATGCATTCGCATCGGCCACTCCGCAGCCTCCACCAAGCTACCACTCCCCCCGCGTCCATTCCGATCTCAATCGCTCACAATAATGTCCCATCTTCTTCAACTCACAAAATCACTCGCAGACAATCTACACTCAATCTATGTGCGGAATCATCGGTTACATCGGCCCCAAGCCTCCCGTCCCCATCATCCTCAATGGCCTTCGCCGCCTGGAGTACCGCGGCTACGACTCAGCCGGCATCGCCGTCGCCGGTGGCCCGCAGGGTCTCGAGCTGCGCCGCGCCCCCGGCAAGCTGTGCAACCTTGAGGCCGTCATCGCCGCCAGCCCCATCTCCGGCACCTTCGGCATCGGACACACGCGCTGGGCCACGCATGGCCGCCCNNCGAACTCATCGCCAAGGGCCACCGCTTCGTCTCCGAGACCGACACCGAGATCATCGCCCACCTCATCGAGAACGAGTTCAACCTCGCCGCCGAAGATGAAGAGGATGTGACCATCGAGAACGAGCTCAGCCTCGCCGCCTCCGCCTCTTCCAACAATGTTGTCATCCTGAGCGGAGCGCGAAGCGCGCAGTCGAAAGGCCCGCGGTTCGATGCCGCGGGTGCACCCGAAGCCAACACCAGCGAGGCCGTCCTCACCCTCCCTCACCGCACTCCCGCAATCCCCCTCGAGGAAGCCGTACGCCGCGCCGTCAAGCGCCTCACCGGGGCCTTCGCCATCGGCGTCCTCTCGGCCAACGAGCCGAACAAGCTGGTCGCCGCGCGTTTTGGCCCGCCCGCCGTCCTCGGCATCGGCGAGGGCGAATACTTCCTCGCCTCCGATGTCCCCGGCATCCTGCATCACACGCGCAACATCCACTTCCTCGCCGACGGCGAACTCGCCATCCTCACCCCTTCCGGCATAGAGTTGACCGATTTCGACGGCCTTCCTATCCCCCTAAAAATCCAGCGCATCGCGTGGGACCCCATCCAGGCCGAAAAGTCCGGCTACAAGCACTTCATGCTCAAGGAGATCAACGAGCAGCCCCGCGCCGTCCGCGACACCATCCTCGGTCGCGTCTCCGCCGATACCGGCCGCGTCTTCCTCGCCGAGATGCAGCTCACCGACGCCGATCTCCGCGCCTGTACCCAGATCACCATCGCGGCCTGTGGCACCAGTTGGCACGCGGGCCTCGCCGGCAAGTTCATGATCGAGCGCCTCGCCCGCCTGCGCACCGAGGTCGATTACGCCAGCGAGTATCGCTACCGCTCGCCCATCGCCGACCCCGCCTCCATCGGCCTGCTCATCACCCAGTCCGGCGAGACGGCCGATACCATCGCCGCCCAGCGCGAGCTGCACGCCCTCGGCTCCCGCACCATCGCCATCTGCAACGTCGTCGGCGCCGCCGTCTGCCGCGAGGCCCAGGGAACCATC
>PLOT01000185.1 GCA_003142215.1 Granulicella sp. | reverse complement strand
GCATTCCATTATGACCCAATCTCTTCGCACACATCGCAAGTCTACTGACAAGGAGGCCAACGAAATGGCCAGCAGCAATGACATCGAAGTCCTCGATCCCACGGCATCGGTCGAGAAGCTCAAGAACATCGTATCCAAAGTCGCCCTGAATCGCAGACACTTCATGGCTGCCCTCGGAGCGGCGGGCATCGCTGCTGGCACAGGATTGGTAACGCGTCCGGATGCACACGCTCAGCAACCCACGCCCACAGGCTTCCTGCAGGTCGACGTTCTCAACTTCCTGCTCAATATCAAGTATCTCAAGGCGACGTTCTATTCCTACCTCACGCAGAACGCCGACCTTCCGGCCTCTACCTACGTCACCCTGGGGACGAGCCAGATCTACAGCGTCCCCCCCGTGTTAACCGTCTCCGGCAGCTTTACTGCGCAGTTCCTCGATATGTTCAACGAGATGTACTACGATGAGCTGAATCAAGTGGTCGATCTGCGCAATATCCTCGGAACTGCCGCCGTTAACAGGCCGCTCATCAACCTGGCGGGAACCTCCGCCGCCAATCCAACAGTCTTCGCGGCGCCTGCGGCCACGATGTCGCTCACCGCGGTTCAGGCCATCGCCCAGGCGCGGATGTTGGAAGATGTCAGCGTCACAGCCTTCGCGGGCGCGCTTACTTATCTCACTGGGACCAACCTCGCCTACGCCGCCCAGATTCTGGCCGTCGACGGCTGCCATGCAGCCGCGCTGCGCCTTGCCAGCATCCAGAACCCCTCCGTGCTATATCAAGGATCGCTGTACCAAAGCTCATTCCCGGTGTCAACCACGGTGAACACCAACATTCTCTACTCGCAACTCACCTCGACGAAAGCCGTCGCAGGCGACATCATCAGTGGCCCCGGGATTCCATTGGGCTCGGTGATCACAGCGATTACCGCCAATACAAATGTCACGTTCTCAGGCATCATGACCAGTGGCACTAACACCATCACGGGGGTGACGGGCATCTCTGGAGGGTTGAACATCACCGGACTGGCGCCCGGACAACCCATCACTGGAACAAGCCTTACCGGCAACAATTACATCGTGAGTCCAATTTCCGGCACAACGATCACCCTCGGTCTGGCCTCCAAGGTCACCCCAACGGCAGTCTTCCCCACGGGTTACGTCACCAGCGGCAGCAACACCATCACGTCGGTGTCGACCATCTCCGGGCTCACGGTCGGGCTGGGCATCACCGGCCCCGGCATCCAGGCCAACACAACCATTGCGGGGACCGCCTCCGGCACCGCGGTGCCCACTACAATTACGCTTTCGGCACCCGCCAACTCCACGCCCCTGATCACATTCACCGGCGTCGTCACCATCGGCAGCTCGACCATCACGCCAGTGGGGAGCCTCTCCGGGCTGGCGAACGGGCAGGGCATCACCGGCCCCGGCATTCCCCTGAATACGTACATCACGAACATCGGCAGCAATATCTCGATGGGGTCATCTCCGACTGGACCGGCGGTGAACGCCATCGCCTCCAGCGGATCCACAACCATAACCACGTTCAACGGCATCCTCACCAGCGGCCAAACAGGCATCACGTATGTGCCGAGCATCGCCGGATTGGCGGTTGGGCAGCCTCTTACCGCCGGCACCGGTATCCCTGTGGGAACGACCATCAAGGCGATGAGCGGTACCAAGGCACCCTACACGATTACGATGTCGGCGAACGCCAGCGCTAGCAGCACAGTCTCAACCACCGGCAACGTCGCCTCCGGCAGCACGACCATCGCGAATGTACAAAGCATCAGCGGAATGATTGTCGGGCAGTCCATCACCGGAGCCGGCATTCCCACCAGTCCCGCTACAACCATCTTCGCGCTCGGCACCACAGCACCCTACACGATTACGCTGTCGCAGAAAACCACCGCCACCGCCACCCCAACAGCAGTCACATTCAGTGCCATCACCACCGCCGGCAGCAACCAGCTCACGAATGTAGTGACTGCGATTAATGGCAGTTCATTATCGGGTCTGGTGGTCGGGCAGGCCATCATCGGCCCCGGCATCCCCACAGGAACAACCATCACGTTCCTTGGCACCACGGCACCCTTCACGGTGGGGATGTCGCTGGCCGCCACGGCAACGTTTACACCAGCCTCATTCTTATGCGACATCGTCTCCGGAAGCGCCAATCTCATTAATGTGTCGACTATAGCCGGTCTGGCGCTCGGGCAATGCATCTATATTAGTGGTGCTGCTACAACCGGCATTCCTAACAACACAGTCATCTCGGCGATCGCCCCCAACACAATCTCGATGGCGTCGGCGACTACTTGGACTGGGACGACTGGGACGGCGGTGACCGCCCTCACCAGCTTCCCCACCGGAACGACCATCACCACGGCACAGATCCTCACCAGTCCCGCGCAAGTGACCGTCACCAGTCCCGCCCTGACGCCTATCGAAAGTGGAGGAACGGTCCTGGCCAGTCCCGCTCTAAGCACGTTTAGCAGTCCCACAGCCCTGACCTTTACCGTAGGACAAGGCAGCATTACCATCTCGGAACCTGCCACGGCCACGGCCGTTGTCACAGCCACCATCGCCACGTCGGATCCCTACGAGGTCGTGCCGAACGACAACGGCGCTTATGCCGCCACTATTACCTCTGGTAGTGCGACTGTCCACGTCACAACCATCGCGGGTCTAGCTGTCAATCAGGTCGTAATAGGCACCGGCATACCCGCGGGAACGACGATAACGGCGATCAACTCCACGGCGCTTACCATTACTCTTTCGGCGGCGCCAACCGCGTCGTCAACCTCCTTCTCAGTCCCCGCTTTGGCCTTAGCCGGGCCAGCGATCGACCCAACCAGCTCCCCGGCTGTATATCAGGGGTTCTTCGCCACCCCCGGCCCAGGCAACGCATCCAGCACCACCCCTGCCGGATTCGCCTACGCACGCACCTTCTCGCAGGTTCTTTCAGTCCTCTATGCCAGTAACACTACAAGTCCACCCACCTACTATGGCGGTTTCTTCCCGAACGGGGTCTCCGGCAACATCAACGTCAACGTCATTTAGCGCTGCCGGCCGCATGACTCCACGGAGTCTTCGACCGGGCCCAATCAAGACTGCAAAGGCCCACATCCCGCTCAGGGATGTGGGCCTTTTCCTTGACCTCAGTGGGTCATCGCCAGCGCAACCGGCCCTGTCGGGTCCGTCCCCGTCGCAATCGACGTGGAAAAATCGAGCTTCCCCATTATCGTTGGATCGTAGCTGTACATGGTCAGGTCGGGCGATCCGCCATTGGCCGCGGCCAGCAGATAAGCCCCACTGCTGTCCACCGCCAGAGCAGTCACCCCACTCCCACTCTGATAGGGAGAACCGCTCAATGTTGTCAGTACGCCACTGCCGCTGGCAATGCTGAACCCGGAGATTGTGCCGTCCGTCCGGTTCGCCACATACACATCCGTGCCGGCGGCATTGACCGCCGCCGCGTAGGGCTGCGCCCCAGCCGTAAACGGGGACCCGCTCACCTGCGCCAGCGATCCGCCCGAACCGATCGTGTACACCGCCAACCCGCCTGCGGGACCGCTCCTCGCAATGAAGAGAAGCGTGCTGTCCGGACTCACCGCCAGCGCATTGTCGCTGTTGGTCGATGCCGGTCCCAGCGAGAGCGACAGGGGGGCAGACAGGGCCCCGGTCGAAGTATTGAAGGGATACACCACATCGCCCGCGGTGCCCAGCGCAAGGAACAGATCGTTGCCGTTCGGCGCAAACTTCACCCCATGCGCGACGACAGTCGCACCCGACGGCACCGGGTAGTAGGTCGGGTTGTACGCCGTCAGCACGCCGGTACTGGAGTTGATTAGAAACTCATCCAAAGTAAGATTGTTCTGGTCCAGCGCGATCAGCCAGTTCCCATCGGGGGAGATGTCCATCGACGCCACCGCCGCATATCCCACGGCGCCGCCGCCGTTCAGCACGCTCAGCGCTCCCGTACTGGAATCGATCGCAAACGCATAGATCGCAGCGTTGCCACCGACAAACAGGATCGAGTTGGCGGGATTCACCGCCGCCCCCGTTGGCGCAAACCCCAGCGAGTAAGTCGTACCCGTCACCGCCGTCAGCGACCCCGTGCCCACCGCAAATCCGCTCACCGTCTCCGTCGTCGCATTCGCAACATATACATAATCGTTCGTCGGAGTGGTGGAGCTGCTGCTCGAGTTATCCACTGCCACCCAGAACCCGGCGCATCCCGTCGTCCAACAGAGGGCCGCCAGGCCCAACACAGCCGCCACTCGCCGAAGTAAACCCATCATCGTTCCATTCCTCTCACATTCCCTTTTATTTGACTCTACTCCCGTCCAAACAGCACCCTGCTCAGTCTGCAAGCAATAAAAAAGCGGCCCTTCGCTGGACCGCCTCTCATGCCATCGAAATGAAGCAGCAACCTGCGCCGGAAGCAGCCCTTCCTGCTTCAGGTTCTCTTGAATTCGATGACCAGCGCTCTCGCCAGCTAATCCGCCACCGTTGGCGAGGCGCGCTCCGAATCGAGTACCGCGCCGATGGCATGAACTACAGACGCCACACGGACCGCCGCGTTAATCAACTCCTCCGTCGCACCCTTCTCGCGCAGCACGCGCTCGTGAGCGTCCACGCACTTGTCGCAGGCGTTCACGGCGCTCGCCACCAGGCACCACAGCTCGAAGTCCACGGCCTCCACAGCGTGTCCACGCAGCGCATTCATCCGCAACCGCGCCGGCAGCGTCGCATACTTCTCGTTTTTCGTCAGATGATGAAACCGGTAGTAAATGTTGTTCATCCCCATGATCGCCGCCGCCGACTTCACCGCCGTCAATGCCTCCGCACTCAGCCCGGCCCCGCTGTCGGCAATCGCCGCCGCCGTCAGCTCCTCGTTGCGCGTTGCAATCGCCGCCGCAACCACCGTCCCCCATAGCTGCGACGGAGTCAGCTCCGTATTCTGCTTCACCAGCGAGGAGTAGTTCAACTTCAGATCCTTCGCATACCCAGGCAACGCGCCTACCAATTCCTCCAATGCCATCGCAGTCTCCTCTCCAATAAAAAATGAAAAATAGAGAAAAGGCGCGGCTTTGTCTCAGCCGCGCCCTTCATTTTCAGCCCGGAATTAGAGCGTTGCCTCACCCTTGTGCCAGTTGCAGGGGCACAGCTCATCGGTCTGCAGCGCATCGAGAACGCGCAGGACCTCCTGCGGATTGCGTCCCACCGACAGGTCTGTCACATAAATGAACCGAATCACATTCTCCGGATCGACGATGAACGTCGCGCGCTGTGCCACGCCTGCCTTAATATCCAGAATGCCCAACTCCGAGCACAGTTCACGGCGAATGTCGGAGAGCATCGGGAACGGCAGGTCCTTCAGGTCCGCATGGTGCGTCCGCCACGCTGCATGGACGTACTCGTTGTCCACGCTGCCGCCCAGTACCTGGCAGTCGCGGTCGGCAAACTCGCCGTTCAGCTTGCCGAACGCCGCAATCTCCGTCGGACAGACAAACGTAAAGTCCTTGGGCCAGAAGAAGTATACCTTCCACTTGCCCGGATAGGACTGCCCGGTAATGGTTGTAAATGCCTTGGCCTCGTCCTTGTCAGTCGAAATCGTAGCCGTTAATGAATAATCCGGAAATTTCTCGCCAATTTGTAACATAATTGAATTAACTCCTCGCACATTTTTCTCTATCGCATAACCTGACCACTTACAACTTACAACTTACAACTAGACTTTGCCTTAGTTCAGCCGTTCCCCATCCGTCTTGCCATGCCGCGCGTCCAGTGGCTTGCGTCCGGCAAATCCATCCTCCGCTGTATGCCAGTAGCCGATCTCACCCTCGCCCTGCTTCCAGCACAGCAGCACGTCCTGGCCCTCCATCACCGAAGGAAAGTCCAGCAGCCCCTTCTCCAGGTCCTTTACCTGCACTCCGATCTCTTCCATCTCGGCCAGCGTGTCGCGAGCCTCCTGCAAGGTCTTCTCGCGCTCTGCCCGTCGCCGCGCCGCCTGGGCCACATCCACGTGCATCCCACCCGCCATGAAGATTCTCCGGCTCAGCTCCTGCATCTCCCGCTCCAACTCGCTGGTGCGCGCTCCCGCTGCCTGCGCCCTGCGCAACAGCGACTCCACCACCGGCAGCAGGGTTTGCGCCTCGCTCAATGTGAATGTCCTGCTCAATGTTTGATCTCCAGCATTCGGTCCAGCGCCACGCGCGCCCAGTACTTCACATCGCTGTTGACTTGGATGCGATTCACTACGCGCCCGTCGATTAAATTCTCCAGCGTCCACGCCAGGTGCTGCGGTGAAATGCGATACATCGTCGTACACAGGCAGCCCGACTCATCCAGCGTAATCACCCGTTTGCCCAGAGGCCGAAAGCGCTCGGCCAGCCGATTCACCAGATGGATCTCCGTGCCTACCGCAAAGCTCGCGCCCCGCGGTGCCTGCTCGATCAACTGAATAATGCGCTCGGTCGAGCCCGTCGCGTCCGCCTTCTGGCAGACCTCCCAGCGGCACTCTGGATGCACCACCACCTGCATCCCCGGCTCCTCGCGGCGGACCCGGTCCACATGCTCCGGCAGAAACCGCTGATGCACGCTGCAGTGTCCCTTCCACAGGATTACCCTGGCCCCGCGCAGCCGCTCCGGCGTCACGCCTCCATTGATCTGGTAAGGGTCCCACACCACCATCTCGCTCAATGGAATCCCCATTGCGAACGCCGTGTTCCGTCCCAGGTGCTGATCCGGCAGGAACATGACCTTCCCCGCGCGTGCAAACGCCCACTCAAACGCCGCCCTCGCATTCGACGAGGTACACACCAGCCCGCCCCGCTCGCCGCAGAACGCCTTGATCTCCGCCGCCGAGTTCACATAGGTCAGCGGCAGGATTCCCTCGCCCGCCGACAGCCCTGAGCCATAAACCAGCCGCAGCCGCTCCAGCGACTCCCAGCAGTCCTCCACCTGCCCGATCTCCGCCATGTCGGCCATCGAGCAGCCCGCGTTCAGGTCGGGCAGCACCACCTTCTGCCACGGTTGCGCCAGGATGTCCGCCGTCTCGGCCATAAAGTGTACGCCGCAGAAGACCATGTATTGCGCGTTCGACTCCGCGGCCACCTTCGAGAGCTTGTAGCTGTCGCCAGTAAAGTCGGCATAGCGGATCACCTCGTCGCGCTGATAGTGGTGCCCCAGTATGACCGCCTCCGCGCCCAGCTTTTCCCGCGCCGCACGGATGCGCGCATCCATCGACTCATCCGGCTGCACCAGGTAGTGGTCCAGCGAACA
>PLOT01000061.1:3082-4852 GCA_003142215.1 Granulicella sp. | reverse complement strand
CACCTGCCGCGGCATGTGCATGGGTTCCTGGCGGAGATGTCAGTTGTGGTTGACCTGCTTTCCGATGGGAAGGTGGCTAAGTCAGCGCGGCGGGACGCGGTCCGTCCGCCAAACGCGAAGCGGAGCGACATACGCAGGATTTTGGAAGCGGCGGCAGCGCACGCGACTGAACTGAACGAGCTTTGGGAGACGATGCATGGACAGGCATCCTAACGACCTGACGACCGATGCAGAGATCGACGCCGCGCTGGAGGCGGCGAAAGAGCTGGAGGGTGAGCCGCGTGTGGTGTCGGCCGAGTACCTGGGCGGCCGCGCGGACGTGATCGTGCTTCGTTTGAACACAGGGGGGCGGCTGGCGATTCCGCGCGAGTACCTGCAGGGGCTTGAACACGCGACAGAGGCACAGCTCGCGGAGATTCAGCTTTGGGGTGGTGGAATCAGCGTGTCGTGGCCGCAGTTGGATGTGGACCACTATCTGCCGCACCTGCTGGAGCGCCGGTATGGGGATGCGCTGTGGATGCAGGCGTTGCAACTGCGTGGGGTCGCGGCGTAGAGCGTCTCGAAGAGTGGATGGGCGGGAGCGGTCGCGCCTTCGCGTGATGCCCATATCTCAAAATCGAGTGGAGATGAGGTAGGCCGCGCCACCGACGGCGATGAGGTAGACGAAGTGGAACTCTCGGATGGCGGCGATGGCTTCTGGCCCGCGCTCGGCGTTGCCGATCATGCCGAGCAGGCTGGTTTGGGCGAGGCACGGGTGATGGTGGTTGGGGCGGCGTAGAGGCTACGGTTGGATGTGGCGCCAAAGATGGTTTATGGTGGTGCCCCGCCCAAACGAACTTTCTGGAGCTGCATTTTTCCGTTATCGTTGTGACCAAAAGATAGAGGTTGCCCGATAGCTCTCAAATCTGGGAAGCGGTCGACTGGGACCGGCAACGCTGAAGAGCCGCCGGACCCCAAACGCACCAAAGCCCCCAGCGCGGTGGTCCTTGCTGGCAGCTTTGGTCTACTATGCGTTACGGCGTCCTGCTACCCTGCGACGCGATGGCGCTGATGGTTCTTGTTCACTGCTACTGGTTGTTCTTCGATACGACGAAGAAGTGCGCAACGGTGCGGACGAAGGCACGGGCGTTCTCGGGAACTGGCTTGTTGCCGTGGAGGACGACTTCGAAGGGGACGTCGGCGCCGTACTCGGCACGGGTGTCGTCGGCGTTCTGCGAGAGGACGGTGCCCGTGAGGTCGAGACCGGCGAAGAGGCCCTGGCTGCGCGAGTAGGTAAGGAATTCGGCACGCATGGACGCGTCCGTTGCGGCCTGGGCGTTGCGTCCCACCGGTCCGGCCGAGGCGGCTGCGTCCGCGCCCAGCTTGAACTTGCTCTTTAGCATGTCCTGCAGGCCGCGCTGGTTCATGGCCACCAGGATGAGATCGGTGGTCTGGCCGCCGATCTGCCATCCAAAGCTGCCGCCCTCAAGCCTGACGAAGACCGGAGCGCTCCATCCGTTCTGCGTGCGGCAGGTGGCAACACCCTGGCCGTACTGCGCTCCAATGACGAACGCGCCCTTCTTGTAACTCGGGACTACGACGACGCAGGAGGCCCCAGCCAGAATGCTCTGCGGGATGCCCTTGTCGGGTATGGCCATGATCTCCTGGATGACGGCCTGCGCGCTGGTGAGGCGCTCATCGAGCTTCGCATGGTCCTGTCCGACGGCTGCGAGCGTGGTGGTGCTGAGGAGGGCCAAGCCACATAGAATTCCGGAGATTCGTTTCATCGGT
>PLOT01000061.1:0-3055 GCA_003142215.1 Granulicella sp. | reverse complement strand
GGCGGGGAGTCGAATATCGGTGTCAGATTGGGAATATCCGTGCAAGATGGGGACGCGCTTCGGACGGGGGTGTATGGTTCAAGATTTGCGCCCAAGGCAAGATAGGGTTGGCAAGGCCATCCTTGGATGGCAAAGTCAGCATGACGTTGTGTGAGGAGGTTCTGTGTGTGCCTCCGCTTAGTCCTTTAGACCATCGTGATGTCTGACCTTGACACCAATGGCAGCGGCTCTTCTGCGGGCTTTTTCAGATTGCCTCGGACCGGTCTCTACAAGAGAAGCGCTGATCGCGTTTTGTTTGTTGTGCTGGTCGAGCAGGATGACGTTAAGCAGCGACTTGTGTACGCGGATGCGCCCGTTGTACTCGATGAATCCGTGCTTGCGGAAGCGGTTCATAAAGAAGCTGACCCGCGAGCGCGTGGTGCCGATCATCTCGGCCAGCGTCTCCTGCGTGATCTTGGGGATGTACGGCTCGGGCTCGCCGGGTTGGCCAAACTCCGCCATCAGCAGCAGGATGCGCGCCAGGCGCTTCTCACTGGAGTTGAAGAGCTGGTCCACCAGATCGGCCTGGGTGCGCATTCCGCGAGCCACCAGGTATTTGAGGAAGAGGTCGGAGAAGCCATGCTCCGCATGCATCACGCGCACCATTTCGTCGCGCGTGATCCGCAGCGCGGTGCAGTCGGTGGTGGCGGTGGCAGTGGCCAGCCGCAGGCCGGGGATGGCGGCAACCGAGTCCTCCCCTATGAAATCGCCGGGGGCCAGCAGCGTGATGGTTGCCTCTTTGCCGCTTTCGGAGACGACGGTAAGCCTGGCCTGGCCGGTCTGCAGGTAGAAGACGCAGTCGGCTGGGCTTCCCTGCGTGAAGAAGGCCTCTTTGGCCTTCAGGGTCACCAGCTTACGTCCCAGTCCGGCGTTGGCCAGGAAAGCGGCAGGATCGAACTGCGGCATGGGAATTGGCTTGGGAATCGGTAGTTCGAGTTCGGTCATACATAGTCCTCTGCGCGTATGTGAATTGCGCGGGACGATTCTCGATCGCTGATTCCCGCGCGCGGGGCCGGAGTCAATGTTGGAGGTCGCGACGGATCTTGGGCGCTGACCTATGGGATTGCCGTAAAGCCTGGGTCCCCGCACGAACCATTCCCTGAGCGGCGGACGTCCTGAAAGGAGGGACACTCGAGCGAACAGGGAGGCCTTAAGCCATAATTTAGTCCCTTCGATACGGTTCTGCGTGAATTTATTTTCCCAACCGCCCAAATTTTCAGCCTCCCGGACGAAACGATCAATATGGAACAGACAACCCTTACCGAACAGCTAGAATCCATATTCACTGGAGGCATTATGGACGGAAAACACACCAACTTCGACTTGCGCCGTTGCAATCTGGACGATGATTACAGCCCAGACACTCTGAGCGTTATTTCTGTAGATTCTCCTGAGACTCGCCCAGCAAACGACAACACGCGCGACGGCTATGATCGGTCCTTCCTGGCTGAGCGTGGTCTGCTGAGTTCTCCCCACTCGAACTGATCCCTTCCCAGGCGTTTGCCGGTTTGCTATGGAGCAGACCGGGAGAAAACCGTTTGGGTTAAGAAGATCTGCCGTGGCTGGCATTGGCCCTGCCACACTCGCGCCGCCCATGTGATGGCGGCGTGCGGAGTCGGGGCTCGATGGATGCGCCTGAGCCAATGCACATCGCCACCAATAGTATTGGCTTGACGGTCCTGTGCATCGCAGAGAAAAGCGGCTATCAGTCCACCGCGCATGTTCTCGAACAGGTGCGCCGCACGCTGCCACTGCGACACCCTCCCCAATCATCATGGTTCTTCTCTCACTTCAACGACATCGAAACCGGATAACCCTGGTGCGATAGCGAGATCTCCTCCATCGACACATCTATACCGCTCTGCGGAGTTCTCACCGCCCGCGCCCACTTCCCCCACGACGCGAAGATCGTCTGCCTCGCCACCACTATCTACGAGCGNNAAATGTATGGTCCGCCGCTCGCGCGGCAAATCGCTGCGCAGGCAGTGTTATCGAAGGCTTGCTAACTAATTCATTAGTTGCACGTCTGATGGACTAGGGGCGGTCGACGGACGACTTCCCCTGGAGCTGCATCTTCAATGCCACCAAAGAGATCTATTACGCTCACCAAGGCCGAACTCAGGCTGATGAAGATCCTCTGGGACCGGGGCGAATCGACCGTGGCCGAAATGGTAGCCGCGATTTCCGCCGAAGAGGCGCTTGCCTACACCTCCGTCCTGACGACCATCCGGATTCTCGATACCAAGGGCTACGTCAGCCACCGGCAGGGGGGCAGAGCGTTTCTTTATAGCGCCTGCATCGGGGAGATCGAGGCCAGCCGATCGGAAGTTCGCCACGTATTGCATCGGTTTTTCGGCAACTCCCGGGAGCGGCTATTGCTCTCGCTCCTGGGCGACGACGAGATCA
Organism: Granulicella sp.; assembly: GCA_003142215.1. Lineage (GTDB taxonomy): Bacteria > Acidobacteriota > Terriglobia > Terriglobales > Acidobacteriaceae > Edaphobacter. The sequence continues at coordinate 610 of PLOT01000061.1, read as the reverse complement.
GCCCCGGCGAATTGAGCCGGCTGAAGGAAGCAATTGCCAATGCGCCGGAAGAGGCGCGAGAGGAGTCTTAAATGGAGCACCTCCTTCAGGCCGCCTCACCTATGTCCGCTGCCGCTATAAGCGCTCTCTTTTCCGCTATTTTGGAAGGCTCCGTTCTGGCCGTTTGCGTGCTGGTCTGCCTGCGGCTGCTGCCCCGGCTCAGCGCTGCATCCCGTTCTGTGGTTTGGATGAACGTCTTCCTGCTGCTGGTGCTGCTGCACATGGTTCCTTCCATCAGAGAGCACCTTGGCATCGTGAGCCCGGCGCACGCTTCACCTGTTCGCCTGGACCTGCGCTGGAGCGTTGCCCTCGCCGGCCTCTGGGCGATGCTCTCTGTCTGGAGAGGGACGCAGCTGATCCTGAGCGCTATCCGCCTGCGGCGGCTGGCAAATCGGGCCACTCCTGTACCTCCCGACCCGGCACTTCTGGCGCTTCTCAAGGGTGGGCAAGGCGGCCGCGCGGCTGAGCTATGTACTTCCGTCGAGGTCGAGCGGCCCAGCGTATTTGGCTTCTTTCGCCCTCGGATTCTCGTCCCTCCCGCACTCGTGGAGAGGCTTTCCGCCCTGGAGTT
>PLOT01000140.1 GCA_003142215.1 Granulicella sp. | reverse complement strand
GGCAGCTTGGTGCCCAACTGCTCGTAGAGCTGGGCGAAGCGCGGGACGACGAAGGTGATGAGGAAGATGAAGAGGGCGATCACCATGACGACCAGCACGGCGGGATAGATGAGGCTGGCGAGGAGCTTCTTGCGGAAGGTGAGGGAGACGCGCTGGAAGTCGAGGTAGCGCTGCAGGACCTCTTCGAGATTGCCGGAGCGCTCGCCGGCCAGCAGGGTGGTGGTGTAGACGACGGGGAACCCGCCCTGCGCGACGAATGCCTCGGAGATGGATTCGCCGTTCTTGACGCGGGTGGCGACGTCCTCCAGTTGCGCGCGGAAGTGGGGGAGCTTCTGGCGGCGGGCCAGCAACTCGATGGAGCCGAGGATGGGCAGGCCGGCGCGGATGAGAGTGAGGAACTGCTGGTTGAAGACGAGAAAGGTCTCCAGCTTGACCTTCTTGGCCTTGCCGGAGCCGGCCAGCAGGCCGCGCGATTTGACCGAGTAGACGTAGTACCCGGCCTGGGTGAAGCGCGCGCGCAGTTCTTCTTCAGTGGCTGCAGAGTGCGTCTGCTCCTGCACCTTGCCACGCTCATCCGCCAATCGGACTACAAACTCAGCCATAGGATCGCATCGCCAATCGCCCGCGCAGAGCATTGCAGCGCTCGAACGCAAAGGCCCTTTCTATCTTAGACGTTTCATTAGACGAAAGACGCGGAGATTCCTCTCAGGGCCTGTCATAAAAACCATGAGGTACGGCCTCAGTGACAAAACAGCCAACGACGAAATACGGGGATTCTTCCTGCCCCAGCCAGCAAGCTGGCCGGGGACCCCGTTCGCTGCGCTCAGAATGACAACTCATTAATCCGCGGTGCGCGATGCCGAGTGTGGTACGCCGCAGCAGCGGGCCATCGACAGCCTGCTAAACTCACATCGGCAACCCAGTATTGAGGGAACAGGGGCTCGAATGGCGAAGAAGGCGGTCATTATTGGGGCTGGGCCGGCGGGGTTGACGGCTGGGCTGGAACTGCTGCGGCGCACGGAGATCGTGCCCGTGATTCTGGAGGCGAGCGAGGAGATCGGCGGCATCTCGCGGACGATCCGCTACAAGGGCAACCGGATGGACATCGGGGGCCACCGGTTTTTCTCCAAGAGCGACCGGGTGATGGAGTGGTGGGTGGAACTGATGCCACCCGAGCTGGCGGCGCGGGCAAGCTCCGAGGCAGGGGAAGAGACGCCGAACCAGCCGGCCGAGATCAGCTATCAGGGCAAGCGGCGCGTGGTGACGGTGCCGGCGCACCTGCACGAGGAGTCGCCGCTGCGCGGGATGGGGCCGCTGCAGCACGCGGACAGCGAGGAAGCCGAAGAGGAAGATTCCGTAGAAGATGCCGCCGAGACGGTAGTGGTTCCCGAGCCCGAGAACCCCGACCTGGTGATGCTGATCCGGCCACGACGCAGCCGCATCTACTATCTGCGGAAGTTCTTCGACTATCCGATTACGCTGACGGCCAACACGCTGAAGAACCTCGGCGTGGTGCGCATGGCGCGCGTGGGGACGAGCTACATGGTGTCGCGCGTACATCAGATCAATCCGGAGAAGAGCCTGGAAGACTTCCTCATCAACCGCTTCGGACGCGAGCTGTACCTGACGTTTTTCAAGAGCTACACGGAGAAGGTGTGGGGTACGCCGTGCCACGAGATCTCGGCGGAGTGGGGCGCGCAACGCATCAAGGGACTGAGCCTGACGACGGCGGTGAAGCATTTTGTGAAGAAGATGTTTCGCGCAGCGAGCGAGGGCGGCGACCTGGCGCAGAAGGGGACCGACACATCGCTGATCGAGCGGTTCATGTACCCGAAGTTCGGCCCCGGACAACTGTGGGAGCATGTGGCGGAGTTGGTGCAGCAGAAGGGCGGCGAGATACATAAGGGATGGAAGGTGGACGGGCTGAACTTCGCCGAGGGAGAGCCGCTGCGCGTCACATCCATCGAGGCCGTGCGCGCGGATGGCGAGCGGCGAACCTTTGCGGGGGATTATTTTTTCTCCACCATGCCGATGCGCGAGTTGTTGCGGGCGATGAAGACGGCGGTGCCGGCGAATGTGCTGGAGGTCAGTGATGGACTGCAATATCGCGACTTCATCACCGTGGGACTGCTGGTGGACAGGCTGAAGGTGATGGAGCCGGACGGCGGCCTGCTGAAGGACACATGGATCTACATTCAGGAGCCGGATGTGCTGCTGGGCCGGCTGCAGATCTTCAACAACTGGAGCCCATATCTGGTCAGCGATCCGTCGAAAGTGTGGATTGGCCTGGAGTATTTCTGCTACGAGACGGACGATCTGTGGAAGAAGTCCGACGAGGAGATGAAGAAGTTTGCTATCGCGGAGGTAGCGAAGATCGGCATCCTGAACGCGGCGGACGTGAGCGACGCGCATGTGGTGCGCGTGCCCAAGACCTATCCGGCGTACTTCGGCACCTACGGCCGCTTCGAGGAGCTGAAGACGTTTACCAATAGCATCGAGAACCTGTTTCTGGTGGGACGCAACGGGATGCACAAGTACAACAACCAGGACCACAGCATGTTGACGGCGATGGCTGTGGTGGATGGGCTGGCGGCGGGAAGAGTGGACAAGCAGGCGCTGTGGGAGATCAACACAGAGCAGGAGTACCACGAGGAGAAGGACAAGAAGAAGTTGTAAGTTGTAAGTGAGGTTGCGGTGAAGGCGTTTCTGCTGGTTGTGTTGATGGTGTTGATGGCGCTGATCGTGGTGGACCGGCGGCGCATCTATGTGCGCGACCCTCTGGCTGCGGTGTACATAACCGGCATGAACCAGAGCGGAAGATCCAACGCGCGCCAAAGCGGCAAGTCAGAAATGCACTCCGGCGGGAAGACCGACGCGCGAGCAGGAGGCAGGTCTGAAGTATCCGCGCGCGGCAGGACCAGTCCGCGGCAGAGCGTCGGGTCCAACCAGAGCCAGGGCGTGGTGACTGAATCGATGCAGAGCGCAATGGAGGAACAGATGCAAAGCGGCGGGGTGATTGTGCCGGCCGGGAGCGGCCAGCGCCAGAATGCGGCGACCGAGCTGCTGCAAGTAAGCAGGGCGACGGGACAACTGCAAAGCGGGGTTTCCGGCGTGCTGCAGGCGTCAAGGGTCGAACAAGTGCAAAGTGAGGTCTCCGGACTGCTGCAAGGCGTGGGTTCCGGCCTGCTGCAAGGCAGTGGCAAGGATGGGAAGCAGAACGGCGTGCAGGTCTTTGTCAACGCCTCGGGCGACGTTCTTCTGTGGCGGGATGCGGAGCCGGGGGCGTACCGCATTCTGGTGCAGGGCTGGAACAAGGCGCCGGGGACTCCGATGCGCCTGACGTGCCTGCGCTGGATGGTGTGTCTGACGGAGGCAGACCATCCTTCGACCATTGCGATGGATTGGACTGGCAACAGCGGGAGGGGCAAAGGGAAGTACGATCCGCGGGTGTCGATGAGCGGCCGCGTGGTCTCCTTTGTGAATGGAGACGGTACTACGATACGCGTCGAGCTGCGATAGAGACGGAGTGTCGATCCAGAGCGAAAGCAGCACATATGTGCCCGGCGACGAGAACAAAAGCGAGATGCGGGGGTCCCTCCACTGCGCAACGGACGATGAAACCGTCCGCTGCTCCGGTCGGGATGACGCCGTTGAGAGTGGGTATAGCGATACCGATTGTGCTCCAAGTTAGAGGAGGTTGCTGGCGGGGCGTGTGGGGAGGGTGAAGTGGAAGGTTGAGCCTTTGCCGAGGGTGCTGGTTGCCCAGATACGGCCACCATGCTGGGCGACGATGGAGCGGCAGATGGCGAGACCGAGGCCGGTGCCACCCATGGTTCTGGAGTCTGAGGCGTCGACCTGGTGGAATCGCTCGAAGATGCTTTCGAGCTTGTCTTCTGGGATTCCACGGCCCTGATCGCGGACCTGGATTTCGGCTTCGCAGGCATCGGTGTGGCGCGATTGCAGGTGGATCTCCGTGCCTGGCGGGGAGAACTTGATGGCGTTGGAGACGAGGTTGGCGATGGTCTGAAGGATGCGGTCGGGGTCTGCCCAGACGTTGACTCCGTGGGAGTTGAAGGTGATGCGCAGTTGGGCCTTGGTGGCGTCTGACTGCTGTAGAATGGCGACGCGGCGGAAGAGGTCGTCTGCCGAGCACATGGTGGAGTGCAACTCTGCCTTGCCGGAGCCGATGCGTTCCAGTTCGAGGATGTCGTTGACCAGGCGGACGAGGCGGTCGGTGTTTCCGGCGGCGATCTCGAGCATCTGCTTGAGCTTCTGCGGGCGGGTGTCGAGCGAGCCACCGGTGATGAGGCCGAGGGCGGCGCGCAGCGAAGTGAGGGGCGTGCGCAGTTCGTGCGAGACGGTGGAGATGAACTCGTCCTTCATGCGGTCGAGGGCCCGTCGCTCGGTGGTATCGGTGAAGGCGACGACAACGCCGACGGCCTTTGCCGCGGGCCTTGCGTCCAGGGAGGCGGGACCGATTCCGGGCTGCACTTTGGGCCGAACCGCGGGCTGGGTTTCAAACAGGATTCCGGATTCGATTCTGGGCTCGATTTTGGGTTGGGGAACCGGCTCGATTTCGATCTGGGGACAGGCGACGTACTCGACGGGGAAGCTGGTGCCGTCCTTGCGCCAGAAGATTTCGTCGGAGATGCGGACGGTGTCGAGGTCGTGGATGGAGTTTTGAATGGGGCACTCATCCTCCGGATAGGGGGTCCCATCGGCGCGGGTGTGGTGGATGAGGGAGTGCATGTTGCGGCCGAGGAGTTCTTCGGGTTTGAATCCGAACATCTGTGCGGCGGCGGGGTTGACGACGGTGCAGTTGCCGTCGAGGTCGATGCCGTAGATGCCGTCGCCGACGGACTCGAGGACGGAGTCGGATTGGCGGATGAGGGAGCGGAGCTGGTCTTCGGCGCGGACCTGCTCGCTGATGTCGATGCCGAAACCGAGGACGTAGGGGTCTCGCCCTGGGGCCTGGATGAGTTTGTTGCGGAATGCGATGACTCGCGCGCCGCCGTCGGCGTGGCTCAGGTGGAGCAGCCCCTGGATCTCTCCCTTGCTGACGATGTAGCTGAGGTAATTGTCGAATTCCGCCCGGTGATCCTCGGGCATGAACTCGGAGAGCCGATGGCCGATCACTTCTTCGCGGGTACGGCCGATACTCTGCACGCCAGGGTTGTTGATGGAGAGCAGAAGGCCCTGCAGGTCGTGGGTGCAGACCATGCCGAGCGAACCTTCGACGAGCTGGCGGTAGCGGGCTTCGCTCTCTCGCAGGGTCTCTTCGGCGCCGCGCTGGACGGTGACGTCGATGCCGGTGGCGATGATGAAGTTGATCTGTCCCTGGTCGTCGAAGATCGGCGAGGCCGACCAGGCGATACGGCGCAGGCTACCGTCGCGGTGCAGCCACTGGTTCTCGAATGCGACGGGCGAGCCATTGGCGCGCAGGCGCTCGAAGTTCTGCACGGCGGCGGGGATGTCGGCCTGGGGGATGAGCTTGTCCCAGAGGGTCCGTCCCACCAGGGTGGGGAAGTTGTATCCAGAGGCGGCCTCGCAGGCGCGATTGAAGCGGACGATTCGTCCGGCGGTGTCGAAGACGGCGACCAGGGCGTCGACGGTGTCGAGCACGGTGGAGACGAAGTTGCGTTCGACGGTGAGCGAGGATTCGATACGCTGGCGGGCACGGGCGACGCGGTCCATCTGGCGCTGGGCGTGGTTGAGTTCGATCGAGGTCATCGCCTGCCGGCCAAGGACGCTGAGGGTCTGCGTCTGGAGGGGGGTGAGCCTTCGCGCGGGAACGTCGAGGACAAAGAGGGAGCCAAGGCGAATTCCAGAGGGCGTGGTGAGCGGGGCGTCGGCATAGAAGCGGAAGGCGCGGCCGGCGAGCAGTATCCCGCCCGGGGCGAAGGCGGGGTGCTCGGTGGCGTCGGAGATCTCGTACACGCTCTGGCTGCGCAACGGGGGCACCGAGGGCAGGCTGCCGAGAGGCAGCTCGATGTCGCGGAAGCCGCATCGGGAGTAGATACAGATGCGGTTGGCGGCGGCAAAGGAGACCCCGGCGACGGTGGCGTTGCAGGCCCTTGCGGCCAGTTCGACGAGGTCGTCGATGGCGGGGTCTGGCAATGCACCGAGGATCTCGTATCGATCGAGGGTCTCGAACCGCAATGCTTCACTTCGCGTAACTTCGCGTGTTTCCAATGTGGCGATCATCTCACCCCACGATGGTAAGCGATGGGCGGGCATACGGTACTGGCACTTTTGGGGGAAGCCTGTGGTACTTCAGGGGCCTGAAGAGATGTGGATGCAGCGGATTAGACCGGAGTGAATGCAATGGCCGCGGGCGCACCCAAGAGGTTGGTATACTAAAGGGCTGGGGCTCCTGCGCAAACGAAGGTCGCATGGCAGGCACCAGCTTCAGACAGGATGAGCATGGAAGAGTTGTTGAGCGGGATCGAGTCTCCGGCGGATGTGAAGCGGTTGACCATTCCGCAACTGACTCAACTTGCCGAAGAGATACGCGAGCGGCTGATCGTTGGCGTTGCCAAGACGGGCGGGCACCTGGGTCCAAACCTGGGCGTGGTGGAACTGACGCTGGCGCTGCACTATGTCTTCGACACGCCACGCGACAGCTTCGTCTTCGACGTGAGCCACCAGGCGTATGTACACAAGATGCTGACCGGTCGCAACCGCCGGTTCGAGACGATACGGCAGCCGGGCGGGCTGAACGGCTTCATGCTGCGCACCGAGAGCGAGCACGACAGCTATGGCGCGGGGCACGCGGGCACNNCTGAACAACATCGCGTTGCAGACCAAGCGGCTGATCGTGGTGCTGAACGACAATGCATGGTCGATCGACAAGAACGTGGGTGCGATCGCGCATTACCTTCACAAGATCGTGACCAATCCGACGGTTGCCGCAATGCACGACCGCGCGGCCACGATGCTGGAGCGCTTCGGCGGCAAGACAGTGCGGCATNNCTGAGCTACTACGGGCCGGTGGACGGACACAACCTGCCGCTGCTGATCGAGACATTCAAGTTTCTGAAGCAGCAGAACAAGCCGGTGATCCTGCACGCGATTACGCAGAAGGGGCGCGGCTTCCAGCCGGCCGAGGAGAAGCAGAAGAAGTTCCACGGGCTGGGGCCGTACGATCCGGAGACGGGCGAGACCAAGCCGGCGGGCAAGAAGACCTACTCGGAGGTCTTTGGCGAGACGCTCTCGAAACTGGCCGACAACAATGACAAGATTGTGGCGATTACGGCGGCAATGCCCAGCGGCACCGGGCTCGACCTCTTCCGGCCGAAGCACTCTTCGCGCTACTTCGATGTGGGCATCGCGGAGCCGCACGCCGTGATCTTCGCGGCGGGCATGGCGACCAAGGGATACAAACCGTTCTGCGCCATCTACTCGACATTTCTGCAACGTGCGTTCGATCCGATTGTGCATGATGTGTGCCTGCAGAACCTTCCGGTGGTCTTCTGCATGGACCGCGGCGGCCTCTCCAGCGACGACGGGCCGACCCACCACGGCCTCTTCGACATCAGCTACCTGCGCAGCCTGCCCAACATCGTTCACATGGTGCCGAAGGACGAGGACGAACTGGCCGACATGATGTACACGGCGATGCTGCACGACGGGCCAGTGGCGATCCGCTACCCGCGCGGCGCGGGGCCGGGCGTGCCGGTGAAGGCGCAGCCGCGGGCGCTGGAGATTGGCGTAGCCGAGGTGGTCCGCGACGGCAACGACGTTGCCGGCCTGGATGTATCGATTTGGGGGTTGGGCGCGATGCTTCCCGAGGCGATGCGCCTGGCCGCGATGCTGGAGCGCGAGGGATTTTCGGCCGCAGTGGTCAACCCGCGCTTCGCCAAGCCGATCGACCGCGAGTGTGTGGCGGAGTATGCGCGGCGCTGCGGACTGCTGGTGACGCTGGAGGACCATGTGCTGGCGGGCGGCTTCGGCTCGGCGGTGCTGGAGGCGCTGAGCGAGNNTTCATCGAGCACGGCAAGCTGGAGGAGCTGCGCGAGAAGTATGGACTGACGGCGGAGGCTGCGCTGGAGAAGGCGCGGCCGTATCTCGTAGCGATGGAGAGCCGGCGGATGGTGCTGCGGTAGCCCGTCTGCATGGCTACGCCGGTTGTGTTGACAACCGCGCGCGGCACTCGTCAACTGGTTATAGAGCAATTTGCAGGTGGGGACGCAGCGTAGGGGATATGGGAAGTGCGGTTGAGATAAAAGAAGTGGGCGAAGCTGGTGGAAAGAGAGCCGGTGTGGCCAGCGAGCACAAGGCTGGCGCAGTCCACAAGTGCGTCGCGCGGCACCACGACGGCGGGTTGCTGACGATTGGGCTGCTGAAGCTGGTGGAGGCAGTCTTCTTCTTCCTGGTCGGGGTGGGCGCGATCCACTTTATCCATCACGATCTGGGCGATGCGGCAACGCAACTGGCAGGGAGACTGAGGGTCGATCCCGATGGGCGGCTGGTGTCGTATGTGATCGACCACCTGGACGCGATCACGGCGCTGCGGCTGAAGCAGATCGGCGTGGCCACCTTCTTCTATGCGGGGCTGAGAACGACCGAAGGGATCGGGTTGGTGTTGGAGAAGAAGTGGGCCGAGTACCTTACCGTCATTGTGACCGTCTCGTTTCTGCCATGGGAGCTCTACGAGATCGCGCGGCACCCGGACTGGGTGCGGGTGTGCCTGCTGGTGGCAAACCTGATCGTGCTGGCGTACCTGGTGTGGTGGTTGGGCCGCAATCGCCGGACAGAGGCGGTCGCGGCGGATTGATTCGTCTGGGAGTGAGGTAGGCGATCTTCGCTTTTGTTTTGCTATCGGAACTTTGGGTGGGGTGCAAGGGGGAGTTTGCGGGGGAACCATCCGGCAAAACACTACATATAGAGGTTGTGGCCTAAGTGCCTCTACAGGTAGATTTTTCCACATTTGCCCCAAAATACTTTGCCTCATTCCTAATTTAGGGCTTGCCAACGGGAAGCGGCTGCGGCAGGATTGCGGTGTGGAGTAAAGTGGTAGAAAATGGAGTGCAAGGGAATGACGCACTCACATTGGAGTCAGTTTACCCCACAAGAATGGACTTTCGGGCTGACAAGTTTGGTTCCGTGAGCTGAGGTTGAGATGTTTCGAGGCAATCACCCAACGCGCGTGGACGAGAAGGGCCGGCTGAAGCTGCCGGCTGAGTTCAAGCGCCGGGTGGACGAGGTGTATGGGCCGCTGTTCTACATCACGAGCATGGATGGCAAGCGGGCGCAGATCTATCCGCTGAAGGAGTGGGAGGAGATTGAGGAGTCGCTGAAGAAGATGTCTCCCATGGACCCGGTGCGGCGGAAGTTTCAGGATGTGACGAATTTTTACGGGCAGATGGCGGAGATGGACGCGCAGGGCCGGTTGCTGATCCCGCAGAAGCTGCGGGAGATGGCGAAGGTGACGGGAGACGTCGAGGTGCTGGGGTCGCAGACGCTGCTGGAGGTTGTGAACAGCGAGGTCTTCACCGGCATGATGACCAAGGCCACGGGCGCGGTGGAGCTGACGGACGAGGACCTGAGCGCGTTCGCGGGGAAGACGAAAGAGACGTAGGACGGGAAGAGTTTTGCAGGGAAGCGGGAGTTTGGTTTGGCCCCCAGGGGCAGCACAGAGGCGGACGGGATGAACAAACCGCAACATGTGCCGGTTCTTTTAGATGAAGTTTTGCAGTTCCTCAATGTGCGGCCGGGCGGCGTGATTGTCGATGCGACGGTCGGGCTGGGCGGCCACTCGGCGGAGATAGCCAAGCGGCTGGGCGCGCGGGGCAGGCTGATCTGCTTCGATCGCGACCCGCAGGCGATGGAGTTGGCGCGAGCCCGGATGGACGAGGTCAGGGCCGAGATCGGCGACGCGATGCCGGAGGTGATCTTCGAGCCGCGAGCTTTCTCGGAGGCAGGCGGAGTGATCGAGCCGGGGAGTTTGGACGGATTGCTTGCGGACTTCGGCGTGAGCAGCCTGCAGTTGGATGAGGCACAGAGAGGATTCAGTTTTCGGCTGGANNATTGTGCGGGCCCGGCCGATACGGACGACAGCGGAACTTGCTGGAATCATATCGGCCGCGGCCCCCTCAATGAAAGGCGACAAGATCCATCCCGCGACACGGACCTTTCAGGCGCTTCGAATTCGAGTGAATGATGAACTGGGGGAGATCCGGTCGCTGCTCGGGAGCGCGCCATCTCTGCTGAAACCGGGAGGAAGGCTGGTGCTGATCAGCTTCCACTCGCTGGAAGACCGGCTGGTGAAAGATGCGTTGCGCGAGGCCGGACGGAACAAGATTTTTGAAGTTTTGACCAAGAAGCCGGTGATTGCTCAGGAGCAGGAGCAGATGCGCAATCCGCGGTCGAGAAGCGCGAAGATGCGGTCGGCGGAGAAGCAGGGAACAGGGACCAGGGAACAGGGAACAGCAGGAAAATACAAAGGCTAAAGGAGGGGCGATGGCGACAGCAGCGATGGCAGAGCAGGGCACAATCTTCGGAATGGGCGGCATGAACAATGCTGTGCAGACCCGCGCAGCACGCAACCGCGAACTCTTCGAGCTGCAGCAACGCGCCCGGCGCGGACCCACTCCCGAGGTCTTCTTCGTCAAGCACATCGACAACAGCCGCATCGTGAAGGCCGACGATCCAAAGCGCAGGCGAGAGATGAAAATCTTCACCATAACCATGAGCATTCTGTTTGCGCTGGTGATGGTATATGTGTGGCAGCACTTTTTGGCCATCGAGATCGGCTACCAGGTGGAGACGCAGAAGCAGCAGGTGGCTGGGATGCAGGAGCAGAACCGGCAACTGCGTCTGACGGAGGCGCAGTTGAGCAATCCGGTGCGCATCGATCAGATCGCCCGCGAGCAGCTCGGTCTCAACGCACCCGAGCCGGGCCAGGTGGTGCGCCCCGATGGGGCTGGCGGCAATGTTCCTGTGCTGGCGCAGGCGTCTCCGCCGACACTGCCCTAGATTCAGGTGGTTTTGGATTCCATGAATAAAACGACCCGACAGACCTCGCGCCGGACACTGACCGCTCCGATCCGCAAGGTACGCTTTGCGTGGGTGGCGATCTTTTTTTGCGTGTGGGCTGGGGTCATCGGCGGAAGGCTTGTGTGGCTGCAGGTGATCCAGCACGCGGAGTGGATCGACAAGGCAAAACGCCAGCAGCAGCACACCTTCGAGGTGGCGCCTCAACGGGGCGTGCTGTACGACCGCAACCTGCGTGAGCTGGCCGTGACGGTCTCGGTGGATTCGATCTACGCGGACCCAACGGAAATGGGCGGAAACCGTGCCAACGCGGCGGAGATGCTGGCCCAGATTGTGCATACGGATCCAAGCGATAATTTCACGTCGGAGCAGCAGATTCTGGCGCGCTTCAACGACTCGAAAAACTTTGCGTGGGTGGCGCGGCGCGTGGATGCGGAGATGGCAAACCGCGTACACGAGCTGAACTTGAAGGGCGTCTATTTTCAAAAGGAGTTCAAGCGGTTTTATCCCAATAACGATCTGGCCGCGCAGGTGCTGGGTTATGTGGGCTCGGACGATACGGGGTTGGGCGGGTTGGAGCAGGAGTTCGACAACGAGATGCATGGCGAGCCGGGACACATGCTGAACGCGGTGGACGCCCGGCGCCATGTGATGGGCAGCGTGGAGAACGAGCCGATGCCGGGCGAAAACCTGGTGCTGACAATCGACTCCAACATTCAGTACATGGCCGAGCGCGCGCTGGACGAGCAGGTGGCCAAGGTGGGCGCGCTGCATGGCACGGTGGTGGTGCAGGACCCGCACACGGGACAGATTCTGGCGCTCGCTGTCTCTCCGCGATTCAATCCCAACGACTCGCGGCACATGGAGCCGGGCTCGCTGACCAACCTTGCGGTGAGCGATGTGTATGAGCCGGGATCGACCTTCAAGCTGGTGACATACTCGGCGGCGCTTGACGCGGCGGGCGTCGAGCCGACCGACATTGTCGACTGCCAGGGTGGCGCGATGACGATGTATGGACGCACGCTGCACGACGATAAGAGCGACATGGGCATGCATCAGGTGACAGTGCAGGCTGCGCTGGAGCACTCGAGCGATGTTGGCGCGGCCAAGATGGCGCTGAAGGTTGGCCCGGACACCTTCTACAAATACATCAAGGGCTTCGGCTTCGGCGACCGCTCGGGCATCGAGCTGCCAAGCGAGACGCGTGGGCTGCTGACCAATCCCAGAAAGTGGGGCTCGACCAGCATCCTGTCGCTTGCCATCGGGCAGGAAATTGGCGTGACGCCGATTCAACTGGTGACGATGGTGAGCACAATTGCCAATGGCGGCGTGTATATGCCGCCGCACATCCTGCTGCAATCGACCGACGCGACGAAGGGCGACGCGCGATTGCAGCCCGCGGCCTTCCGTCCCGCGAACCAGCTTCCTGCAAATTTGCCGGACGGCGCGCACCGTGTGATCCAGGAGCTGACGGCAGCCAAGATGCGCTCCATGATGCAGGGCATCGTAATCGAGGGAACCGGTAAGGGCGCGCAGTTGAACGGATACAGCGCCGGAGGCAAGACGGGAACGGCGCAGAAGATCGATCCGGCGACGCATACCTACTCGCATACCAAGTTGGTGGCGAGCTTCGCGGGCTTCGCGCCGGTCAGTTCGCCCGCGATCTCCATTGCGGTGGTGATCGACACGCCAACGGTGGGCAGCCGCTACGGCGCGGCGGTGTCTGCGCCGGTCTTCCAGGAGGTGGCGCAACAGGTGCTGGAGTACCTCGGCGTGCCGCACGACCAGCCGCTGAAGACGAGCAAACAGTTGATGGCGGCGGCTTCGCAGAGCGTGCCGGGCGATGCGCCAAGTGAGCACGGGAGCGACCTGAACGCAATGTTCGACGAGATTAATAATTTGCCCGCGGACGATCCTCTGCGCGCTTCGACCAGCATCGGGGCGGATGCGAACTCAGACCACGCTGCTGTAGCGGCGAATGCTGTTGCTGCGTCTGTTCCGCCGCCACGGGCCACTGGCAGCACGAAGACATCGCGCATTCTGGGCTTGCTGCCGGCGAAGGTGCTGGCTGCCTTCAACGCGAATGGCGGGACAACTTCGGCGATGCCGGACGCCGCACCGGGCGCCTCCGCCGCACTGCGCGCTCCCAGCGTTGCGCCACAGGTCGAGCCGCGCGCCAATGGCTCTGTGGTGGTGGATGCCGGCGCGCGCGTGGCCGTGCCGTCGTTCACCGGCTCCGCGCTGCGCAAGGTGGTGGAGACGGCGGCGGCGCTCGGCCTGCGGGTTGAGCCGGTGGGCAGCGGCCTGGCGCGCGAGCAGGCGCCGGTGGCCGGCACGATGGTTCCCCTGGGCACCGAAGTGGTGGTGCGCTTCTCGCGATAGAGTATCAGCGAGTCAGCGGGTCAGCAAGGGACATAGAATCGGAATATGCAGTGGGCTGACGCGCTGAAAGAAGTTGCGAGGATCGAGAGTGGAGGGGATGCCGGCGAAGTCGCTGGCGTCGAGTATGACTCGCGCCGCGTCAGGGCTGGCGCGGCGTTTGTGGCCATGCGCGGCGGAACGACGGACGGCAACCGCTACATCGACGCGGCGATTGCGCAGGGTGCGGTGGCAATCGTCACCGACTCGCAGGAGGCGTATGCCAAGCTGTGCCGCGAGCGCCCGGAGATTGCCGCAGTGTGTGTTGCGCATGGACGGCGCGCGCTGGCGGAGTTGAGCGCGGCGGTGATGGGGCATCCCGAGCGAAGACTCGCGGTCAGCGCGGTGACGGGGACTAATGGCAAGACGACCACCGCATATCTGCTGGAGCAGATGTTGCGCAGTGTGGGGCGGAAGTGCGTGCTGATCGGGACGATTGAGACGCGCATCGGCGATGAGGTGCGGGCCAGCGAGCACACGACGCCGGAGGCATCGGATCTGCTGAAGATCTTTGCGGACGGGGTGCAGGCGGGTGCGACTGAAGCCGTGATGGAGATGAGTTCGCACGCGCTGGAGCAGGAGCGCGTGTGGGGAATTCCGGTGGACGTGGCGATCTTCACCAATCTCACGCAGGACCACCTGGACTATCACGGGACGATGGAGAAGTACGCTGCGGCAAAGGCAAAGCTCTTTGCAGGAGTGGGTGCAGAGCCGCCGCGCGTGGCTGTGATTAATGCGGATGATGCGTATGGTGAGTCCATGACAAGGACTCTCGGTGCTGGCAACTCGATTGCGTTTGAAATCAATAATCCAAAATTGATTACATATGGAATTGGAAATCCCGAGGCAACTCATTGTGCGTTCATTGTTCGACACTCCTCCACGGGTACAACTTTTGCTTTCGATACGCCTCTCGACAATCTCCCGATTCATTCCCCGTTAATCGGGAGAGTCAACGTCTCTAACCTGCTGGCAGCGATGTGCGCAGCTCTTGCGAGGGGCCTGACATTCGACGAGGTCGCCGATTCGGTGAAAAGTTTGAAGCCGGTACCGGGGCGGTTTCAGGCGGTGCAAGGTTCGGCGGAGGCCGGTTTTACTGTGGTGGTTGACTACGCGCATACGGACGATGCGCTGCGCAACTTGATTGCGTTGGCCCGCGAGTTGGTGCGCGAGCGCGGCGGGCGTGTGATTACGCTCTTCGGATGCGGCGGGGACCGCGACAGGACGAAGAGGCCGCGCATGGGACGAGCGGCGGCGGAGGGGAGCGATCTGGTTGTGCTGACCAGCGACAATCCTCGCAGCGAGGAGCCGATGGCGATCATCGAGGAGGCTCTGGTTGGCGTTCGCGAGACGGCGACGGAGTGCATTGTTGAGCCGGACCGCGCGTCGGCGATTGCGATTGCGATTCGCGCGGCGCGCGCGGGAGACATCGTCCTGCTTGCCGGAAAAGGCCACGAGAAGGAACAGGTGCTGCGCGACCGGACGGTTCCGTTCGACGATGTGGTTGTCGCGGAGAACATATTGAAGGAGATGCGGTGAAGCTGACGTTGCAGCAGGTTGCGGAGTGGATTCACGCCGAAGGCGAGTTCGCGGCGAACGATGCGGCGTCGGGTTACTCGATCGACTCGCGCACGGTTTCGGCGGGAGAGCTATTCTTTGCCGTGCGCGGCGAGCGCTTCGATGGGCACGACTTCGTCGCTGCGGCGCTGGCGAACGGCGCGGTGGCCGCGGTGGTGAGCGTGGGATGGGTTGCGCCGGAGAGCGTGGACCGGAGGCGCCTGCTGCGCGTTCCCGATGCGGAGGCCGACGGCGTGCTCGCCAGCTTGCAGCGGCTAGCGCGAATGGTGCGGCGGCACTGGGGCGGGCGCGTGATTGCGATTACCGGGTCGGTGGGCAAGACGACGACGAAGGACGCGGTTGCGCAAGTGCTGGGCGCGCGCTTTCGTGTGATGAAGTCGCAGAGGAACCTGAACAATGGCTTCGGGCTGCCGTTGCAACTGCTGAAACTGGAGGCGGAGCACGAGGTCGCGGTGATCGAGATGGGCATGAACCACGCGGGCGAGATCGCCGCGCTGGCACGAATTGCAGAACCGGATTGGGCGGTTGTATCGAACGTCGCGCCGGTGCATCTGGAGTTCTTCGCCGACGGCATGGCGGGGATTGCGCGCGCCAAGTATGAACTGATCGAGGCGCTGCCGCCGGATGGGATTGCGGTGCTGAACTGCGACGATGAGTTTGTGGCGAAGTTTGGCGAGGGGATGGGTTCGCGCGCGGTCTACTTCGGACTGAGCGACTGTGCCGACGTTCGCGCGGGCGGGGTTGCGGAGCTTGGCGCGGAGGGCATCGTCTTCACCGTGACGGCGCGCGGCGAGCTGGCCAGCGTGCAACTGCATCTGTTTGGCCGGCACAACGTGCATAACGCGCTGGCGGCGATTGCGGTGGGGCTCGAGAGCGGCATGACGCTGGCGGAGTGCGCCGCGGCGCTGGGCGGGCTGCGCGCGGGAGAGAAGCGCGGCGAGATCTTCGAGTGGCGCGGCGCGAAGATCGTCAACGATTGCTACAACTCCAATCCGCGCGCGCTGGGTGCGATGGTGGACGCGCTGCTGGCGATGCCGGCGACGCACGAAGGCAGGCACATCGTGGTGGCGGGCGAGATGCTGGAGCTTGGGCCAGAGGGCGAGGCGCTGCATCGGGCGTGTGGACAGCGCATGGCGGAGCGCGGCGTGGATGCGGTGGTCGGCGTGCGCGGGCTGGCTGCGGCGCTGGTCGAGGGCGCGGCGCAGGGCGGAATCGCCGCGGTCTTTGTTGCGACGCCGGAAGAGGCGGGTGCGTGGCTCAAGGCAAATCTGCGCGCCGGCGATGCGGTGCTGCTGAAGGCCTCGCGCGGAGTGAAGCTCGAGCGCGCGCTGGCTTCGCTTGCCGATTGAATTCGGCTGCGGCGCAGAGACCTTTGGGGCGTTCGGCGGTGGACTCAGGCGGATGAGTTGGCGAGTGGCCACCAGAGAAGGTGGGGGAGGGTGGGGTAGTAGAGAGCGAGACGGACCTCTTTGGGCGCGGGCCGGTCTGGTGGGTGCGGGAGCTGTGTGAGGATGCGGGCGTAGGTTTCCAACTGCGGCGCGTAGGTGGCGCGCTGGTGGACGAGGAAGTCTTCCAGGCTGGCGGAGCTGTGCGGCGCGGTGGTCTTGTAGTCGACGATCCAGAGGAAGTCTTCGCCGGGGGAGTGAGGTTCAGGACCGGCGCGGAAGATGCGGTCGATACGGATAGAGACGGGGCGGATGGAGACGGGACGAACGGAGGCTGGGGCTGAAGTTGGGCTGGTGGGATTGGCTTGGGCTTCGGGCCCAGGCTCGGGTGTGGGGGTTGGCGCGGGCCAGGCGGTAAGGGATAGTTCGCTGGCGGCGCAGGAGTTGGGTGTGAGCAGCCAGAGGCCGTCGGGGTCGCGCAGAGCGTTTTCCATGGCGGCGCGGACTTCGCGGGCGAGGCGATTGATGGTTGTGTGGGGAAGTCCGTCGGTGCGCAGGAGGGCGGCAAAGCGCGGAGTCCATGTGGGGATTTCTGAGAGCAGCGCCTCGAGTGAGCTGCCTGTGGCAATGCGGGTGGCAATCGTTTCCAGAGCGGCGTGGACGACGTTGCCGAAGGAGCGCGCGGCAAAGGAACCTTCGGGGCGGGAGAATGAGGCGTGGCTGGAGGCGTCGTCGTTGTCCGGATCGCCGTAGGGCAGTTTGTGGGCACGGGCTGCGGCGTAACGGGCAGTGGGATCGAAGGTGAGCGGGAGGCGTTGCAGGTTGGAGTGGGATGGGGCTGCGGAGGCGGCCAGGTCGAGTTCGAAGGTCTCGGGTTCTGTGGCGTGCGGGGAGAAATGCGGGGGTCCCTCCATTACGGCGGCAAAGTGCGCCGCCTCCGGTCGGGATGACGGATTCCGAGAGGGGGCAGCGAGTGCCTCCGGTCGGGATGACGGATGGACAGCACTTTCCGATGACGGATTTTCATGGTCAATTGCTCTCTCAGCGGCGGCAAAGTGGGGTTTGGCGGCGGGCCAGGCGCCCTGCAGGAGACTGGCTGTGTGGGGATGGATCTCGCCATTGGAGGAGACGGTGGGGGCGGCGAAGAGGTGCAACTCCTGGCGGGCTCGGGTGCAGGCGACATAGAAGAGGCGCTGGCGTTCGGCCGCCTCGCGGTCGCGGTGGATTCCATTGAGCCAGTTGTTGAGGGCTTTCGAAGGCGCGCCGCGACCGGCGATGGGCGCGAGCATGAGGTGGGCCGCGCGGTCGGCGGACGAGTCGGGCGGCTCGAGTTCGGACCAGGTGAGCAGGCGGGAGCGGTCGGTGGCGGGCTGGCGTTCGAGGGCGGGGACGAGGACGACGTCCCACTCCAGACCCTTGGCCTTGTGGATGGTGAGGAGTTCGACGAAAGGCTGGCCGGGAGGGATGGAATCTGGTTCGGCGAAGAGCCGGTCGAGATGGGTTTGCAGCAGAGTGGGATCGAAGAGGCTGGCGGTTGAATTATCTTTCAGTTGAAGATTCAGTTTATCCAGTAATTCAAATAATTTAAATGCGTTAGACGTTTTTTCACCGCTGAGGAAAACGTCTCCGCCGAGGGTGCGCCAAGCGCGCTCGACGAGCTGGGCGGGGGTGAGGCGCGCGCGTTGGGATGCGGCGGATTGGAGGACGTTCCAGACGCGTGCGAGGCGCTGGCAGGAGTCGTCGGGCAGGAGGTGGCCGCGCTCGGCCATGAGGCTCTGAATGGAGTGGCTCTGGAGGGATGGGTCGTCGCAGCCAGTGAGGGTGTGCAGGTCGGCCAGTGAGAGGCCGCACCACGGAGCGCGCAGGACGGCAAGCGCGGCGGTTCGGTCGGCTGGGTGGAGCAGGGCGCGGGTAAGCGCGGTGAGGTCGAGGACCTCCTGTCGCTGGCCGAGGGATTCGATCTCAACCGCGCGGAAGGGAATTGCATCTTCCTGTTTCAATGCGGCGACGATCTCGTTGAGGTGGTTGCGGCTGCGGACCAGGACGGCGATCTGCCAGGGTTCGGTACGGCCCGGAGGGAGGGGCTTCGAGAGCCATTCGCGGGCGATGCCGCGGATCTCCAGGGCGTCGCGGTGGGCCCGTTGCCGCTTGTATTGGACCGGGGTGAGGAGATCTGTGGTCGCGTCGTCCGGACTTATTGAGATTGGATTGGCGTGCCAGACGGTGGCGCTTGCATGAGGCGAGGCGGGCAGCGTGGGGTCGGCCGGGGTGTAGGGGAGGGTGGATTCCGGCGGGAAGATCAGGGTGAAGTTTTGGTTGAAGTCATCGACCAATCTGCTCTGAGAGCGGAAGTTAGCCGTGAGGCGGAGGCGCGTGAGGGGCAGGTCGCCGAGGCGCTCGGTGTGCATGGCGCGGATGAATCGCTCGACGCGTGCCTGGCGGAAGAGGTAGATGGATTGGCGTGGGTCGCCGACCAGGAAGACGGTCTGCCCGTAGCTGTCCCAGCTCTTGGTCAGGAGTTCGATGAGCTCGTACTGGGTGGTGGAGGTGTCCTGCATCTCGTCGACGAGGAGGTGCTGCAGTCGCGTGCCGAGAGCGGCGGCAAGGTCTTCTGGGCCGGAGTCGGCGCGGAGTGCGGTGCGGGCGAGGAGGCTGAGCTCGGTGTAGTCGCACTGGTTGCGTGTGGCGAAGACGAGTTGGAGTTCGACCAGCGCGCGGCTTAGGACGCGGAAGAGAGATTTAGCGACGGCCCATTGGTCTGCGGGGTAGCGAGCGGGAGGAAGGGCGCGAACTTCCTCGAAGGCGATGAGGAGATCGTCGCGGCCGCGGAGGGCATCGAGTAGATTGACGAGGCGCGTGTGGTTGGAGTGTTTTCTGTTGTAGTTAAATTTTAAGTTACGGCTGGTAATTCCTCTTTCTTTACGAAGTTGACCGCTGTTTGTCGTTAGGAGGTGGAGTAGCGCGAGCCAGTGGTCGAGGGCTGCGGCGAGCGGCTCGGGCGAGGTTCGGAGGTTGGCGCAGAGTGCGATGGGCGAGGGGATTGCAGGGTCGTAGGGGGCGGCGGGAGCGAGGTCGGCGGCGAGGCTGGTGAGGTTGGCGAGGAGATCGGAGGGTAAGATTTGCGCGAGGTGGGTGAGCGCGGAGGAGATGGCGTGGTCGAGGGCGAGTTCAAGGCGGGGCAGAACGTTGGCGTCGAGCCATTCGTCGTCGAGCTGCGCGAGGGTGAGGGGGATGAGGTCGCCCCACTGGTCGCGCAGGCTGAGCATATTGGCGAGAAGAGACTCACACTCGGCGAGGTTGCCGTCGCG
>PLOT01000065.1 GCA_003142215.1 Granulicella sp. | reverse complement strand
CGAAGTGGAAGGCGGCCACAACAGGTGCTACGTGAAGCTGATCTCCACCAGCAACAAGAGGGGAACATTCAGCGCCAAGGTTGAGCTGGATATGCAGCAGACGTCTGGAGCGAGTCGCGAGACGGTCACTGTGCGACCGGGAGATGATCTGGAGCAGATTACCGGCCGAGCCGTGTATGCAAACTGTTTGGTTCAGGCCATCGGCTGCGGGGTTGACGATCAGTATCTGGAACTGAGCAACCAGGAAAACTTGCTACGACCTGGCCAATCGATTGGGGACGTGGACAGCGACGCGATAAAACGGCAGATGATTCGGCGCACGATTGTGGAGCATTTGGACAAGGAACTCCGGCTTCGCCCGCAAGGCATCAAGGTGCTGAGCCTATTCTTCATCGATGCGGTCGAATACTACCGCAAGTACAGTGCAGACGGCGTCCAGGAGAAGGGCAAGTACGCCCTTATGTTTGAGGAGGAGTACCGGAAGGCCGCCGCNNGAGGGGTATTTCTCCATAGACAAGAAGGGTGCGTGGACAGACACATCCGAGAGCAATCAGGGCAGCCGCGAAAGCGCAGAGAGAGCCTACAACCTGATTATGAAGGACAAGGAGAAGCTGCTGAGCTTCGATACGAAGCTGAAGTTCATCTTCTCCCACTCCGCACTGCGCGAGGGCTGGGACAATCCGAACGTCTTCCAGATTTGCGCGATGCGGGACATGGGCACTGAACTCCTGCGCAGGCAGACGATTGGGCGCGGACTCCGCCTATGCGTGAACTCGAACACGGGTGAACGGATTCGCGGTTTCGTGGTGAACACACTCACGGTGGTGGCCAATGAAGGCTACGAGCAATTCGCCGAAAACCTACAGAAGGAGATCGAGGCCGATACTGGCATCCGCTTCGGCATCGTGGAGAAGCACCAGTTTGCCTCTATCCCCGTGACGGACGAGGCAGGCCAGACAACGGCGCTCGGCGTAGAGAACTCTGAAGCGATATGGGTGCATCTTAAAGAGGCCGGGCATATCGATGTGAGGGGAAAAGTGCAGGAGACCCTCCGCCAGGCGCTCAAGGATGGGACGCTTCAAATGCCAGAGGAATTCCAGGCGCAGCTCCCGCAGATCACGGAGATGCTGCGCAAACTGGCCGGAAAGATTGACATCAAGAACGCTGATGAACGGCGGCCGGTATGGACCCGCCAGGCGATTCTACACGGCGAGGAGTTCAAGGCGCTGTGGGACCGCATCAAGCACAAGACCACATACCGTGTGCAGTTCGACAACGAGAAGTTGCTGAGGGACTGTGCCGAGGCGATTCGGAAGTGTCCGCAGATCACCAAGACTCGTATGCAGATTCGGATAGCCGACCTCGCCATTGGACGCGGGGGCGTGCTGTCTGAAGAAATCAGGGTAGCAGCGCCGATCACCCTTGAGGAGACGGACATCGAACTGCCCGATCTCCTCACGGACCTTCAGGACAAGACCCAGCTCACGCGGCGCAGTCTCGTGCGGATATTGACCGAGAGCAATCGCCTTGACGATTTCAAGCGAAACCCGCAGCAGTTCATTGAACTGGCGACTGAGTCCATAAGCCGCACAAAGCGTTTGGCGCTCGTTGATGGCATCCGCTATCAGCGAATCGGCGATGAGGAATACTACGCTCAGGAACTCTTTGAACTGGAGGAACTAACCGGATACCTGAAGAACATGCTGAACTCGACCAAATCCGTCTATGAGCAGGTCGTCTATGATTCCGCCGGTGTTGAGCGCACGTTTGCAGAGCAATTGGAAATGAATGAAGCCGTGAAGGTCTATGCCAAGCTCCCTGGCTGGTTCAAGGTCCCGACGCCGCTCGGCACATATAACCCTGACTGGGCCGTTCTGATTGAGAAGGACGGGGCGGAGCGCCTCTATTTTGTCGTTGAAACCAAGAGCAGCCTATTCACCGACGATCTGCGCGACAAAGAGAGCGCCAAGATTGAGTGTGGAAAAGCGCATTTCAAAGCGCTTGCTGTCGGTGAGAATCCTGCGGAGGTCTTGACCGCTCGTCCTATCGACGATCTAATGGCGAAATGTTGAGGTAGGTGAACACATATCCCAAGCCGCTATGTGTATAGATTCACGCACACGGCCAGACATTGGACGAATAACTCGCGATTAGATTTCCGTCAAATCAATCACATCCAAGAACTCGTGAAGCGTAGATTGTGCCAACTCCAGAATCCGAGAATGATGCGTAAAGAGAATTGGCTGGATCTGGGATGACGTTGCTGCGAGAGCTTGAATTCCTCTCAATGCTCTCTTGTCATCCCAGGTAGTGAGCAAGTCATCGCCGATGAATGGTACTGCATCGTAAGCGTATGGTCTGGGCCGTTCTTGTCGGTGGGGGTGTTTCTATGAATTGGGTTGGGAATTAAGTGTCCACATAACCTTATGTGGACACTTATTCAGGACTGCTCGTATGGACTGGCGAGCGATACGTTCCAGGGGAGCAGATCGGCAATGCGGTTGATGGGGTGGTCGGCGATCTGGGTGAGGACGTGCTGGAGATAGATCTCCGGGTCGAGGCCGTTGAGCTTGGCCGAGCCGAGTAGGGAGTAGATGGCGGCGGCGCGTTCACCGCCTGCGTCCGAGCCGCAGAAGAGGAAGTTCTTGCGTCCCAGCGCGACGACGCGTAGCGCACGTTCGGCGGCGTTGTTATCGATCTCGAGCGTGCCGTCATCGGCATAGCGCGTGAGGGCATGCCAACGCGAGAGGGCATAGCGGATCGCCGCAGCCGTATCGGACTTGCGGGAAAGCTTCGCGAGCATTGTCTCCATCCAGAGGCGCAGGCTGTCGAGCAGAGGTTTTGCGCGGGCCTGCCGTATCGACTTGCGAATCTCCGCCGTGCTGCCTCGAATCTCCTTTTCAATGGCGTAGAGAGCGGCGATGCGCTCGATCGCTTCGGTTGTAGTCGGCGACGGATGCGCGATGTGGATCTCGTGGAACTTGCGTCGTGCATGAGCCCAGCAGGCAACTTCATAGATGTTGCCGCTGACGTAGAGATGATGAAATCCGGCGTAGGCATCAGCCTGTAACGCACCGTGGTAGTCCTTCAGATGTTGCCTTGGACGTTCTCCCTTGCGATCCGGGGCGTAAGCAAACCACACGGCTGGCGCGGTCGTATCACCCGATGGCCGATCATCGCGAACATAGGTCCAGAGCCTTCCAGTCTTGGTCTTGCCGGTACCGGGCGCGAGCACTGGAACCGGTGTGTCATCGGCGTGAAGCTTACTGGCCGACATCACATGGTCGCGCACCGCATCGACCAGTGGCGCAAGCAGTTCACTGGTTGCGCCGACCCATCCGGCCAGCGTGGAGCGGTCGAGATCGACACCTTCGCGAGCATAGATCTCCGACTGCCGATAGAGCGGGCAATGGTCGGCATATTTTGCGACGAGAACGTGGGCCAGCAATCCTGGCCCAGCAAGTCCGCGATCGATGGGACGCGATGG
>PLOT01000224.1 GCA_003142215.1 Granulicella sp. | reverse complement strand
TGGTTCAATCAGAGCCAGCCCAATCAGAGTCAGCCCAACAAGCTCTCCGGCAAGGTCGATCTCATCCTGATCGCGCGCGGCGGAGGCTCGCTGGAAGACCTCGCCGGATTCAACGACGAGGCCCTCGCCCGCTCCATTGCGGACTCCGTGCTGCCGGTCGTTTCGGCGATTGGCCACGAGACTGACTTCACCATTGCAGACTTCGTCGCCGATCTGCGCGCCGCTACTCCCTCGGCTGCCGCCGAACTTATTACCGCCGCCCAGCACCGCATTGAGGAGCGCGTCGAGGCGCTCGACGCACGAGTTCGTCGCGCCGTCCGCTACCAGCTTATGCTGGCGCAACAGCGCTTCACGGCACTATCTGTCGTGAAGCTGCAAGACCGGCTGCAAGCCCTCATCGGCCGCCGAGGTCAACGCTTCGACGACCTCCGTCACCGCCTCGCTCTCGCCGCCAATCGGCGCCTGCGCGCGAGCGCCAGCCAGCTCGCGGTCCTCACCGTGCGGATAGAGCGGCAGAACCCAGCGGTACGCATTGCCTTGGCGCGCCGCCGTCTGGAAGCTGTCGGCCAATCCCTCAGCCGACTCGCGCTTAGCGCCGTCGCCACACGCGCCACGCGGCTCGATCGCGCCACCACCCGTCTTGCCGCGCTGTCGCCACTGGCCGTCCTGAACCGCGGCTATGCGTTGGTTTATCTAGCCGACGGCACCCTCCTGCGCAGCGCCATAGATACCCGCCCTGGCCAGACCATTCGCGCCCGGCTTGCCCATGGCTCCGTGACGGCCGAGGTCAAGTCCACCGGCTCCGCATGACCGGCAGGCCGGTGCCAGCGGTGATCCGGACAAACCGGCATAATAAGCACAGAGAACTACCACCACCCCCGGCCCTGCACCCATCTTCCTGCGAGAGACCTCATGTTGCCTCACTTGCCTCTTCGTGAATTGTCGCTGCTCGCTTCTCTTGTGGGTGCGTCGGCGGTCCTTGTCTGGCGCGTGCAGGAGGGCCGCACCGCCGTCACAGCCAAAAAAATCCTCATCCCGCCCATCGGCATGGCAACCGGATTTTCAATGTTTCTGGTTCGCGACTTCCGCTTTCCGTTGCTTTGGGCTGCCTGCGCCTTCCTGCTTGGTGCCTTCGTGCTGGCCTATCCACTGCTGCGCACATCGCGTCTGGTGCGCGACGGCGATGTCATCATGATGCAGCGTTCCAACGTATTTTTCGCTGTGGTGATCGTCCTCGCCGCCATTCGGATTCTGGCCCACAGCTACCTCGACCGGTTCGTGGATGTGAAGCAAACGGCCGCGCTCTTCTTTGTGCTTGCCTTTGGAATGATCCTGCGCTGGCGCGTGCGCATGTTCTTCGAGTATCGCCATCTCACCGGCGGCTAACTCGACGCATTGACACCAGTTCGCAGACCGTCCGCATCGATTGAAATCTGCAACTTATCGTTTAATAGCCGGGTAGAGCCACAAGGCGCAATACGGCGCGCTGCAACACGCCTGATAATAGATGTGGAGAAAGATTCGATGAAGAAGCTCTTTGGCACCGACGGCATTCGCGGTGTCGCCGGCCAGTTCCCGCTCGACCCCATCACCATCCACGCCGTCGGCCTCGCGCTGGCGCATCACCTGGGCGATTCGCCGCGCGTCCTCATCGGCCAAGACACGCGCGAATCCTCCGACTGGATCGCCGCCGCGTTGTCCGCTGGCCTGGTTGCCGCCGGCGCGACCGTCGAGAGCGCGGGCGTCATTCCCACGCCCGCCGTCGCATTCCTCGCCCGCGCGCACAATTTTTCCGCCGGCATCGTCATCTCCGCCTCGCACAACCCATGGGTCGACAACGGCATCAAGCTCTTCGGCCCCGACGGCTACAAGCTGCCCGACTCCACCGAACTCGCCATCGAAGCCGAGATCTTCCGCCGGCTTGAATTGTCATCTCGCAGCGGAGAGGAGGGATCTGCTTCTGTTCTTGTGCCACCTCAATTAAACGAATCCGACCGCGCCGAGTACATCCGCTCGCTGCTGGCCGCTGTCCCCAATCTTTCGCTCGACGGCCAGCGCATCGTCATCGACTGCGCCAACGGCGCAGCCAGCGCCATCGCGCCCCAGCTCTTCGCGGAACTCGCCGGCACAGTCATCCTCACCCACGCCTCGCCCAATGGCCGCAACATCAACCAGAACTGCGGCGCGCTCTATCCCGGAACCGTCGCCGCCGAGGTCGTCCAGCACCACGCCGCGATGGGAATTACCTTCGACGGCGACGCCGACCGCGCGCTCTTTGCCGATGCGCAGGGAAACGTCGTCAACGGAGACGCCCTCCTGCTGCTGGCGGCCCGCGACCTCGCCGAGCGGGGAATGCTGCCCAACTCCACGGTCGTCGCGACGACCATGTCCAACATGGGCCTCGAAGCCGCATTGAAGCGTTCCAACATAAAAATGCTGCGCGCTCCCGTCGGCGACAAATACGTCCTCGAGCAGATGCTCGCCACCGGCGCGGCGCTCGGCGGCGAACAGTCCGGCCACATCCTCTTCACTGGCCGCTCCACCACAGGCGACGGCCTGCTCACCGCGCTGCTGCTGCTGGACATCCTTCATCGCGCGGGTAAGACGCTGGCCCAGCTAACAGCCGACCTGAAAACCTTTCCCCAGATCATCGTCAACGTGAAGGTTCGCGAGAAGCGTCCGCTCGACCAGATCCCCACGGTCGCCGCCGCCATCGCCGCAGCCGAACTCGCGCTGGCAGATTCAGGCCGCGTCGTCATCCGCTACTCCGGCACCGAGGCGCTGGCCCGCGTCATGATCGAGGCCGAATCCGAAGCCCTCATGCACCTCCACGCCAACGCCATCGCCGAAGCCATCCGCGCCGAACTCGGCGTGTGATGCCTGCGATAGCTCGCGATGATTTCGAAGAAAGTTCTGAGTCGCGCAATGAGTAACGGAAAATCCATAGCCGAAGCTGCCCAATCCACGCACGGTCTCGCGCTTGCGCCCGCGCCGAGGCGCGCCCGCGATCTGCTGAAGCTGACGCCGTTTCCCATCCATCCCTTCGACCAGATGCACGGCGTGGACACCAGCGGCCTGGTTCCCGCCAAACACCTTGTCACGGGCCACGCCAACGACGAGCACGTCACGGCGTACTACGGCGTTGCGCCCAGCATCCTGCGCGCGCTGATCGGCCACTGGCGCGAGACGCTCCCTCCGTACCCCATCGAGAGCTATACCTTCATCGACGTGGGCGCGGGCAAGGGCCGCGGGTTGCTGGTTGCCAGCGAGTACAGCTTCCGCAACGTCGCCGGCATCGAGCTGAACCACGAGATGGCCACCATCGCGCGGCAGAATGTGGAGCGCTGGAAGCGCGCCCACAGCGAAGACCCGACCGCCGCGCGACTGGCTCCGATCGAGCTATTCGAGCAGGACGCGCTGGAGTACGATCTGCCCGACACGCCCACGCTCCTCTTCCTCTTCCACCCCTTCGAGGCTCCGGTGTTGAAGCAGCTTCTGCGCCGCATCGAGACGCAGTTCGCCAAGCGGCCGGGCACACTGGATCTGCTCTACGTCAACGCCGAGTGCGCCAACGTGATCGATCGCAACCCAGCCTTCACGCAGCTCTTTCTGGAGAACGTCCCCATGTCGCCGGAGGACCACGCCGCGGATATTGAAGCCATCGCGCGGCAAAGGGAGTACGGCTCCACGGGCGACGAAGAGTGCGCCATCTATCGCTACACGGGCCGCGCGAAGGGGCCCATCTTCGATTCCGCTGCGTAACCGGCCCTACTCTTTCAACCGTACGATCAGGCCGCGCTCGTCGCCCTCGCCGTGTTCCATGTAGATCTCTCCGGCGGCGCGCTGCACGATGCTCTCGAAGCGCTCTCCCCACTCCACCAGCAGCAGCGAATCCGGATAGCTTGCCATCTCGTCGATGCCGAGCACCGCGATCTGCTCCTCCGTCTCCAGGCGATAGAGGTCAAGATGAAAGAGCCGAACGGAGGTTCCGGCGTACTCGTGAACGATGGTGAACGTCGGGCTGGTCACCTCATCTTCGGAGGCCGCGCCGAGGGCTGCGGCGATTCCCTTCACCAGCGTGGTCTTGCCCGCGCCCACCTCGCCGCGCAGAATCACCAGAAGCGGCGGATGCAGCATCGCGGCGATGCGCTCGCCCAGCGCCAGCGTCTCCTCCACCGAGCGCGTCTTGAATCGTTTCTCCTTCATCGACCTCCGCCTTCATTATTCATCCCGCAGATCCAAGTCAACCCATCGGCATCCTTCGTCCGATAGCGGAAGGCATCCGAGAGATGCGCCAACGTGTCGGTAGCGAGAACCGTGTGCTCATCCATTGCGCGGACGGCCCCGCCGTTGCCGGTCACGCAACAGTCCGCGGCAAGCCCATGCAGCGCGACCGCTGCCTCCACCGCTCGCGCCACATCATCCGGAAACTGCGCCAGCATCGCCGCCACAATCCCCGTCAAAATATCTCCGCTGCCGCCCTTGGCCATCGCTGGATTGCCGCTGGTATTCACCGCAACTCGACCGTCGGGATGGGCAATGAGCGTGCGCCAACCCTTCAGCACCAGCGTCACCTTATGTTCCACCGCAAACCGCCGCGCCAGCCCCACGCGATCAGCCTCGACTGCCTTTACCGTTATTCCCGCCAGGCGCGCCATCTCGCCCGGATGCGGTGTCAGCACCAGCGTGCGCGGCTTGCCCTTCGCATCGTTCGTTGTCGCCGCGCGCTTCAGCAACTCGGTTCTGCCGGCAAAGGCGTTGAGCGCATCGGCGTCGAGCACCATCGGCAGCGAAACACGCTCCACAAATCCGCGCACAAACTCCTGCGTCGTCTTCGCCTGACCAAGCCCAGGCCCAATCCCCACCACCGAAATACCCTTCAGTAGATTTGCCAGCGCCTCTTCTTCAAGCTGCGCCAGCGACAACCCTGTTCCCTGTTCCCCGTTCCCTGTTCCCTCTGCCAACGGGTTGAGCATCAGCTCCGGTGCAACTCCGGCGACCAGCTCCAGAATGCTCTTTGGCACTGCCGCTGTCACCAGTCCCGCACCCGCGCGCAACGCGGCGAGTGAGGCCATCGACGGCGCGCCGGCAGTCCCATAGCTTCCTCCGACGACCAGCACATGGCCGTACTTCCCTTTGTTGGCATTCACCTCGCGCGGCTGTTCCGCGATAGCCTTCGATGCGCCTGCCCAGCTCAATCCGCTGGCCGAGACGATCGCCTCGGCGGACGATCCAATCTCCGCAACCACGACCGGGCCAAATGTCGCGCTCGTCAGATGCCCAAAGACGTGCGCCATCTTGGGACGGGTAAATGTAACCACCGCATCGGCGCGAAACGCATCCGGCGCAGTCTGTGCAGTCGAGTCGGCGTCCCACCCCGACGGCAGATCGACCGCAACCACCGGCGCATCCGACTTCGCCGCCAACTCCCGCAGCGCCGCAGCCAGTCCTCGCAACGGAGGCCGAAATCCGGTGCCCACCAC
The DNA here is from genome assembly GCA_003142215.1 of Granulicella sp. Lineage (GTDB taxonomy): Bacteria > Acidobacteriota > Terriglobia > Terriglobales > Acidobacteriaceae > Edaphobacter. Next base: position 5,030 of record PLOT01000224.1, on the reverse strand, counting down.
CGCATCGATGAGCAACTCCGCCGAAGCCATCGTGTCACTCACGGCTGCGAGTGCAGCTTCATTGTCCAGCGGCCAGATCGCAACTGCCGGGGCCTCCGCGCGGAGCCGTGCGAGCGCTCGCGCCGCCTCGCCCTTCACCTCGTCCTCGCGCCCCAACAGCAGCACCGCAACGCCTACGCCTGCCGCCGCCAGCACTCGCGCCGCGACAAGCCCATCGCCGCCGTTGTTGCCCTTGCCGCAGAGCACAACGACGCGACGCGACGCCGGATAGCGCCGCAGGCAGAAGCGCGCGACCGCCGCGCCTGCGTTCTCCATCAACTCCGCCAGCGGCACGCCGAAATGCTCCGCCGTGCGCCGGTCCGCCGCGCCCATCTCCGCCGAGGTCAAAATCTCCATCTGTCCCTTCTACGCGCATTGGGGCGGCAACGCCAAGCCCATCCACGGACCCGTCCTGAAGCTCACCCCTCATCGCTCATTCGCCGGTGCATCCGGTGGCGTCTTTTCTCCCTGCGCAACCGTCTTAATGAGATGTTCTCTCTGCGCCTCTCCACACTCACCCCATTCGCCCTCGTCCTCGCCCTGTTGCCGCTTCCACTTGCCTGCCTTGCGCAGGCTGCCCCTGGCGCTCAGACCCCGCCGCGCAGTTGGGTGGACAAGGACACTGGCCATCGCGTCTGGCGGCTGAGCGACGAGCCGAACTCCGGCGGCTTTTACTTCAATGTGAATGCCTATACGCCGGACGGCAAGCAGATGGTCTACACCGCGCCGGACGGCATTCATGTGCTGGACATGGCGACACGCACGACCAGGCTGCTGGTGGCAAACCCGCCGCGCGTGGCCGGCGGCGCGGGCGCGGGAACAGTCCGCGCGCTGGTGGTGGGGCACAAGACGAACAGCGTCTTCTTTACCAAGACCGACGCATCCGGAGTGAACGCGGTTTACAAGGCGGACACCAACACCGGCGCGGTCCGCAAGCTGGTCGACCTGCCAGCCAAGCGGAGCATTGTCAGCATCAATGCGGATGAGACGCTGGCGGCGGGGACGTATATCGTGGGCGACGCGACGGGCAAGGAGTACGGATCGAACCTGCCATCGGCCCTGCCAGCAGCCGGCGCTTCCGCCACGCCTGCCCCCGGGGCCACGGACAACAAGGTCGCCAGCGCAACGCAGGGGCCGCACTATCAGCCGGCCAACAAGGGCGCGATGATGGAGACCCGCCTCGCCGCGCGGCTGCCGCTGGTGCTGTTTACCATCCGGCTGGAGAAAGGGCCGAACGGGGAGAACCCGGGGACAATCCGGACGCTGCTGCACTCCACCGACTGGGTGAACCACCTGCTCTTTTCGCCGACCGATCCGACTCTCCTGATGTACTGCCACGAGGGTCCCTGGCAGAAGGTGGACCGCATCTGGATGATCCACACCGACGCCACCCACAACACCCTCATCCACAAGCGCACCATGCTGATGGAGATTGCTGGCCACGAGTTCTGGGGACTCGATGGCGAGACCATCTGGTACGACTGGCAGTATCCCAAGGGTGAGGACTTCTTCCTGGCGGGCCGAAACCTGAAGACCGGACAGCGCATTGCCTACCACATGCAGCGCGACGAATGGTCTATCCACTTCAATCTGACCCGCCAGCTCGACCTCTTCTGCGGCGACGGCGGCGATCCCGGTCAGGTCGCCAAGGCCAGGGATGGCGAGTGGATCGAACTCTTCCATCCGCAGTTGATCCAGGGAGGCCCGGGCGCGCTGAACTCGCCTGCGTTCTGGCAGCCGGGCGTATTCCACTCCGAACACCTGGTCAACATGTCGCACCACAACTATCGCGAGGAGCCGAATGTGCGCTTCTCGCCGGATAAGTCGCTGGTTCTCTTCACCAGCAATATGTTCGGGCCGAGCTACGTCTTTGCCGCCGAGGTGGCAAAGGCGGACAATCCGCCCGCCGGGGACGTGCAGTCCACACCGGAGCTGGCCCGCAGGTTCAACCCGGTCGATCCTCCGGCCAGCAAGGGGTCCGTCGTGTCGCCACGCGCGCGCTGAGTCCAACGCCGGACCTCGCTTGGCACAAAAGTTGCATAAGCATAGCGAAAGTGGCATGGTGTTCTGCTGCTGGGACTTAGTAGCTTTGGGGCAGGAGATTTTCCCATGACCCTGCGTCCTCGTGCGTCCCTTCTGCTGGTTCTGCTTGGCTTGCCGCTCGCCCTGTCGCTTGCGGCCTGCAACAAGGTGCAAACCCTCTCTATCATTCCCGGCCCCGGGATTGAGGTTTTGACCGCCGCTGGCCAGACGGCGCAGTACACGGCGTATGCACAGGAACAGATGGGATCGGGGCCCCTGACGACAGCCAACGTTACCAGCTCCGTCACCTGGTCGACCAGCAACCCGAATATTGCCACCATCAACTCCTCAGGACTGGCGACGGCGGTGGGAGCTGGATATGCCGAGATTACGGCAGTGGCATCCGATGGAGCGATTGCATCCTCTGACCTCACGGTGCAGTCGACGGGAACGACGACACAATCCACCCCGTCGATCGCGATCCTCCCAGGCTCGGCGGCGGAGACGTTTGTCGGAGAGACGACGCAGTTTACCGCCTCCGGCAACCTGACCGGCATCGGCAACGCGCAAAACGTGACGAACCAGGTGACATGGCTCTCCAGCAATGCACAGGTTGCCACCATCAATTCGACTGGGCTGGCGACAGCCGTAGGCGCTGGAACTACGATGATTATCGCCCAGTACGGTGGACTCAGTGCAAGCGCAACTGTGGACGTGACCATCTCCGGCACAGGCACAGCGACCCCGTCGCTCACAGTGACCCCGAACGTGGCGGCGGATACCTTTGCCGGGGAGACGACGCAGTTTATCGCCAGCGGCAACTTGACGGGCATCGGCAGCCCGCAGAATCTGACCAACACTGTGACATGGGTCTCCAGCAATGCGCAGGTTGCCACCATCAACGCCGCTGGGCTGGCAACGGCCGTGGGCGCAGGGACAACGACGGTTACCGCTCAGTCGGGCGGACTCAACGCAACCGCGACCCTGACCGTGACGGTTCCGGCTTCGGGCACGGGGTCGGGAACTCCGACGCTCACCGTGGTCCCGAGTTCGGTCGCGGAGACCTTTGCCGGCGAGACGACGCAGTTTACCGCGACCGGCAACCTGACCGGCATCGGTGCCATACAGAACCTGACCAGCCTGGTGACGTGGGTGTCGAGCAATGTGCAGGTGGCCACCATCAATTCGGCTGGATTGGCCACGGCAGTGGGCTCAGGAACGACGACGATCATCGCCGAGTCCGGAGGACTCAATGCAAGCTCGACCCTGAGCGTGACGATTGCGGCATCGGGCACTCCTTCTATCTCGGTGATCCCGAACACGGTGGGGGAGACGTTCGCCGGCGAGACGACGCAGCTCACCGCGACCGGAAACCTGACCGGCGTCGGAGGCTCGCAGAACCTCACCAACCAGGTAACCTGGCTCTCCAGCAACGTGCAGGTCGCCACGGTAAGCGCGAGTGGCTTGGTGACGACCGTGGCCGCAGGAACGACGACGATCATCGCCGAATCTGGCGGACTCAATGCAAGTTCGACCGTCACCGTCACGCTCCCCGCATCGGGCTCGGGTTCGGGATCCCCGACGCTCACAGTGACCCCAAGCTCGGCATCGGAGACATTTGCCGGCGAGACGACGCAGTTTCTCGCCACCGGCAATCTGACCGGCGTAGGCACCTCGCAGAACCTGACCAGCCAGGTGACCTGGTTCTCCAGCAATGCGCAGGTCGCCACCATCAACGCCGCTGGGCTGGCAACGGCCGTGGGCGCAGGGACGACAACCATCGTGGCCCTCGCCCCCTCGGGAGGACTCAACGCAAGCGCCAGCCTCAGCGTGACCATCTCGGGGGCGGGCAGTGGCAGCAGTATCGCCTCGATTTCAGTCATCCCAGGCACTCAAACGGTATCTTCACCGGGCAATACCAGCCAATTCATTGCCATCGGAACCACTGGCGCGGGGGCTACGGTGAACCTGACCAACCAGGTGGCCTGGAACGCCAGCAGCGCACAGATTGCCACAATCGGCGGCGCTACCGGACTTGCCACGGCGATGGGTCAGGGAACGGCTACGATCTCTGCCCTCTACGCCAACTCCTCGGGAGGAACCGTGGTGGCGGGCACCGCGACGTTCACCGTGTCGGGCGGAACAACCGAGCAGTACACCGCGGTGACCATCCTGCCAGGTTCCCAGGCGCTTTCGGCGTCTGGTCAAACCGGCCAATTCATTGCGCTTGCCACCCTCGGAAGCACAGGTCTCGAGACGGATGTCACCAGCTCGCCCCAGATCGCGTGGAGCTCCAGCATTCCAACCATTGCTACCGTCAGTGCGTCCGGGCTTGCCACGGGTGTAGCTGCGGGGTCCACTACCATAACGGCGAAGTTGACGAACCCCGACGGCACCGTGGTGTCGGGTACTGCGACCGTCGTGGCTACAAGTACGCCCGCGCCAGAGCCTCTGCTTTCGCTCTCCATTATTCCGAACTCGGTTACAGCACAAGCAATTGGAGACACCGCGCAGTTTTTAGCCATTGGAACCTATGCGACCGCTCCGTACGTCCGCGATCTAACTAACTCGTCCGACCTCGCTTGGATATCTACTGAGCCAAACTATTTCCCCGTCAACAGTAATACCGGGGGGAATTCAGGAGCTAGTGCTGGTATCGTCACTGCCATGACAAATGGAGGTACTGTGATCATTGCAGAGGCAACCAACCCAGTGGACAAAACGATCCAAACTGCCACGGCGACGTTCACCTGCCCTCTGGCACTCCCTAATCCCACAGGCAATCCGCCAACCGCAGGCTCCTGCAACCAAGCTCAAAGCCAACTCTTTTCAACTCTCACTGTTTATAACGAAGGCCTTAACACCTCCAATTGGGTGATAACGGCCTCTTCGGCTACGGGTACTGCTGACGTCATCCATTGCGGTCCAGGCTGGCCACTGGCCAACGGCGGCTCAGTCTGCTCAGCTAC
>PLOT01000277.1 GCA_003142215.1 Granulicella sp. | reverse complement strand
TTGTGTGATCGAAATCACATGCGAGATGCCAAATCGGAACGGAAGTTTACAGAGCGGCGCGTCGTTTCGCAGATGGCGTCTGTGGGCTCGCCGGTGTTGTCGCAGGAGGTGGGTGGGGTGTCCGGCTTGGTGCGGCGGATTTGCCGCAGACATGCCGCTCATGTTACAAGCGTGTCTATGCGCAATGTGCGCGATTGGATGCGCGACATCATGAGAAGACGTTCCAGACGTGGCCCGAACGAATCGGAATCCACGGGGAAGAGTGGGCAGGAACTGCCCTCGAATCAACAGGCTCCGCTACGGCCCGACTACCCGGACGCGTTGCCGGTCGCCCCGACCGAGCCGGTGGGCAAGGCTGCGCCAGCGATGCCAGTAGAGCAGCCGGTGAAGCCGGTGCGTTCTGCCCGTCCGCCGAGGCCACAGGCTGCGGCGGCTGAGCCATCCGCACCGCAGAAGACGATGATAGTGGAGACGCAGCCGGATGAGATGGCTACGCCGCCCGAGGAACAGACGGCGATCTCGGCCAGGGAGCCGCGCGGCTATGTGGTGCTGGCCATCGGGCTGCCCGGTTCGGGCAAGACGACGTGGTACAAGCGCCGCGGCGTCGCTCCGCTCTCCAGCGACCTGCTGCGCAGTCTGCTCTTCGACGACATCACGGAACAGCGCTACCAGGGGCTTGTCTTTTCCACGCTGCGAAGTTTGCTGAGGGCGCGGCTGATCGCCAAGATGCCGTGGAACTACGTCGATGCGACGAACCTCAGCACCCACGAGCGCAAGCAGTGGATCAAGATGGCCAAGAGCTTCGGCTACGAGGTGCAGGCGGTGTTCTTCGACGTGCCGCTGGCGGTGTGTCTGGAGCGGAACTCCAAGCGCGACCGCCAGGTCACCGACGAGGTGATGCACAAGATGGCCGAGCGGTTGAAGCCGCCCACCTTCAAGGAAGGCTTCGAGAAGATCACCGTGGTGCGCGTCAAGGGCCACCCCGGCACGCTTCCGGTGACCACCGGCGGCAATGAGGAGTCCTCCGCGGAGAATGAGCCGGCGGAGTAGAGGCGCGCAGAGAGCGCCGGATTGAGCGAGGGGCCGTGCTCTTCCAATGGCTGCAGGGCGTGCTGGATCAATCGCTGAACGCGGCGCTGTTTGCGCTGCTGATGCTGAGCTATGTGACGCCTCCCGTGCTGACCGCAATCCTGCTGTGGAAGCGCAGAGTGTGGCGGCCGGATGTGGCTGCATGGCGCTGGTGGGTGTGGCACGTTGGACTGGTGCTGGGCGCGGTGTCGGCGGTGGCAGTGCCGATTTTTCTGCTTGGGATACAATTTCTCTCCGCAACAGCGAAGCAGCGATGGTTTATCGACGCGGGAATGAAAGGGATGTTCTACGCGCTCGCAATCTCTCCGGTCGCGGTAGTTCTGTTCGGCTTTGGCGGGGGCAGACAACGCTGGATGGGAATGGTCTCCGCGATGATTTCGTTTGTTGCGCTGTTTATCTCGCTACTGGCGGCTAGTACCTGAGGCAGATTTCACAAGGGTGTTTCGCGCGGGTGAATTCTCCGGCGCACGAGTGGGCCACGGGTGGCGCGAAGGGGCATCTTGCATCCGCGGGTTCCCATCGGGGGCAAAACAACATATTCTGTGTGTATGCCAAAGCTCTCCATCCGCGACCTCGACCTTGCCAACAAGCGCGTGCTCATCCGCGTCGACTTCAACGTTCCGCTGAAGGATGGCGTCATCACTGACGACACGCGCATTCGCGAGACACTGCCCACGCTGGAGTACGCGCTGCGCCACCAGGCCAAGGTCATCCTCTGCTCGCATCTGGGACGCCCAAAGGGCAGGCCGGTGGAGGCGATGAGCCTGCGCCCCATTGCCACGCGCCTGCGCCAGTTGCTGGACAAGCTCTTCAACGAGTCGGAGAACGTGGCCTTCTCGCCCGACTGCGTGGGCGAGGTTGCCAAGGAGATGTCGCGCGAGCTGGAGTCCGGCCAGACGCTGCTGCTGGAGAACCTGCGCTTCCACAAGGAAGAGGAGGCCAACGATCCGGCCTTCGCCAAGCAGCTCGCCGAGCTGTGCGACGTGTACGTCAACGACGCCTTCGGCAGCGCGCACCGCGCCCACGCTTCCACCGAGGGCATCACCCACTTCGTTGCGCAATCGGCCGCCGGCCTGCTGATGGAGAAGGAACTGAACTTCCTGGGCAAGGTGCTCACCGAGCCGGACCGTCCCTTCGTCGCCATCATCGGCGGATCGAAGATCTCGGGAAAGATCGACGTGATCGACAACCTGCTGGACAAGGCCGACACGCTGCTGATCGGCGGCGGCATGGCCTACACCTTCCTCAACGCGCTGGGCCAGGCCACCGGCAAGTCGCTGATCGAGGCGGACAAGGTTGACGTCGCCAAGGCGGCGCTGGAGAAGGGCAACGCCAAGGGCGTCAAGCTGCTGCTGCCCGTTGACCACGTTCTCGCCGACAAGTTCGCCGCCAACGCCAAGACGCAGATCTTCAGTGGCAAGGGCGCGTTCCCCGCCGACTGGATGGCGCTGGACATTGGCCCCGCGACGATCGATCTTTTTGCCAAGGAGATTGCCGACGCGCGCACCATCCTGTGGAATGGACCGATGGGCGTCTTCGAGCTGGCGCCGTTTGCGCACGGGACGAATGCGATTGCCGAGCTGGTGGCGGCCAACAACGACGCAACCAGCATCGTGGGCGGTGGAGATTCGGTTGCCGCGGTGCATCAGGCTGGGGTGGCGGACCGGATCACCCACATCTCCACCGGTGGCGGCGCATCGCTCGAATTCCTCGAAGGCAAGACCCTGCCGGGAGTGGCCGCGCTCACCGACAAGTAATCACTCGGAGATGGCGCCCATGCAGGCAGCGTTCGCCTTTGGCAAGACAGGTCTGACGGTCTCTCTTCCCGACGGGCCGCGCTACTCGGTCGTCGAAGGACGTTCGGCAGGCGCGCTGGCGGACACAGCCGCGGCCATCTGCGCGGCGCTGGACAATCCCATCGGTTGTCGGCCGCTGGTTGAACTCGCGGCGGGCAAGCGCACGGCGGCCATCTCCGTCTGCGACATCACGCGACCCGCACCCAACCATCTAACGCTGCCGCCGCTGCTGGAGCGGCTGCACGCGGCGGGCATTCCCGTGGACGGCATCACGATTCTGATTGCGACCGGCCTGCACCGGTGCGCGACCACTGAAGAGATTCGGGCGATCCTCGGCCCGAAGATCGCCGTGCGCTACCGAGTCGTCAACCACGACGCGCGCGCGTTGGCCGACCATCGCTGGCTGGGCGTGACCGCCAGCGGAACGCCGGTGTATATCGACCGCCGATTTATAGATGCCGAGCTGCACATCACGCTCGGCTTCATCGAGCCGCACTGGATGCTCGGCTTCTCCGGCGGGCGCAAGCTGATCGCGCCCGGCCTGGCCGCCGAGCAGACGATCCAGGTGCTGCACTCGCCGCGCTTCATGCGCGAGCCGCTGGCCAGCGAGGGATCCATCGACCACAATCCGCTGCACGCCGAGCTGCTGGAGGTGGTGCGCATGGCGCGCCACGACTTTCTGCTGGACGTGGCGCTTACCCAGCAGCGCGCCATCTGCGGCGTCTTTGCCGGCGCGCCGGAGCAGGCCCACGCCGCGGGAGTCGACTTCGTTCGTTTGTCCACGAGGACGCTGGTGCCGCAGTTCTTCGACGCGGCCATCGCCAGCGCCGCCGGACATCCGCTGGACCTCACCTTCTACCAGTCGCTCAAGGGCGTCCACGCCGCGCACCACATCGTCCGGCCCGGCGGCAGGATTCTGCTCCTATGCGAGTGCGCCGAGGGCATCGGATCGCCGGAGTTCGCCGCGATGCTGCGCGGCTACGCGGGACCGCAGCAGTTCCTGAACCAGATTGCGAGCGCGCCGGTCGTCATCGACCAGTGGCAGTTGGAGAAAATTGCGCTGGCCGGACTCAGGAACGAGATTTTTATTTACACTCCCGGCGTCGCGCCGGAACAGATCGGCGCACTGGGCGAGCACTGCTTCGCCGATGTAAACCAGGCGGTCGCCGCGCTGCTCGACAGACTGCCAACAGGCGCGCGTGTCGCGCTCATCCCCGAAGGGCCGTACGCCTTCGCGCAGGTGGCCGAATGAGCGCTGACATGGCAAGCCTGAAAGACATAGCGCGCGACCTATTCGAGCAGGCGCTGGAAGATTGCAGCATCGAACGCGCCTTCGACCGCAAGCTGCGAGTGGTCGTCGATGCGGAGGGCGCGCGGCTTGTGGTGGAGGGCGGCGAAGCGATTGCTCTTGACCGGCTGCGGCGAGTGCGTGTTGTATCGGCGGGGAAGGCTGCTGCGGCGATGCTTAATGCGTTGCTGGTGCGGCTGCGGTTGCCGAGTACGTGTGAGCTGCAAGGAGTGCTGATCGCGGCGCAGCGACCGGAGAATCTGCCAGCGACGATTCAGTATTTCTGCGGCGGACATCCGGTGCCGAATGAGGCGTCGTTCGCCGGAGCGCGCGCCGCGCTTTCACTTCTACACGCACCCGACGCCACCACACCAGACGCCGCGCTCTGCATCTTCCTCATCAGCGGTGGTGCCTCCGCCATGATGGAGCTGCCGCTGGACGAAGCAATCTCGCTCGACGATACGGTTGCGTTCCACCGCGCGCTGGTACACAGCGGAGCGTCGATCGTCGAGATGAACTGCGTGCGCAAACACTTCTCCGCGGTGAAGGGAGGGCGGCTTGCGCTGGCCGCGGGCGCGGCGCGGACGCTCTCGCTGCTGGTCTCCGACGTGCCTCCGGCGCATCTGGACGCGCTCGGCTCCGGGCCTACGATTGGCGATTCGACCACGGTTGCTGAATGCCGCGAGATTCTTGCGCGGTACAACCTGATGGAGCGATTTCCTGCGTCGGTGCGGCGATTTTTTGCGTCGCCGGAGTTGCCGGAGACGCCCAAGCCGGATGAACTGACTGCTCGCATCTGCAAGCTCGTAGACAGCGACGAGATGGCAGAGGCCGCGCGTGGGTACGCAGAGCGGCTCGGATTTTATGCAGTCATCGACAACGCTTGCGACGACTGGAGCTATGACGCGGCTGCTGATTATCTGCTCGACCGCCTGCGCCAGCTTCGCCGCGAGCATTCGCGCGTCTGCCTCATCTCGGCGGGCGAGGTCACGGTTCGCGTGGACGCATCGTTCGCGAGCGCGAAAGGCGGGCGGAATCAGCACTTCGCGCTATATATGGCTACGCAATTGTGTGATGAAGATGGGCCGGTTGCGGTGCTCTCGGCTGGGTCCGACGGCATCGACGGCAACAGTGACGCGGCGGGCGCGATTGTGGATGAGCACATAATCGATTGCGACGCGACTCGCGATTCTGCGCTGCGCGCGCTGGCTGAGTTTGATTCGTCTTCGTGGCTGAGCCGAGCAGGCGCGACGGTGGTCACCGGCCCCACCGGCCACAACCTGCGCGACCTGCGGATTCTGCTGGCGGACGATGGTTTATGAGGACTTCGTCCAGCTATGGGCTTTGAACTGTGAGCTATGAGCGTGGGCGGGGTAAACTTGAAGCATGATCGACGATCTGGAATACCGATACTCCCCGGTGCGCGAGCGGGTTCGCGAACTGCGGGAGTATCTTTGACTCGGGCCGCCTGAAGCGCGAACTGGCAGTCATCGAAGAGAAGATCGCCGACCCCACCGTGTGGGCAGATGCGGTGCGTATGCAGCCGTTGATGCGCGAGCGCAAGCGGCTGGAGACGCTGCTGGCCGACGACGCCGAACTCCTCCGCCGCTCCGACGACATCGAGGCCTACTTCGAGCTTGCGAAGGAAGGCGAAGCCACCGAGCCCGACCTCGAACGCGAGATTCCCGCGCTGGTCGAGTTTTCGGAGAAGCTCGAATCGAAGACCATGCTCTCCGGCGAGACCGATGCGCTGAACGCCATCGTCACCGTACATCCCGGCGCGGGTGGGACGGAAAGTCAAGACTGGGCCGAGATGCTGATGCGCATGTATCTGCGCTGGGCGGAGCGGCAGGGCTTCCGCACCAACATCCACGAGATTCAGGATGGCGACGAGGCGGGCATCAAGTCGGCGACCTTCACCATCACCGGCGAGTTTGCCTACGGCCTGCTGAGCGGCGAATCGGGCGTACACCGGCTGGTGCGCATCTCGCCGTTTGATTCGGCCAAGCGGCGGCATACCAGCTTCGCCAGCGTATTCGTCAGCCCGGAGATCGACGAGACGATTGTGATCGACCTGAAGGTGGAAGACCTGCGCATCGACACCTACCGCTCCAGCGGCAAGGGCGGGCAGCATGTGAATACCACCGACTCAGCCGTGCGCATCACGCACATCCCGACGGGCCTTGTGACGGGATGCCAGAATGAGCGCTCGCAGTACAAGAACAAAGATCAGGCGATGAAGATGATGCGGTCGAAGCTCTATGAGTACGAGCTGGACAAGAAGAAGGCGGCCACGCGCAAGATTGAAGACACGAAGCTGGAGATCGGCTTCGGCTCGCAGATTCGCAGCTACGTCCTGCAGCCGTACCGCATGGCCAAAGACCTGCGCACCCGCGTGGAAGTGGGCGATGTGGACCGCGTGCTCGACGGCGATCTGGAGCCCTTCATCCGCGGCTATCTGCGCATGAGGCGCGAAGGAAATTTCCCGGCCGCAATCGAGGACGACGAGATCGCATAGTCACGAGGAGCCGAAGAGATGCGGGGGGATACCGTGAGAGTTCGACGAACTGTTCTTGCGCTGCTGCTGACGATCTTCGGCGTTGCCGCCGCCGCGAACGCGCGCGCGCAGATTGCGCTGGCCGGCGACGGTGGCCCGGGCCCGGCGAAGGCGCAGCACCTGACCGCGGAGTTGATCGCGCTCGGCCCGTCGATAGCGCCCGGCGGCACGCAGCAGGTCGGCCTTGTGCTCACGATGGAAAAGCACTGGCACGTCTACTGGATCAACCCGGGCGACTCCGGCGAGCCGCCGAAGATCGCGTGGACGCTGCCTGCGGGCGTCAGCGCCGGGCCGATGCGCTTTCCCATTCCACAGCGGCTGCCGCTCGGCCCGCTGATGGACTTCGGCTACGAGGGTGAGGTCGCGTTTCCCGTGACGATCTCTGCCGCCTCGACACTGAGGCCGGGGCCGCTGCATCTGGACGCGCAGGTGAGTTGGCTTGTCTGCGCCGAGCTCTGCGTTCCCGGCAACGCGCATCTCGGCATCGACCTCGTCGTCCAGTCCGGAGCGCCGCAGGTGCCACTCGCCGGCGCGCTCGGCAATGCTCTTTCGCTGATTCCCAAGCCACTGCCCGCGGGCGCACAGTTCTCCGTCACCGGTGGAGCGCACCAGTTTGTGCTCACGCTGATCGACGGCAGACGCGAGACCAACGCGGAGTTCTATCCCGATCCCGCAGACCTCGCGCCGGACGGAACTCCCACGACCAACGCAATCGTCTATTCAGCGAATGAGCACGTCGAAGCGCGGCGCGATGGAGTGCGGCTCACTGTCGAGCGCTCGCCCGATCTCGCAACCCTGCCCGCGACGCTGCACGGAGTCTTCAAGCTCTCCGACACAGTGGCGTACGAAGTGACCGCGCCTGTGCTCCCCGGTGAGGCCGCGCCCGCAGGCAGCAGCTCCGCTACAAGCACGACTGCGATTGGCGCGATCGGCCTAGCCTTTCTCGGCGGCATTCTGCTCAACCTGATGCCGTGCGTCTTTCCCGTTCTTTTTTTGAAGGGGCTTGCGCTGGTGCAAAGCTCCAGCCAGAGTCGCGCGCATCTGCTGCGCCACGGCTTTATTTACGCGCTGGGAATTCTGCTCTCGTTCTGGGGGATTGTGGCCGTGCTGCTACTGCTGCGCGCCACGGGAGGCCACGCGGGCTGGGGCTTCCAGTTGCAGTCGCCCGTCTTCATCGCGCTGCTTGCGTCGCTGATCTTCCTGCTCGCGCTTTCGCTGGCGGGGCAGTTCGAGATCGGCCTCTCGCTCACCTCGGTGGGCAGCTCACTGGTCGATCGGCCTGACCATGGGGAAAGGAAGCAGAGCTACGCGGGCAGCTTCTTCACCGGAGTGTTGGCCACCGTAGTGGCGACTCCATGCACCGCCCCGCTGATGGGCGCGGCGATCGGATTCGCGCTGACGCAGTCGGCAGCGGTAACCTTCGCCGTCTTCACCGCGCTTGCGCTGGGACTGGCCGCTCCGTATCTTCTGCTGAGCTGGCAGCCGGCGTGGGTGCGCGTACTGCCGCGGCCCGGCGCGTGGATGGAGTTGCTGAAGCAGTGTACCGCCGTGCCGCTCTTCGCAACCGCGATCTGGCTGGCGTGGGTCTACGGCCAGTTGCATGCGGCCAGCGGAATTGCCAGCGGCGTGAACCAGATGGCGCTTCTGCTGCTCTGTTTCCTGTTGCTGGCGATTGCAGGATGGGCGCTGGGCCGATGGCCGGCGAAGTGGGCGAGCCGGATCGCGGCGCTCGTACTGATTGCGCTGGGGCTGGCCATTCCGCTCTCGCAGACGCGCAATGCGCCGCGGACAGAAGTTCCGGTTCAGTCAAGTGCAACGCAGCAGAACGCGGCGCAGGCAGGCGCGTCTGCTTCAAACGCAACCGCAGACGCGGTCCTGCTCTGGCAGCCGTACTCCGAGCAGGCGCTGGACGCTGCGCGCGCCGCGGGCCACCCAGTCTTCATCGACTTCACCGCCGCGTGGTGCCTCAGTTGCCAGTTCAACGAGCGGGCCGTGCTGCGCTCGGCGGATGTAGAGAACGCGTTGCGTACGCACAACTTTGTGCTGCTCAAGGCCGACTGGACCAACGGCGATCCCGGCATCACACAGAAGCTGGCCACGCTGGGCCGCGCCGGAGTGCCAACGTATGTCCTCTATCCCGCGACCGCTGGCAGCGCGCCGGATGTTCTGCCGGAGTTTCTGACCAAGGGGCTGGTGTTGGCGGCAATCGAGCGCGACGCAAAGCTGTAATGCGCAAAGCAATTATCTTTTCCGCAAATTGAAAGCCGGCTCTCCAGCACATCGCAATGAGAGTGCGGTAATTGGCCCCCCTGCATCCGGTCAGGGCAAGGCGAACGTGCCGGACGCGATCCTAAAGTCCCCCTCGTGCCGCGTCGATGAATGAAGTGCGGTCGTAATCCGTCGCGCAGTGTGATCGCTTCGATAGAAAGGGGCGCGGATGATCAGCCCCCGCATACGCATTCCATCCATCGTCCTTGCCGCAGTCCTGATTGCGCTGGCGATTGGCGCCGTCGCGGTCCATGCCTCTCCTGCCTGTCAACGCCTTGTGCGCACCTACATCACTGTGCCGGTGCGCAATCGTGTCAGCAAGGCAACCGCGCTTGCCTGGGCAAGATGGCGAACCGGCCATCCCAACTGGAAGTCCAATCCGAAGGTCCAGCGGCCACGGTATGCGATGACTACGCAGGAGGCCATGGACAAGGTGAACTTTGCCTGCGAGACCCCTGCCATCCCCTTCGAAGCCGACTCAGCCCGCACTCCGCTCGCCCTCTTAGCCCGCACTCCGCTCGCCCTAGAGGATACTTCCCCCGACGTCGATCTTCTTGACTTTAGCGAGTCGCCGATTGCCTTTCAGAGCGGGACACCATCTGCCTTCCCGGATGGAATACTGATGGAGGACATGCCATCCCAGGCTGGGGAAGTCATGCCGGATTCAGTTGCCAACTCGTGGCCATTCTCTGCAAGTTCCATCCCGCCCGTGCTCAGCAGCGGCCCACCGTCGATCGGTGTTCCGTCTTCGTCGACCGGCGTACCGTCTTCGCCACCCATCGTCTCTTCCGAATCGACGCCGGCCATCGGCGTGACTGCCGAGCCGTCCACCCTGCTGCTGGTCGCATCCGGCATTGGGGCAGGCTGGCTCTTTTGCAGACAAAGGCCGGGAAGCGTGAAGTAGATCGGCTTCGCCATTGTCATGGAGGGAAGACATACACCCCTCTCCGTCAGAATGTCTATTCTCGCTTGTGCTTGCCCTGGCGGATGCGCGCAACCTCGTCCATGCGCTGGGCCAGCAGCTTCTCGCGGCCCTCCTGTGTCGGGTGGTAGTAACGGCGGCCGGCGAGCGACGGCGGCAGGCACTCCATGTCGGCCACGCGCCCTTCCACATTGTGCGCGTACTGGTATCCCTTGCCATAGTCCAGCGACTTCATCAGCTTGGTGGGAGCGTTGCGCAGGTGCAGTGGGACGGGCTCCGCGGCGGTGGCTTCGATGTCGCCGCACACGGCCCCGTAGGCGGTGTAGACCGCGTTCGACTTGGGCGCGAGCGCCAGGTAGACGATGGCCTGTGCCAGCGCGAGGTCGCCCTCCGGCGGGCCCAGGAAGTGCATCGCGTCGCGCGCGGAGAGGCATAGGTTGAGCGTCTCGGGCGCGGCCAGTCCAACGTCCTCCACCGCCATGCGCACAATGCGGCGTGCGACGTACATGGGGTCTTCGCCGGCCTGCAACATGCGCGCCAGCCAGTAGAGCGAGGCGTCCACGTCGGAGTTGCGCACGCTCTTATGCAGCGCGGAGATGATGTCGTAGTGCTGCTCGCCCTTCTTGTCGTAGAGCAGAACGCGGCGCTGCAACGCCTCGGCGGCAATCTCCTTCGTGATGCGCCGGGCTGGTTCTTCGGCGGCCAGATTCGCCGCTACATCGAGCGCATTGAGCGCATTGCGCGCGTCGCCGCTGGCGTAGGACGCAATTGTCGCAAGCGCGTCTTCATCGGCTGCAACTCCAGACGCGCCGAGGCCGCGTGCTGAATTTACGCCGCGGGCGCTATCGCCGAGCGCGCGATCGAGCAGCGCGACGATCTGCGCCTCCGTCAGCGGCAGCAGCGTATAGACGCGGCAGCGCGAGAGCAGCGCGGCATTCAGCTCGAACGATGGGTTCTCGGTGGTCGCGCCGATCAGGCGGATCGCGCCGCGCTCCACATATGGCAGAAACGCGTCCTGCTGCGCCTTGTTGAAGCGATGGATTTCGTCGATGAACAGGATTGTGCGCGAACGGAATCCGGCGGCCTTCTCCGCGGCAACCATCACGGCCTTGATCTCCTTGATGCCGGACATGACGGCGGAGAATTCGATGAAGGTGGATTGCGTCATCGCGGCGATGATCTTGGCCAGGGTTGTTTTGCCGGTGCCGGGAGGCCCCCAGAAGATCATCGAGGTGGGATCGTCGTGCGCGATGGCGAGCGCGAGCGGCTTGCCCGGCCCCAGCAGATGCTCCTGCCCGACAAACTCGTCCAGCGTGCGCGGCCTCATGCGATCGGCCAGCGGCGCGTGGCTGGCCTGCGCTGCGACGTCGTCGGGAGTGGGGTTGAAGAGGTTCATGGAAGCAGGTTCGAGGTGCGAGGTTCAAGGTTCGAGGTGCGTTGCCGCGAGGCTTCATAGAGCAGCAGCGATCCGGCGACGGCCGCGTTGAGGCTCTCCACGCGGCCCGGTGTGGGAATCGTAATGCGCGCGTCGGCCAGCGAGAGAAATTCGTCTGCAAGACCCGCGCCCTCGTTGCCGATCATCAGCGCGCAGGCGCAAGCCAGGTCCGTCTCTGGTGCAGGAAGAACGACGCGCGCTTTCCGCGTAACTTCGGAGTTGGCTTTGGAAGCGATGTCAGAATCGGAGTTGGGCGCGACGGCGGCCAGCAGGCGCACGCCCCGCGACTTCAGCGCGATCAGCTCTTCGGCTGTGATCGCAACGACGGGAACGCGGAAGACCGATCCGGCCGAGGCGCGCACGGCCTTCTGGTTCCACTCGCTCACCGTGCCCGCGGTGGTAAGAACCGCAGTCGCGCCGAACGCCTCCGCCGAGCGAATCAGCGTGCCCAGGTTGCCCGGGTCCTGCAGGCCCGCGGCGACCAGCAGCAGCGCAGCGTTATCGTTTGCGGGGAGCGCGGACTCGATCTTCCAGACCGGAGGCACCAGCAGCGCCGCGATCCCCTGCGGGTGCTGCGTATCGACCGCGCTGGCGAAGACCTCCTCAGCCAGAACCAGCAACTCAACGCCGCGCGGAAGCCATGCAGGCGGCGCGACGCGCTCGCTGAGGAAGATGGTCTTCAGCGGAAGTCCGCTGTCGAGCGCCTCGCGCAGCAGATTTTCGCCTTCGATGGCGACCAGGCCACCGCTCAGCCGCGCGTGACCAGCGAAGGCCGCGCGAAGCTGCTTGAC
>PLOT01000306.1 GCA_003142215.1 Granulicella sp. | reverse complement strand
AACATCTAACCGGACACCAGTGGCTATAAATAGCCATTCAGTGCGCCGATTTCGGCGGAACGGGAACGGGAATCATGTTGACAAAAATAGTCATTCGAAATTTCAAACGGTTTGAAGACGTTGTGATTCCCCTATCGAGCCCAGTGGTTTTTATTGGCCCTAACAACTCCGGGAAAACGACGGCGCTACAGGCGTTTGCCCTTTGGGAGTTAGGTCTACGCCGATGGAAGGAGAAACGGGGCGCAGGGGCTCCGGAAAAGCGCCCAGGCGTGAATATTTAACAGGCGCGACCTATTTGTTCCCGGTGATGACGCAAAACAACTTTGGCACAAGTTGCATGTGCGCGACGTTCAAAAGCTGAATGGAGTGCAAGAGACCAAGAACATTCGAATTGACGTCCTGGTCGGCGGTTATACCAATGGCAAGGAATGGGAGTGTGGCCTGGAGTTTGACTACTCGAACGACGAGTCGTTTGCCTGCCGCCCTTTGAGAATGACGGAGGGCAAGCAACCCAAACGGATGCCGATACCGGAAGAGGCGAGCGGCGTGGAAATCGCATTTTTGCCTCCTATGTCAGGCGTCAGTTCCACAGAGACACGTCTTGACAGCGGTGCGATCAACGTAAGGCTGGGAGACGGGCGAACCGCGGAGGTATTGCGCAATCTGTGCTATTTACTCTCTACCAAAAAAGACGAAAAGGGGAATGCATCGGCTTGGACAAAGCTTGTTTCGCATATGCAGGACCTGTTTAAAGTGAAGCTGGATTTTCCGGAATATATTCCAGAGCGCGGGGAGATCCAGATGACATATAGGGATGAAAACGAGGTCAAGCTTGACCTGACTTGCTCCGGACTTGGCCTTCAACAAACGCTCCTTCTCTTAGCCTATCTTGCCCTTCATCCGGGAGCGGTCCTCCTGCTCGATGAGCCAGATGCACATCTCGAAATCTTGAGGCAGCGAGAGATTTACCTCAAGCTGAGAGAGTCCGCACTAGAAAGCGGTAGCCAGCTCATTGTGGCAAGCCATTCCGAGGAAGTGCTGAACCAAGCTGCAAACATGGGCGACGGCAGCGTGGTTGCGTTTCTAGGCAAGCCGCACCAAATTCCCGGCAACCGAACAGCAACGGTGAAAAGCGCGTTGAGTACAGTCCGCTACGATCAGTACTACCTCGCTGAGCAAATTGGATGGATCATCTACCTGGAGGATTACACGGATTTGAGTATTCTCCGAGCATTTGCGAAAAAACTGAATCACACGGCGAAGGACGCACTACAGTCACCGTTTTTGTTCCCCATAGGAAACCTGCCAAACGATGGCCGGAGGCACTTTCATGCACTGGCTGAGGCTAAACCCGATTTGGTCGGGTATTTGTTGGTTGACAGTGACGCTCCCGAACTCCAAACCGCACCTGCTCTTATGGAGATGAAGTGGGTGCGCCATGAAATAGAAAACTACATTTGCCAACCGGCAACCCTGGAATCTTATGCGAGAGAGATCGGTGCTCAAGTCGCAGGTGGCCCACTTCTGGAAGGGGCCTCAATAGATGCTGCGGTCATGGCCATGAGAGAGGCTGTGCGCGACCGCGTCATTCCCGCAGCACTTAGGGATTTGAGCGATCCCTGGTGGAGAACAGTGAAGGCGAGCGACGAGTTTCTGGATTTGGTCTTTCCCGACTTTTACAGACGGATTGGGCAATACATGGAAATGAGGAAGGCCGACTATTACAGGCTCGTTTCCCATGTGCCAGATGACTTGGTCTCGGACGAAGTCAAACAGGTGCTTGACCGAATTGCCGAGATCGCATCGAAAGCTCATCCTGCAACTGGAGAACGGGACGACCATCACGTTCATTAAAGCGCCGATGGCTGGCAACACGACGATCGACCACATGTTTTCGCTGGGCAAGCTGCCTTCGCCGGCCAAGACGATGCTGGTGAACTACAACGCGGATGTGCTGAGCGACAACTAGGGGGAGTCTCAGGGGTTGGCGGCGGGCTTGCCCGCGGCAGCGCGGCGGGCGCGGCGCTTCAGTTCGAGGGGACTGAACATGGTGGCGCGGCAGTTGGGAGCGGCGCAGAAGCAGGGCGCCTCGTCTTCGTCGGAGTCATGGAGGTTGTACTCGTAGGTGAGCTCCTCGCCGGCGGCGATGTTGCGTATGGTGGAGATGAAGATGCGTCCGTCGGCGTCCTGCGTGGTCTCGCAGTTGGGGTTGCAACTGTGGTTGAGGAACATGGCCATTCCGAAGCCGTCGATGACGGTGTTGCGGCCGCAGTGAAAGAGGTAAGTGACGGGGCGGCCTTCGTAACGGGCGTCGGCGACGGACTTGGACATGCGCTGGCCATCGTACTCGCAGACGCGGGTCCCATTTTCGATGGGGCGCAACGTAAAACAGCCGGCGGCGTGGATGGAGGAGGAACGAACGATGAGTCCGGGAGACAACATGCTGAGCTGACTATAACAAACGCGCGAGGCGGATACTATCGAATGGGTTGGGCGAAGACGTTTGGGCAGGGCGGATCGTCTAATACTACAGTTGTATTTCCTTTGAGTCCTCGAAACGCGACTAGAGCCCGGGCCTGAAGGCCCTCGAAATGGGCACTCTTTCCGGGGGCTGAAGCCCCCGGCTCCCTCCGGAATTTCGATTTACAACTGTAGTACTAAACTGGAGGGGAAGGGGATCGAGATGCGGAGACACTGCTGGATGGCAATGGTTGGAGGTGTATGGGCGGCGTGGGCGGGGGTTGCCTGCGGCGCGCAGAGTACGCCTGCGGCAGCTCCCGCGGCCACGCCTGCGAAAGCTCCCGCGACCACGCCTGCGGCAGCTCCCGCTCCCACGTCCGATCTCGCGCCTTGTTCGGTGGCGCCGCAGCCTGTGCCGTGCGGCACGACGCCGGCAGTCTCGGGAAAGTCGAGCGCGACGGAACAGTTTCCGTTTCCGGACGAGGCGAGTGGGAGTGGAACTTCGCTAACGCCGTATGCGGCTCCGGCGAAGCCCGGCGGCATTCCGCAGACGGCTGACGCTCCCGGCGCGGCTTCGGGCGCAGCACCGGCAGGGAAGAAGGGATTGGACGGCGACTTTCCATTTCCCGGCGAGGAGGGGAAGGACGCTGCCGTGAGCGGTACTCCAGATGCGAACGGCGGTTGGGATGCGAACAGCTCCAGTTCATCGAGCAGCAGCTCCAGCTCTGGCGGCGATGCGGCTGATCCAGCGGGGCCGCCGGACGCGGCGGGAACTCCGGGCGCGGCGGGGCTGATGGACAAGGGCAGCGAAGGCACTCCGGGCAGACACCTGCTGCACCGGGTGAATCCCGTGGGGACGAAGCTACAGACGGCAGACGAGCGCGAGGCCGAGGACCTGAGCGTGGCCAAGTTCTACACCGATACGGGCGACTTGCAAGGGGCGTATCTGCGCAGCCAGGATGCGGTGAAGACTGCGCCCGACGATCCGGACGCGCACTTTGCGCTGGCCACGGCGGCGCTGAGGTTGAAGAAGCCGGACGAGGCGATTGCGGAGTACAACGCGTGTCTGAAGCTGGATCCGACGGACAAAGAGGCCAAGGAGGCGCGCAAGGCGCTGTCGGGGTTGAAGCAGCCGGGTCTCAAGTAAGGCGGCGGCGCACGAGGGCAATCTTCGCGGGGGCCGGTTTGTCCAGGGACTTTGGCGGGGGCGTTTGGCTGGGGACGATGGATGGCGCGGGCTGGTCGTCGTCGGGGTCGAGGTCTTCTTCGACACGCAGGTACTTGCGCATGGTGCGCAGGGGCTCCTCGGAGAGGGCGAGCTCGCGCAGGTGATAGCGCCAGGCGTCTGGGCGGGTGCTGCGCCGTGTGTATGCCTTGCGGGAGACGGTGGCGATGGAGCCATCCGCCATGCGCCGGGTGAAGGTCTGATTGGGCACCTGGAAGGTGATGCGCTCTCCGGGCTTCCAGAAGCTGGAGGCGAAGTCGTGGGAGAAGAGGAGGGCGTAGTAGCGGCGCTCGGTGGAGAGGGTTTCGACCGACTGCTGGGTGGACTCCCACGGCAAGCCTAGCCTGGTGGTGTACCACTTGCGAAAGTCGAAGCCGTTGGACCGGGCCTGCGCGACGAGCAAATGAAGCAGTTCAAAGCGGGTCATACGATGGCTGATTTCTGCGCAAAGAACGACTTCCCGGCGCTAAAGAGTGAGTCTAAGGGCACGATTGAAATGTACCTGAAATGTTCCTCCAGATTGCGAATTTGTCACGGGGAGTGCATCATATTGGTACACTCTCCAAGCCGCACCGCGCCTTGGGGATTGTAACGTCTTGCAACTCTGAAATGCGGCGGAATCCGCCTTGGAAGACCTACTTAGCCGGGCCATAGGTTTTCAGGAGATTGCCAGCTATGGCTGTTAAATGCCCGAAGTGTCATGAACGCGACATCCGTAGGTCGCATCACCGACTGTTTGATTTCTTGTTGCGCAGCATCGGCATGGTGCCCTTGCGCTGCAACATCTGCGAGCATCGCTTCTTCCGGTTTCGCAAAAGCATCCGAGCCTGATTCGTTTCAGGGGCGCATCCGTTTGCAGCAACCTGGTTTCCGTCTGGGTGCGGCGGTGGCGCAGGATACCGTTCGGCCGGATTGCGGCCCACTCCTGATGCCGGGAAGTCTTTCCATATCCTGACGAGTCCAAGTTCCAGGGCACAGTACTTCAAGGTACAGTCTATGGAGTGGGGTTTGCGTGTCGAGCAGGCCGCATGACGGGGAGTAGAAATCGTTGCGAGCAGTGGATCCGATGCGTTCCGTTGATTCATCGTTTGTGCCAGGCGCTCGCCATAGGCGCTCAATTAGCAGCTTTGTTTTGGGCAGTGTGCATGCTGGGTTGGCTTGCGTGGTTGCGCTGGCGCTGATGTCGCTTGCCGGCGCCGTGCCCGCTGGCGACGCGTCTATCGTAAGCGCCTCCGCACAGCAGAGGAACGATGCGATTCAGCACTCCGATCCATTGAACTTCGATCCCGTGGTGAGGGATGCGTACGAGCATTTTTATGTTCTCGACTTCGATGGCGCGCTGAGCCGGTCGGGTGCGGTGCTGAAAGCGCATCCGCAGGAGCCGATGGCTTACGGGTACGAGTTGATGTTTACCGTCTTCCGCGAGCTTTATCATCAGGACCTGCTGGATACGACGTACTATGCACACGATTCTTTTTTGACGTCGAAGCGGAATGTGCCGGTGCCAGATGCGACGCGGCAACGCATTGAATGGCTGACCAACACCGGAACACGGCTCGCCGACGACCGCATCAAGGCCAATGCGAGCGACAAGAATGCGTACTTTGCGCGCGGATACATCCGCGGAATGCACGCGGCGTTCATCACGCTGGTGGACCACAGCTATGTGGCGGCGGCGCGGCAGGGATATGCTTCGCGGGGCGACTCGGAACAGGTGTTGAAGATCGATCCCGAGTACACGGACGCGAAGATGGCGATTGGCATCCAGAAGTTCGCGGTTGCGAGCCTGCCGCGCTGGGTGCGCATTGTGGTGGGGGTGATGGGGTTGGGAGGGAACAAGGAGCAGGGGCTGGCGCTGCTGCGCGACTGCGCGGCGCATGGGGTGGTGACGGCGGTGGAATCGCGCACCGTGCTGTCGCTGTTTCTGCGGCACGACGGGCGCTACCCGGAGGCGCTGGCGGTGCAGCATGGGCTGGCGGTGGAGTTTCCGCACAATTATTTGTTCCGATTGGAAGAGGCCAACCTGACCAAGGACGAGGGCAATGGGCCGGGAGCGATCGCGCTGTACAAGGTGGTGCTGGCGGATGCGGCCAAGCCGGGCTACTACATGGACCCGCGGGTGCAGATGGCGTGGTTCGGACTGGCCGACACCCAGCGCGGGCAGAACGACATTGCAGACGCGGCGGAGAATTATCTGAAGGCGGCCGAGCAGCCGAAGTGCAGCGACTGGCTGCGCAAGCGCGCGCAGTTGAACGCGGGCGAGATGTTCGACCTGCTGCACCAGAGGGCGCGGGCGGTGGAGCTTTATCAGATGGCGTCGTCGGGCGGAGGCGACCAGTCGCAGGCGGAGGCGGCGCGGCGGTTGATAAAGACGCCGTATGCGGGCAAGTAGGCGGGACGGTTTCACTCATGGCGAAGAGTCTCGCTCCTCAAACGAAATACGGGGATTCTTCCCCTTCGACAAGCTCAGGGTCAGAATGACAATTCTTTTCTCTCTCGGAACTGGCCGGTGAGCGATTGCGTATAGAAGTCTGTGATGTGGCAAAATAAGATACTCCCGGAGGCGTTCGATGTATTGCTCTCATTGCGGAAGACAGGTGGAAGCGGCGGCTCGGTTCTGTCCCGCGTGCGGTGCGGTTGTGGCGCCGGTGGTTGTGGGCGCGCCGATCTTCGGGCAGCTTGTGCGGCCACGCACTCCGCGCGTCTTCGGCGGAGTGTGCTCGGGCCTCGCGCTGCACTACGGGTGGGACATTACCACGGTGCGGCTGCTGTGGGTGCTGTGCGTGCTGTTTGGCGGGACTGGGATTCTGGCGTACATCATTGCGTGGATCGTGATTCCCGAAGCGCCGTACACGCTGCCTGAACGCGGCACGGGGAGCGGGGTTTGAACGTGCGAATTCGAAGGACCACAGGCAAAGGCGCGGCGGCGCGGGATGCGGTCGCGGCGCGGCCGTTTCACTATCGCGGGCGTGGATTGTGTTGCGATGGGGTGTCGCTGGAGGAGCTGGCGACGGAGTACGGCACGCCGTTGTACGTCTACTCGGCGGAGCAGATTCGTTATCGGTTCGGGCTGTTTCAGGCGGCATTCGCGGGACGTGAGGCGACGGTTTGCTATGCGGTGAAGGCGAACTCTTCGCTGGCGATTCTGCGGCTGCTGGCGGAGCTGGGCGCGGGGTTCGACATTGTGAGCGGCGGTGAGTTGGAGCGGGTCCGGCGGGCGAGCGGACAGAAGAACAAGGCTGCGCTGGGGCGGGTGGTGTTTTCCGGCGCGGGCAAGCAGGAGTGGGAGATCGACGCGGCGCTGAAGGCGGGGATTCTGCTGTTCAATGTGGAGTCGGAGGCGGAGTTGGAGCTGCTGGCCGCGCGGGCCGAGGCCTTGGGCGTGAGGGCGAGGTTTGCGCTGCGGGTGAATCCGGATGTATTTGCTGAGACGCATCCGTATATCTCGACTGGGCTGGGGAGTCATAAGTTTGGGGTTGAGATTGGCAATGCGCGGGCGATCTATGGCAGGGCGGCGCGGCGGAAGTGGCTGGATGCGGCGGGAGTGAGCGTACACATTGGGTCGCAGATCCGCGCGGTCGGGCCGTTTGCCAAGGCGCTGGAGCGCGTGGCGGGACTGGTTGAAGAGCTGCGAAGCGATGGGCACGAGATTCGCTATGTGGACGCTGGGGGCGGGTTGGGGATCGACTATAACGACTCGCCGACGGAGCCGAAGTTCGATGCGGCGGGCAAGGTGCGGGAGTACGCGGTGGCGCTGGGGAAGGCTGCGGCGGGACTGGGCGCGGTGCATCTGCTGGTGGAGCCGGGGCGGTTTGTGGCGGCGCAGGCAGGTGGGCTGCTGACGCGCGTTGTTGTGGTGAAGAAGAATGGGGCGAAGACGTTTGTGATTGTGGACGCGGCGATGAACGACCTGATCCGGCCCGCGCTGTACCAGGCGCACCATGAGATTCTGCCGGTGGTGAAGGGGCGCGGGGCGAGCGCGAAGGTGGATGTGGTGGGGCCGGTGTGCGAGTCGGGAGACTTCTTTGCGCACGACCGGAAGATGCCGCGGGTGAAGGCTGGCGAACTGGTGCTGGTGTTGGACGCGGGGGCGTACGGGATGAGCGAGAGCTCGAACTACAACACGCGCGCGCGGGCGGCGGAGGTGCTGGTGGATGGGGCTGGAGACGGAGATGCGGGGGCGCGGCTGATTCGGCGGCGGGAGACGCTGCGGGAGTTGATGGCGGCGGAGATTCTGTAAGGCATCCCGGATGGATGGAACGACAACGATCCCAGGTCTCAACATCGAGACCCTTCGGCAGGCCCAGGGCTGGCTGTGGGGCAGCCGCGCCGGCGGCATCGGCTACGGCCTGGAGGGTGGGGAGGGTTGCGGGTAAGGGGTCCGGGGTGAGGGTTGCGGGTGGTTGCGGGCCGGCTATGGGCTGTGGGCTTTGGGCTATGAGCAAGGACGAATGCGGGGATCCCTCCACTGCGCGACGGACGATACTGCCGTCCGCCGCTCCGGTCGGGATGACGGCTTCAGGTTGCGCGGGTTGGGGGATGACGGCTTCAGGTTGCGGGATGACGGCTTCGGGTTGCG
>PLOT01000264.1 GCA_003142215.1 Granulicella sp. | reverse complement strand
AGCGTTCCGGCAGGGCAGTACGGCGAGGAGACGCTGACGGCGCTGAAGCTCTACGAGCGGGTGAAGGGGAAGATTGTGCTGGCGAAGGACGTGCGCCAGGTGTTGACGTATGTGGAGACGGGCAACGCCGACGCGGGGTTGGTATATGCGACGGACGCGAATGACGACGCGCGGGTGCGGATTGTTGCGACGGCGGCGGAGGGGACGCATGAGCCGATTGTCTATCCGGTGGCCGTGGTGGGGGCGGGGCGCGAGACCGGGGCTGCGCAGCAGTTTGTCGAGTACCTGCGGAGTCCGGCGGCGGCGGCGATCTTCGGGAAGCATGGATTTACCATGGCTTCATGGTGAGATTGCCGATGGACGCGTCGCCGCTGATACTTTCGATTGCGACGACGTGCGCTGCCACTGTGGCGACGTTTTTCCTGGGACTGCTGGCGGCGTGGTGGATGTACCGGGCGCAGGCGCAGGACGGGAGACGAGTGTGGGGGCTGTGGGGATGGGGTTGGCGGGCCTTCAGTTTGAGGGGATGGATTGACGGGCTGTTGACGCTTCCTCTGGTGTTGCCGCCTACGGTGGTGGGTTTTTTCCTGCTGCTGATCTTCGGGCGGCGCAGCCTGCTGGGACATGCGCTGGAACGGGTTGGGATTACGATTGTGTTTTCCTGGCCAGCGACGGTGATTGCGGCGACGGTGGTTGCGTTCCCGCTGATGTACCGGACGGCGCTGGGCGCGTTCGAGCAGGTGAATCCTACGCTGTTGCAGGCTGCGCGGACGCTGGGGGCGTCGGAGTGGAAAGTGTTTCGGCGGGTGCTGTTTCCACTGGCGGGGCCGGGAGTGGTGGCGGGAACGGTGCTGGCGTTTGCGCGCGCGATGGGCGAGTTCGGCGCGACGCTGATGCTGGCGGGGAACATTCCCGGGCGCACGCAGACGATGCCGATTGCGATCTTTTCGGCAGTGGAGGACGGCGAACCGCGGCTGGCAGCGGTGTGGGTGGCGCTGATTGTGGCGATCTCGCTGGGAATGATCCGGCTGCTGAACCGGGAGAGCAAGGCGGTGCGCAAGAGGGTGCGAGCGGAGGTTGGGCCGACGGCGCAGGGTGAGGTGGGGGAGCTTCCTGTGGTGCCTCGCGTGGTTGGACTGCGGGACGGGGAGGACGCGACTTCGTCCGCGCTGGAGGTTGACGTGGAGAAGCGGCTGGAGCGGTTTACGCTGAAGGTGCGGCTGGGCGCGGGGCTGGTTTCGGGGAGGGGCGCGGTGGGAATTCTGGGCGCGTCGGGAGCGGGAAAGACGATGACGCTGCGTCTGATTGCGGGCGTGGCGGAGCCGGATGGCGGGCGGATTGTGCTGAATGGGCGCGTGCTGTTCGACAGCAGGACGGGAGAGAATGTGCGCTCGGCGCGGCGCAGGATCGGGATTGTGTTTCAGGACTACGCGCTGTTTCCGCATATGACGGTGGAGGAAAATGTGGGCTTCGGGTTGGACGCGCTGGGGGAGGCGGAGCGACAGCGCGTGGTGGCGCGGCATCTGGAGCGGATGCACATTGCGGAGCTGGCGGAGCGCATGCCGGGAGAGATTTCGGGCGGGCAGAGGCAGCGGGTGGCGATTGCGCGGTGCATGGCGATTGAGCCGGATGCACTGCTGCTGGATGAGCCGTTCGCTGCGCTGGACCCGCACCTGCGACGCAAGACCGAGGAGCAACTGCGCGAGACGCTGGCGGAGTACAAGGGAGCGGTGCTGTTTGTGACGCACGACATGGAGGAGGCGTTCCGGTTCTGCAGCGAGTTGGTGGTGCTGGACGGCGGCCGGATGATTGCAAGCGGGCCGAAGCAGGAACTTTTTGAGCGGCCGCGCACGGTGGCGGCGGCGCGATTGACCGGATGCAAGAACATTGTGGCGGCGCGGAGGGTGGACGTGGAACGGATTGCCGTGGATGCGTGGGGATGCGAGCTGCGGACGGCGAGTGCGGTTCCCGAAGGATTGACCCACGTTGGCGTGCGTTCGCACCAGATTGCGATTGTGGAAGACGCAGACAATGCACCGGGCGCGACGGGCGAGAATACATTTCCATGCTGGCTGATGGGCACCAGCGAAGCGCCGCACGAGATGACGCTCTATCTGCGGCTGCGCGCGCCAGCGCAGGGGAGTGAGCCAGCGCATTTGCAGGTGGATTTGGGTAAAGACGCGTGGCGCACGCTGCGGGAGCGACCGCAGCCATGGCATGTCAAGTTGGACCCGGCGCGGCTGCTGCTGCTTGAGGGATAAGGGGTTGGGGGTAGAGTAGAGGGAGATGGAGAACGTCAGCTTGCGAGCGTCGAATGAGTCCGAGTCCAATGTGCGCCATGAAGCGATTGAGCCGGCGTCGGTGCGGACGCACGCGGCGCTGATGGGCATCTACGAGATATCGAAGGTGCTGACGCGGCCAGCGCGGCTGGAGACAGCGCTGGCTGGCGTGGTGAATCTGCTGCACAGTTTTATGGACATGAGCGGCGGACTGATCGCGCTGCTGGACGAAGAGGACCGCACAACGACCGTGGTGGGCGCGGGATGGAACGAGGCCGAGGCGAGAGAGCACTTTGAACGGCTGCCGGAGCAGGCAGTGGGGCAGATTGTGGTCTCCGGAATGCCGCTGGTGGTTCGCGATGTGGCGCGGAGCCCGCTGTTCGCCCAGTGGAGCGAGCTGAAGGCCGAGGATGCGGCGGTGGTGCGGTCGTTTATGGGCGTGCCGATCAAGGGCGAGAGCCGCACCATCGGGACGATCACGATCGAGCGGGTGGGGAGCCAGTCTTCCCCTGGCACTCTGGACGAAGACGTGCGCTACCTGACGATGATTGCCAACCTGGTGGGGCAGACGGTGGCGCTGCAGACCATGGTGGAGCGCGACCGCGAGCGGTTGATGGAAGAACGCAACCGGCTGGAGCAGGAGTTGGAACAAAAGAACGCGGCGAAGCATGAGGGGATCTCATGGATCATTGGAACGAGCGCGGCGATCCGCGCGGTGACGGAGAAGGTGCAGTTGGTGGCGCGATGCAACCTGCCGGTGCTGCTGTGCGGCGAGAGTGGGACGGGCAAGGAGCTGTTTGCGCGGGCGATCCATGAGTACTCTCCGCGCAAGGAGATGCCTTATATACGGTTGAACTGCGCGGCACTGTCGGAGTCGGTGCTGGAGTCGGAGCTGTTTGGGCACGACAAGGGAGCGTTCACCGGGGCCATCGGAATGCGCAAGGGGCGCTTCGAGATGGCTAATGGCGGGACGCTGTTTCTGGATGAGATTGGCGAGATATCGACGACATTCCAGGCCAAGCTGCTGCGGGTGCTGCAGGAGGGTGAGTTCGAGCGCGTGGGCGGCAATCACACCATCAAAGTGGATGTGCGGCTGGTGACGGCGACCAACCGGAACCTGGAGGCGGCGGTGATTGCGGGCGATTTCCGCTCGGACTTGTACTATCGCATCAGCGTGGTGCCGATCTTTCTTCCGGCTCTGCGCGAGCGGCGGGAGGACATACCGCTGCTGGCGCGCGAGTTTGTGAAGCGCTTCAACAAGGAGCATGGGGTCTCGCTGAGCATCTCTCCGCGCGCCATGGAGGCGCTGACGGCGTGCGAGTTTCCCGGCAACGTGCGCGAACTGGAGAGTTGCGTGCGGCGCACCGCGGCGCTGACCAAGGACCCCGTGTTGCAGGCGGAGGACTTCGAGTTGAGCAGCAAGAGCAATTCGGCGGCGATGGGCAGGTCGATGAGCAGGACGCGGGCCACGGGCGAAGGCAGCAGGTCTCATCCAGTGGCGGAGTCGGCTGAGACAGAGCGTGCCGCCGCTGCGCCGGGCAATGGGGAGACGGACGAGGGGCACTCCGGAGAGGGTGCAAGCGAAGGCGACTTCAGCGAGCGCGAGCGGCTGGTGAATGCGATGGAGCGTGCCGGATGGGTGCAGGCAAAAGCGGCGCGGCTGCTTGGCCTGACGCCACGGCAGATGGGCTATGCGCTGCGCAAGCAGGGAATCGAGATCAAGCGGTTCTGACCGGGGTTGCGGGTGGCAGCTATGCCTCTACCCGCGGGAGAAGCGGTGTTTGAGGGCAGAATTCAAATTTGATTAACTTGCCGTCATCAGCCTGACTTCACGCGTCTCGATCACATCGACACCATCGAGGGTAAGTGCGGTGTGGTTGCCGTCGAATTTGAGCCTGGAACGATCGGTGATGTAAATGGGCGCATCTTCACGTAGCGGCAGAATCTTCAGCACCAGACCGTCCTGATAAATGGAAGGGCCGTAGCGGCGCAGGCCGATTTCAAAGGGTCGGGCGTTGTAGAAATCATCGTCGAGCAATTTGTCGCCGTGGTAGGCGCGGACGACGTCGCCGGTGTAGCGCACGCGCAGACGGAGGTCGCGGCTGGCGGCAACATCGGCGGGAAGCTTCACCCGCCAAACGGCCGCCTGGGCGAAATCCGCATCCTCTGGCTGCATCGCCATTCCCTGCTTGCGGGAGGGAACCGATGGGGCAATCGGAACCGTGCGGGCCGGCCCTGCGAGCTTCACTGGTTCAACGATGGCCTGTAATGACGCAACTGGCGCGAGATGTGGCGAAAAGCGGCGGAACAGACCGTCGTCCTTCGCAGGCACATTGCTGTGGCCGTCAGTGAGGTTTGCCGGGGCGGGAAAGATGGCGACGGAACAGGCGTCCGGATTCTGCGGGCTTTCCGTGCGCAGGCGCAGTGTGGAACCATCGAGCAGTAAATTCGCGTGGGTCAGGAAGAGACGCTGCTGCCCATGCCACTCGCCCTTCCATAGGCCTAGCGACGTTGCCTCGTCAAGCAGAAGGATGACGTGTTTTTTCCCATCATTTCCGTGCAGCCGGATGGCCGCGCCCTGACCGGGCTGGACGTTGCGCAGATGAATCTGCGAGTTCTCTGCGGAGATTTTTCCGGTTGAAGAATCGACCGTGACGGATGCAGCGTCGAAGACAAACTCCGCGGGGATCGCGGCGGTTTGTTTGAATACGGTGTAGCGCGTATTCCGATCATCGAGCTGAGTGATCGGTTGGGCGGAGGCAGAGATGAGCTTTACTCCGCCAAAATCCAAGTTGAGCGGCCAAAAAAAGCGGGTGTTGTAGGGAACCGTGACCGGCTCGGATGGCACCGTAATGTCACCGCTGGCGAGCTTGATTTGGAACTGAACATTCTCCCGGTTCGGCTGCGGCGAGAGATGCTGATAATGGCTGACAAAGATGTAGCCGCTGAGGTCATCGGAACGGGCGGCCCAGTTGAGCGAGCCACGCGCAGTGGGCATTTGTGGCGTCATTCCGGAAAGCCCGGGTCCGAAGTCTTTCAGAAACAAACCGAGGAGGCGCAACCAGTGGTAATGCTCGCGTTCCTGACCGTATTCTCCGATGGGAGCCTGGAAGTCGTAATTCTTGACCGGCAGATCGTTCCAGTATCCGGTGGCCTGCGTTTCGTTGAGGTAGGTCAATTTGCCTTGGGGATTCTGGCCGCCGTGGTACATGTAGAAGCCCAGAAGATTGACGCCGGAACCGAGTCTGGCCAGCGCCAGGGATTCGGTATCCTCCGGGACCATGAAGACGCGCCGGTGATAACTCGACATCATGCCGGCACCGAGTTCGCATGTGAAGGCGGAATATACACCCGCGCTTGGTGGGGCCGTGCTGGTTGCCGCCGGAGCGGCGCCGAGCGCGCCCATCTCCGCCGCACTGGCGCGCCGCGACCCGGAAAATCGGAGAACGCCGCCATACCCGCCGCCGGCCAGCGAGCGGTCCCAGAATCCATCCACATAGGAACCCGAGAACGGGGCAATCTCGCCAAAAGGGGCCGCGCCGCCCGAGCCCCAACCAGTGCAGGTATAGAGCGGCAGATCCATGCCCGCGCCGCGAGCGATTTGTTTCAACGTCATCAGGTGCTGCGTGGGCCCGCTGTATTCATTTTCCAGTTGGATGGCGATGATGGGGCCGCCATCCTTCCACAAGAGCCCCTGTGTTTGCCGGCTGATTTGCGCGTAAAGCTTCGTCACATAACCGAGATAGCCGGGATTGTCGCGGCGCAATTCAAAGACCCTGTCGTCGCCCATCTTTTGCAGCCAATTGGGGAAGCCGCCGTTTCGCACTTCGCCATGACACCACGGGCCAATCCGCAGCAGCACGTTCAGACCAACATCGTGGCAGGTCTCGATGAATTTTCGCAGGTTGCGCTGGCCGGTCCAATCCCATACGCCCTCGACCTCCTCATGGTGAATCCAAAAGATGTAGGTTGCCACGAGGCTGACTCCGCCCGCCTTCATTTTGAGCAGCTCGTCACGCCATTCCGACTCCGGACATCGCGAAAAATGAAATTCACCCGAGATGAGCAGCCAGGGCTTGCCATCGCGCAGCAGACTGCGGCTGTCCAACGTAAGGGTGTGGCCGCCGGGCGCGGTGGGCGTGCCCATATGAAAGCCTGCCGTCTGGGCAACTGGGGGGCGAGCCGATGCGTCGAGGGTAAGCAACTCGGCGGCGGGCAACGCATGGACCGGCGTTGATGCGGATGGAGCGGCGGGCGGAGTGGCGCCGGCGGCGAAGGATGGCAGAAGCGGCAGACTCGCGGCGGCTCCAGTAACCAGCGCGGATTCTTTGATGAAATGGCGGCGGGACAAGGGATTTTTCATAGGATGAAATCGAGAGTAAGAACTTCCTTCGGAGTTTTACCGGTTTAGGTTTTTATTATCGGCGTGGTGGTTATCGAGATGCAAAACTCCATGGCTTGGTCGCGTAGATGCCTTCGCTGTTGCCCTAGACGGTTTGAGGGCGGCGGCGGAAAACAGGGCAATGGCACGGCGCCGGGCGCGGTTCACTTTAGCGCTATCTCCATTTTCAAAGGCGACTCACTCTAATTGTTCCTGGGGCACTTGATAAGCCGTCCCGCGTAGTTCCAACTCTACGCTACAGTTCAATTGCTCCCATGCGTTGATTGCCACTGCTTCCAGGTGTTCTCGCTGCTGCCGCCCTGTTCAGCGCCCAAACGCCGCGGTGCAAAATCGCGCAAAGTCGCTGCATGGGATGGAACTTGTGGGGTCTCTCGACCAGGAAGTCTACGGACCTGCCGGGTGTGTGATTATAGTGGTAACTATGCGGATCAGGATGAAGGACATCGCAGCGGATCTCGGCGTGTCCTTGATGACAGTGTCGAAGGGGCTGCGCAACGAGCCCGATATTGGAGAGGCAACCCGCCGGCGCATTCTGAAACGGGCCAAGGAGTTGAACTATATGCCCAATGTGAATGCCCGGAGCCTGGTCACAGGGCACAGCTTTCTGGTGGGTTTGATTGTGCCCGATCTGCTGCATCCTTTCTTTGCGGATGTAGCACGCGGTCTATCCCTGACATTGCGCAGGCAAGGCTATTTTCTGATTGTGACCTCCTCGGAAGAAGACCCTGAACTCGAAGGGAGGGAGATCGACCAGCTTCTGGGCCGGCGACTCGATGCCCTGGTGATTGCATCGGTCCGCACAAATGCCAAAGCCTATGAGCGCATTGAAGCCGACGGAACTCCGTACATTTTTATCGATCG
>PLOT01000086.1 GCA_003142215.1 Granulicella sp. | reverse complement strand
GCAACGGCCCCGGAACTCCGGTCGTGCGCAGGTACGCCGCAGCCGCCGTCAGCCGCACCGGATACTTCGTATCGGCAAACAGCTCGTAGATCGCCATCGACGTCGCCTTGTCGTGATAGTCGGCCAGCGCCTTGGCCGCCGCCGCGCGCACCGTCAGGTCTTTGTCCCCGAGCGCGGCCAGCAGCTCCTTGTGGATCGGCTCCGTCCTCTCCTGCGAAATCAACTCAATTGCCGAGACGCGCGCCAGGTCGCCGCCGCTCTGGTGGATGAACTCGAACGCCGTGATCCCGTAGCCAAACGGACCCAGCAGCATCGCCGCGCCCTGCATTGCGCCCAGCCGAGTCAGCATCGCCGGATTGTGCAGGTCCTTGTCGATCTTGTGCTCGGTCCCGTGCATCATTGTCGGCCCCGCGCTGCGTTCTGCATCCACCACCGCCATCAGGATGTCTTCGCCGGACTTGTCATTCATCTTCCACAGCGTCATCGCCGCGGTGAACGCCACCTGCGGCTCCTTGTCGTCCAGCAGATTGCGCAGATTGGCCGCGAGGTTGCGGTCCTTCGTCTGACCGGCCGCAAGCGCCGCCGCAGTGCGAATATCGAGGTCGGGTTCCGTCATCGCATTTGCGATCATCTTTGCCGAGCGCGGGCTGCGCAGCAGGCTAAGCGCCGCCAGCGACTGAATCCGCGTCTGCGTATGCTTCGCATCATTCGCCGCATCGGTCAGGATCTTCCACGCCGCATCCGCCCGCTGCCCGGCAGTCGCCGTGGGCAAGAGCGACACCGCCGGAGCCTCCTCTTCATTGCCCGCCGCCGCAGGATTGCTCGCCGCCGCGCTGGCAGGCTTCGCGGGAGCACTCTGGGCCCTCCCCGCCGCACTTACCATGCAGGCAAGAACGAGCAGAAGCAGCCCGCGACGCTTCCAGTTGAAGAGATTTTTTCGCTCACGGCTGGCTGTAGCTTTCATCCCTGTCTCCACGTTCCGCTCCCGTCCATCTCGATCTGCCAGTCAAATGGGATGCCAGATCCCGAGGTTGCAGTGGCGATTTGCAAGTAAGTTGTCACCGGGATCAGAGCTAGTTCGGATGGGCCGTCTCCCAAAACGATAGACGATCTCCCGCGTCCCGCGTTCTATTCGACCTGGAATCCGTACTTCGTCGCCATGGTTTGCATCTCCTTCCATATTGCCGTCGAACTGGACGAAACGGCTCCCCTTCCGGTTTGCACTGCGCTGAAAACGCCACCCGGATTCTGCGGGCAGGGCGCCGCAAACGCAGGCACCGCCGGGATGGGCAGAGTGGGGACCGCCGTCTGCGGCGAACTGAAGTTCAGGGCATAGGCCAGGTTGCCGATGTCGCTGCTGCCATCTCGCGGCGTCAGCGGAGCGAGGCCCCAGCGCCAATCGATCAGCTTCAGCACGGACGTGTGGTCGTAGACCAGCGAGTTGATCAGTGGATTCTGCGCGTTGCCTCGGCTGAACGGTGACGCGATGACAACGGGCAGGCGGAATCCGAGCAGCGTCTTGCCGTTAACGATGTCTGTATCGACCGAGTTTGCCGCCGTAGCGCGCGGCGGCGCGACGTGCTCGAAGAATCCGCCCCACTCGTCGAAATTGATGATCATCACCGTGCTTGACCACGCGGGTCCGCTGGCGACCGCCTCGAACAAGTCATGAAGAAAGAGATCGCCCTCGCGAATATCCGCGTGCGGATGATCGTCGTTGCCCGTCCCATCGTCCAGGATCGTGTAGGCCGGGTCTACGAACGAAACCGCCGGCAGCGTGCCATTCGCCGCCTGCGCAAGAAACTCGCTGTGAAGTTTTGAAATCCCAAGATACTGCACCGCCCACAACGTGAGGTACGGAACATTGGAGTAATAGTAATTGTGGCTCACCCCGGCGGCTGCGAGCCGGTCGAAGATTGTCGGCAGCGAACTGATCGAAACACTGTCGTCGATGCGGTCCGTCTGGCCTGCGTACAGGAACATCCGGTTGGGAAAGGTTGGCCCAAGGATCGAGGCGAAGTAATGGTCGCAGGTTGTGTAGTTGCGTGCCAGCGCCGCATAGAAGGGAATATCCGCCTCCCCGTAGTAGCCGATGCTGAAGATGTCGTTGGCCGTGTCGAGCAGGAAGCCGTCCATCTTTCCGCTGTCGTAGGCCACGCGCGATCCAGTGTAGGTGTGGTCCGGGTCGTTATGCGGGCAGCCCGTGAAGTCGCCGGAGAGGGCGTAGCTCGCATGCGATGCGCCGCTGTTGTCCATAAAGTTCAGCCCGGCCTGTTGACCCACGGCATTCGGCAGCCAGCCCAGGAAGTGGTCGAAGCTGCGGTTCTCCATCGTAACGACAATTACATGCTCGATGCCCGAAGATGCCGGCGCGGGTAAGCCCGAATACGCCGGCGGGGTGATCGGACCGGAAGGCGTAACAGATGGTGCGCAGCCCAGCACGACCGATCCCCCAGCCAGAAGAGCCTGCTTCGTAAAATCCCTGCGATTCAATCCCATGCCGCCACCTAAAGGTCCTGAAACGACCGATTCGACCTCTCCCGTACAGTGGCTTAGATGCGTCGTCGGTCCCGGAGTGGTCGATAATCGGAAAGTAATCCTGGATGCGCAGCGCGAGCTTCGATCATCTCGGGACTTGTGGCCCGCAACCGCATCTTGCAATTGGCCATGATGCTAGACTCATTCCGTCCGCCAACACACGAGTCCCGGTCGCCTCTATGCTCTTCAAAGCCCGCAGCGCCGCCGTCTATGGCATCGACGCCCACATCATCGACGTGGAGGTCGACTTCTCCGGCGTGGTGATGGACAAGGAGATCTTCAACACTGTCGGCCTGCCCGACGCCGCCGTGCGCGAGAGCCGCGACCGCGTTCGTTCGGCGATCAAGAACTCCGGGTTCGACATTCCTCCCACGCGCATCACCATCAACCTTGCGCCCGCGGACATCAAGAAGGAAGGCTCCGGATTCGACCTTCCCATCGCCATCGGAATTCTGGGGGCTTACGGCGGGCTGCATATCAAGGACATCTCCAACTTCCTGCTGGTCGGCGAACTCGGCCTGGACGGCACGCTGCGCGCCGTGCAGGGAATGCTGCCGATTGCGATTGCCGCGCGAGCCAAGGGGATCAAGAACCTCGTGATTCCGGCATCGAACGCGCGCGAGGCCGCCGTCGTCGAGGGCGTCAACGTCTATCCCGTGCAGACGCTCAGCGACGTGCGCGAGCTGCTCAACTCCGCCGCGCTCGGCGGCATCAAGGCGACTCCGCTGCGCATTGAGGCCGCCAGCCTGCTCGACGAGCTGCAACACTTCCCCTACGACTTCAAGGACGTGCGCGGGCAACAGGTGGCCAAGAGGGCGCTGGAGGTCGCAGCCGCCGGTGGACACAACGTTCTGATGATCGGGCCGCCCGGCTCCGGCAAGACCATGCTGGCCAAGCGGCTGCCGTCGATCCTCGCGCCGTTGCGTTTTGAAGAGGCGCTGGAGACCACCAAGATCCACTCCGTCGCCGGCGTGCTGGACGCCGACCGCGGCCTGGTGACGCATCGCCCCTTCCGCGCGCCGCACCACACCATCTCCGACGCAGGCCTGATCGGCGGAGGAATGATTCCGCGCCCCGGCGAGGTCTCGCTGGCCCACAATGGTCTGCTCTTCCTGGACGAGCTGCCGGAGTTCCCGCGCAACGTTCTCGAAGTCCTGCGCCAGCCGCTGGAAGACGGCACCGTGACGATCGCCCGCGCGGCCATGTCGCTCAGCTTCCCCGCGCGTTTCATGCTGGTCGCCGCCATGAACCCCTGTCCCTGCGGCTACTTCAACGACAAGTCGCGCGAGTGCATGTGTACGCCGCCCATGATCCAGCGCTACGTCAGCAAGGTCTCCGGCCCGCTGCTGGACCGCATCGACATCCACATCGAGGTTCCCGCCGTGCAATACAAAGAGCTGCGCGGAGGCGCCTCCGCCGAAGGCTCCGCCGAGATTCGCGCTCGCGTCCTGGCCGCCCGCGAGCGCCAGCACGTCCGCTTCGCCGTCCCGCTGAATAGCCAGCCCGAACGCGGCAAAGCCTCGGCCAAGTCCGCCGCCAAGCCCATCTTCTCCAACTCGCAGATGAACACCCAGCAGATTCGCACCTTCTGCGAGCTATCCCCCGACGCCGAACGCCTGCTGGAGCGCGCCATGCAGCAGCAGGGCCTCAGCGCGCGAGCCCACGACCGCATCCTCAAGGTCGCTCGCACCATCGCCGACCTCGGCGGCGAGGCCGACATCGCCGTCAGGCACATCGCCGAGGCCATCCAGTACCGCACGCTGGATCGCACCTACTGGGCATAGCCCGCAGCGACCAGGACTGAACACTGAAATTGATGATTCTATTTGTTTTCCTTGGCTAGTTCCGACTCCTTGCGCCGATGCGTACAGCCTTCGTTCTCTGGCGAATGGCCTCATGGACTTTTCCCAGCGCTTCGCAACTTCCCATTTATGGAAGATTAATTTTCGCAACTTCCCAAAATAAGTATTGACTCAGGCAGCTATACCGTTTATCTTTCTTATAACAAGTTGTTCCACGCTGGACAGTCCGCAAGTAAGGTTTGGGCGGGTTCACAGCAACGACGCCTCGCCTCGGCTCGTGTTAGTTCGCAGGAGTGCAACCCGCTCCGAATTGCATGAAATGTCGATATATACCAAATGAGCGCGGGGTTCTGCGCCACATAGAAGCATTGTCTTAAGATCACGCTTCAGGAATAAAAATATTTTTCAGATAGGCCATAGCTACCTCCCGATTGCTTGCATCTCATCAGTTTAGGATCTGGAGTTGGCGACCTCAGTACTCGCATCATTAGTTGCTTCAATCCGTTTTGATTCATCAGTTTATAAAGTCCAGTTTAGACATCGGAGATCGCGCTTGCGGTCCGAAGCAAGTCGATGCCAGACGCGACATTACCCCTTCGCCGCGACGAAACGAAAGGAACCTCTATGCGCTCAGACCTAATTTTTGGAGCACTCAATCACGTCACCAATCGCTACGAACTCTGCCAGCTTGCCTCCAAGGCAACCCGCAAGCTGCACAAACCCAACACTCGTGTCCAGGACACCACCAACGAAGTCTTCGATCGCTTCAAGGACACCATTCCCATGGACGCAGCCTCTGAGACGGTCGTCGACAGCCTCGATGAACGCCGCGCGGCCTGACCCGCGCGGCCCTGCCGCCACTTCCCTGCAATGGAAGTCCATCTGCATCAACCCCTCCTGTCAGCGTATAATTCATTTCATCCCATAAGCTGCTGCGGCACACCGCACGTCCCCTCTTTCTGCAAAGTAGGCTCTGTCAAGCGTTTCCCGCCCGGCAACTCCCCTCCTCAGTTCCAAATCCCCCCGAAAAATCAGATAAATTTCAGGTAAATCATGACAATATCCGAACTTAAAGATCACAATATCGCCGAGCTGACCAAGCTGGCCCGCGGCCTCGACATTGCTGGAACCAGCGGCCTCCGCAAGCAGGACCTCATCTTCAAGATTCTTCAGGCCCAGAGCGAAAAAGAGGGCCACATCTTCGCCGAGGGCGTGCTGGAAATCCTGCCCGACGGCTACGGCTTCCTGCGCTCGCCCGACTACAACTACCTGCCGGGCCCGGACGACATCTACGTCTCTCCCTCGCAGATCCGCAAGTTCGACCTCAAGACCGGCGACACCATCAGCGGCAACGTCCGCCCGCCGCACGAGGGCGAGAAGTACTTCGCCCTGGTCAAGATCGAGGCCATCAACTTTGAATCGCCCGAGGAGACGCGCAACAAGATCCTCTTCGACAACCTGACGCCGCTCTACCCCGAGGAGCGCGTCAAGATGGAGACCGACCGCGAGCACATGTCAGGCCGTGTGATGGATCTGCTCACGCCGGTCGGCAAGGGCCAGCGCGGACTGATCGTCGCTCCGCCGCGCACCGGCAAGACGATGCTGCTACAGTCGATTGCAAACTCCGTCACCACCAACCACCCGGAGATTGTCCTCATCGTGCTGCTCATCGACGAGCGCCCCGAAGAGGTCACCGACATGCAGCGCAGCGTCAAGGGCGAAGTCATCTCGTCAACCTTCGACGAGCCCGCGGCCCGCCACGTCCAGGTCGCCGAGATGGTCATCGAGAAGGCCAAACGCCTGGTCGAGCACAAGCGCGACGTGGTCATCCTGCTGGACTCGATCACGCGTCTCGCGCGCGCATACAACACCATCGTCCCGCCGAGCGGCAAGGTCCTCTCCGGCGGCGTCGACTCCAACGCGCTGCAACGGCCCAAGCGCTTCTTTGGCGCGGCCCGCAACATCGAGGAGGGCGGCAGCCTCACCATCATCGCCACCGCGCTCGTCGATACCGGATCGCGCATGGACGAGGTCATCTTCGAGGAGTTTAAGGGCACCGGAAACATGGAGGTCATCCTCGACCGCAAGCTGGTGGACAAGCGCGTCTTCCCGGCCATCGACATCCAGCGCTCCGGCACGCGCAAGGAAGAGCTGCTCATCCCCAAGGAAGAACTCCAGCGCACCTGGATTCTGCGCCGGGTTATCAATCCGCTCTCGCCGGTCGAAGCCATGGAGCTGCTCACCGACAAGCTGGCCAAGACGCGCAACAACCAGGAGTTCCTGCACAATATGAGTTCCATCTAATCGGCCCCACCAGTAAAGCGGGTGCCCCACATCTCGATTTCTGAGATGTGGGGTTTTCATTTGAGCAAGGATTGGGTTCCCCCTTCATATCGCACTATGCGATGAGTGGGCATTCGTGCGGATGCGCGAACCGCACTCCCCCTGCCAAAAAGCTCTCCACGATGTAAAGTGGATGACGCGCGCAGTGTGGCGAAAGCAACGCAGCCAGAGGCGCGGGAGCTTGGAGGGTATTCGACATGGGCAAGTGGACGCGACGGGATCTGGTGAAGGCTGGTCTGGCGGCATCGGCCGGAGTGATGACGGGCAAGGACCTGCTGGCCGAGCCGCGAGGGTCGCGACTGGCGGCTGCGGCTCCAATCTTCGCGCAGCTTGGCGCGAACCATCCTGACCCAAACCAGCCCAACACGCTGCGCGAGCGGCTTCTGCTGGACTTCGGCTGGCGCTTTGCCCTGGGCAATGCCAACGATCCAGCCAAGGACTTCGGCTTCGGCAAGCTGAACGGCTCGGGCACCTTTGCCAAGGCAGGGCAGGTAGGAGGGCCGGCTTCGCCGCGATTCAACGATTCGGAGTGGAGCAAGGTCGATCTGCCGCACGACTGGGCGATCGACCTTCCCTTCGTCGACAACCCGGTCCTGATTGGGCACGGCGCAAAGCCGCTGGGGCGCGAGTATCCCGAGACCAGCATCGGCTGGTACCGGCGAGAGTTCGTGCTGCCGGCCAGCGATGCCGGGCGGCGCATCTCGGTCGAGTTCGATGGAATCTTCCGCAACGCGACAGTCTTCTTCAACGGTCACTTCATCGCCGAGAACATGAGCGGCTATGCGCCGCTGAACCTCGACCTGACGGACTTTGCCAACTTCGCGGACAAGGCCGCGATGGACCGCGCCGCGGCCGACCAGACAAGGCTTGCGGCGGCGGGCACGGACGCAGCAGCGGCGGCGCGCATCAAGGCGGGGATGCAGACGCCAGGTTCGAATGTCCTGGTCGTACGGGTGGATGCGACGCTCGACGAGGGATGGTTCTACGAGGGCGCGGGCATCTATCGCCATGTGTGGCTCAACAAGACCGCGCCGGT
>PLOT01000074.1 GCA_003142215.1 Granulicella sp. | reverse complement strand
GTCGGCAACCACGAAAAGTGGTCGGCGGACATCGAAGACGTGGGCGGAGCGAAGGTCAACTTCCCGCTCATCGGCGACCCCGAACTGAAGGTTGCCAAGCTCTACGACATGCTGGCCGCCGACGATGGCAACACAAGCGAAGGCCGCACGCCCGCCAACAACGCACCCGTACGCACCGTCTTCGTCATCGGGCCGGACAAGCGAATCAAGCTGACGATGGCCTATCCCATGACCACGGGGCGCAACTTCGACGAGATCATCCGCGTACTCGATTCCATCCAGCTTACGGCCAAGCACAAGGTCGCAACACCGGCCAACTGGAAGCAGGGCGGAGATGTGATTATCACCGGGGCCGTCTCCAACGAAGACGCCGAAAAGATCTTCCCCGGCTATAAGACCGTGAAGCCGTATCTGCGGACGACCACGCAACCGAAGTAGGCGTCCGCAACAAGTTGCACCGCCGCGCGCAACGAGGTTTCAGGGTACGCGGCGGAGATGAGCACCGATGGCGAAGTGGCTAACGCGCTGGTCTGCAAAATCAGTATTCGCGGGTTCAATTCCCGCTCGGTGCTCCAAAAAATAAACAACTTATTTAGTTTTTCCACTGCGAAGACTACATCACGATAACCATTTTAAGAATAAATTGTCCTCAGAAGGGCTTGCGAGGACAGTCGTGAAGTTCAAGAGAAATCGGTATCGACAGGGCAGCGTACGCTAGGTGCGCAGGGCTAACGGCTATGCGTGGGACTATCGCTACTACGCCGACTCGGCGGCCAGCGGATGCTCAAGACGCAGACCTTCAATGGCAAGCTCTACGGAACGGAAGCCGATGTTCGCAGGGCCGTGGGAGCTTCGGGTCCTCGGCTCAACGATGCGACTCCATTTACGCCTCCAGTCGCGGTAACGTTCGGTGCGGCGGCGCTTGTCACGAGTCCCAGACATGTCGTCATTGGTATACGAACCTTACCTCGACGACGGGCAGATCGAGATGGATAACTCCGCTGCCGAACGAGCGTTGCGTACCGTCGCTTTGGGCCGCAAGGACTATCTCTTCGCGGGCTCCGACGCCGGAGGAGAACGTGCGGCTGCGATCTATTCGCTGCTTGGAACGGCCAAGTTGAACGGACTCGATCCGGAACTCTATCTCCGCCGTGTCCTGGAGCAGATCGCCGACCATCCGATCAACCGCATCCAGGAGCTGTTGCCTTTGAATCTAACTGCGGAAGTTTCGGCTCAGGCTGACCTCTCTTAACGCGAATTATCCGGGTTAGGCAATAAGTCAGGCCACTCCAAATGGGAGTGGCCTGTCTGTTAGAACTCAACAGTAGAAACCCGCTAGAAGGACAGCCTTCCGGAAAGCTGTACTTGCCGTGGCGAGTTGGTCTGCGACAGAGTCGCCCCTGAGCCGAGCGTTCCGAAGTAGGTGTTGCCGACNNGGTTGTGTATGGCTGCCGGATATCCCCGAAGGTTGTCGGGAAGTACGTGTTCCATGTGGCAAAGTCATTGTACACGCCGTTCTGGATTTTTGCGCCGCTAGCCGGTACATATCCTGCGCCGGGCATGCCTGTAACACCTGTCCAGGCGGGATATATCATAGTATTTGCAAGCGTTGCGTTGGTTACGGAACTTGAGGGGAAGATCGCGAACTTGGTCGTGTCAAACCAATTTGCATGTGACTTTTGGCCGACAGGCTTCGGATCCGTGCCCTGGAAGAATGAGCTGTTGGTTGGGAAAACGACGGGCACGCCCGACTGGAAATTGTAGATGCCCGAGAACTCCCAACCGCCAACCAGTTCCTCCATTGCCCATCCTACCCCTCCCCCTCCGAAATTGTTCAGGAAGCGCTTTCCGCGCCCGAAAGGCAGTTCATAGACTGGTGCGAGTTCATAGTGGAACCGCTGATCGCCAGTGGCCAGCCGCTTCTCAATCTTCACAGCGACCGCCTGGCTATCGTTCTGGTTGTAGATGTCGTTCTCCGAGATCTGCTTCGAATAGCTGAACGATTGCAGGATGCTGAATCCGTGGGTGAACCGCTTTTCCACCTTCGTGTTCAGCGCATAGTAGAAGATCTTGCCATCGCCCGAGTTCAAGTATATGTCTCCGGCGGAGGGGTTGGGGCGAAGCAATTGGGATGCGGTTTCCGTTGAGGCGCCGGTCTCCGTAGCCCAGACGTTTGCAACCCCCTTGAACGGATTTTGGACGGGCGTAGCGCCAGGCAGATTAGGTTGCGGTGCACCAACGGGTTGCGGCGAGGTGGCCAGCGGGCTGAAGTTTGGCGTGTTTTCTGCATACCAGGCCCCCGCGCTCGGAAGGTTGATGGGGATGCCCAGAGCGAGACCATGGGTTGCGTTGAAGAGGCCGGTTACCTCAAACAGGTAGTCCTTGATCTGTCGCTGCACGCCAAGAGTGGCTGTGTCCACGTAAACACGGCCAATATTGAAAGCCGTGTAGGTAGGGGTAGCCGTAACTTCAGGCGATCCTACGTTGGTCTGGAGTCCCATCGAGTTGCCGACGGGCGCAACCAGCCCAGCCGGATACGGATTGTCCCAGGTCTGGCCCACGGCATTGTAGTTGCTGCAGGCAGATGCACAGTAGGGGGTGGAGGAACTGAACCCGGTCTGATTGGAAATAGGATTGAAGTCGGCCTGAACAAAGCGTCCCACTCCGCCGCGAATCACGGTCTTGTTCGTCAACTGGTAGGCGAAACCGATGCGCGGCTGGAAGTACTTGTAGCGTGGGGCAGTCTCATAGCGGCTGGTTCCATTGA
Organism: Granulicella sp.; assembly: GCA_003142215.1. GTDB lineage: Bacteria > Acidobacteriota > Terriglobia > Terriglobales > Acidobacteriaceae > Edaphobacter. The sequence continues at coordinate 1,335 of PLOT01000074.1, read as the reverse complement.
GGCCCGCATACTCAGGTCCACCCATCACCTGGAATGCGCCCGGCGCGGTCCCCCACTGCGAAAACAAGAGGTTTGAAGTTGCGGTGGTACCTGAACCGCTGCCGCCATAATCTGCCGTATAGCCCGGCAGCGCCGCGGCGGTTACGGCAGTTTGCGGGGCGGTGGGATTGTACTGGCTGAAGAAACGGTTGAATCTCTCGGTGGTTGGACGCTCATAATCCCAGCGCAGGCCCAGGTTCAGGGTCAGCTTGGGCGTATATCTCCAGTCGTCCTGGAAGTAGAACGCGGTGTAGTGCTGCGAAAAGAAAGAGGTGGCACTAGTTGGCATCTGGCTGGTGCTGCCAGGGAGCCCCATATAAAAATCGGCGATGGGGGAGCCGTAGCCACTGCCATTGGTCCCGGCGCCGGTACCGTACTCTGACGTATAATTTCCGTTGGCTCCGACGGAGGGGAATGCGAACACTCCACCCGGGGTGGGCAATGAGGAGTTCCCCTCCTGCTGGATCATGTATTCCCAGCCGTAGTGGAAATTGTGGTTCTTGTGGGTCTGCGTGAGGCTCACGTTCATGTCCTGATTGATGTCGAGGGGAGCATTTCCTTGAGAGTTGCTATCCGATCCCATAGAACCGGTGCCGAAGGAGGAGGTGAAGCCGGTGACTTGTGGAATCGAGGGAACCTGCATCTGGGCTCCGTAGCTTGACGGGAATCCCACCGTGGTGGGGCTGATCCCCGAGCCCGGAGACCAGGTTCCGGCGAAATAACTCATTGCATGGTAGTTCAGGTCAAGAAGCAATCTCTCGTTCAGGGCAATGTCGTGGTCGAGGCCGAGACCTTTGTTCGTACGGGCCTGGTACCGCCCTTGGATAGGAACGGGGTTCCCGGTGGTTAAACCCGCCGCGGTCGCGGTAGTGGTGACCGCGGTGCCGAAACCCGTGTAGCTGAGTTCGGTGAAATTGTTGTAATACAGATCCACATAGGTGTGGTTTTTATTGTTTTCGGTTTGATCCACACGCACTGTATAGCCGTGGAACTTGTCGCTCTGCTCCGCTATATTCTGATAGTTGTCGCTGTCGCTGCTAACCGCGTTGTCGGTGGCGAATTCGGGCGCCGGCATCATCGAGTAATAGAGTTGGGCCATTGGATCCTGGTAAGTGGAAGGTATCGCTTCGCAGGTAGTGCTCAATGTGCCAGTGCCGTAAGTGGAACAAGAGAACGGCACTCTTTTGCCCACGGTCGATGAATAAGGATTGAAGAGCTGGACTGGATAAGTAACGCCCGAGACCTTCACGGTGGACTGGCTGAAATTGCCCGCTCTCTCCAACAGACTCGGAACCG
>PLOT01000233.1 GCA_003142215.1 Granulicella sp. | reverse complement strand
GTGTTGGGAATGTTTGTCTTGTAAGTGGGGCTCTGCGTGTCCTTGTGGCTCAGAATGTGGTGCGATCCGTGGCAGCTCATGCAGTTTGCCGCCACCAGCAATCCCTCCTTGCTGACGGCATAGCCATGGATGGAGTCCATGTACACCGAATAGACATTCTGCAGGCCGTACTTCTTTGCCAGCGCATCGCTCGCGTGGCATGTGCCGCAGGTGCGCGGGATGTTCAGCGGGTATACCGCGGACCGTGCATCGTCCTTGGGGAAGATGGCGTGCGCGTCGCCATGACAACTGGTGCAGGGATGCGCGCTGGCCGACGCATGAACGCTGCCGGCGATTCCCGCCGCCTGATCGGCGTGGCAGGTGACGCACTTCACCGCAACCGGCGTGTCCGGATGGGGATACTCCTTGATCGAGGTGTGGCAGTCGGTGCAGCTCAGGCTGCCGTGAATGCTCGAATGAAAGACGTCCGCATCCACGCCAACGCTGTGCCCCGATGCGTCCTGCATCGTCTTGTCCGCATGGCAGGAAAGGCAGTCGGTCTGCGCGCGCAACATGGAGGAAAAGCCGGGAAGCAGCAACAGGACAAGCGCCGTAGACAGAGTTCTACAGCCGGAACCGATTCTTTGCGGCTCAGTTCCGTGCAGATAAGCTTTCATAGCCCGACTCTTGCCTGAATCGCAAGCGACTCCCGGGAGCGCAAATAACGGCCCAGCCATGCCACACCCTCACATACGAAAACCTTGTCACCCGCCAGCCGCGTCTACTATTTCTGTAGGGTGCGGATGTAGGCGACGACGTCCTTGATCTGAGCGTCGGTCAGCTTGCCGGTGTAGGCCGGCATCTTGATGGCTCCCGTGCCTGCGCCGTTTTTAATGGCGGCAGACAAAGCTGCATCCGTGGCCTTAACGGACTCGGGGGACTTGAACGGCGGAACCTTCATCCCGGCATTTCCCGTCCCAGTTGCGCCATGGCACGGCGCACACTTGGCCTTGTAGGTGTCCGCTCCCGCGCCCTGCGCAAATGCGGTGGTGATGGTGGTGGCCGCCAGGATGGCGGCAAGCGTAAGTCCGGTGCGAATCTTCATGGGCAATCTCCTGTTTACTTCCCCGCGATTCCATCTCATTCGTTCAACAGATGGCCTTGCGATTAAAACTCGTAGTGCATGGACAATGTCACGTTATTGGCATGGAAGTTGCGCGGCGCGCTCATACCGGCGGGCGATTCGGTCAATCCAGTCGGCCCGGTCAGCGTGGATGAGTTGCAAGGAACAACAGCCGACGTCGCAAGCGTGGAAGTGCTACAGAAGGGCGCGCCGGAAGGACCGCCTTCGCCGTATCCATAGAAGTTGTAGTCCGCCCTCCAGATCAGTCCGGGATGGAGCGTCCATGCAAGATTCACATAGGGCGACTGATAGGCGGATTGCAGTGAGCCGTTCACCTGTTGCGCGTCGCTGAAGAACTGGTTGCCGCTGACCGCGCTGATGCGGTAGCCCAGGCCGGAGTGGATCGTCTTGTTCGGCGAGTAGGTAACGCCAAACGACGCGTACTGCGTGGGTGCATCCGCGAAGTCCTTCACAGGGCCCCAGTCCGTCAGCAGGCTCGGGCACAGATTGGGAGTGCCGGCGCTGTTGGTCTCGGCCGCGCCAGGGAAAATAGTGCTACCGCCGGACAGATAGCAGATGTTGGTGGACGTATACACATCGGTGTAAGCGTAGTTGAAATCGAACCCATAGTGCTCGTTGGGCGCGAGCACGGTGCCCAGGCTCACGCTGCGGCTGTAATCGACATGCTGCAGCGGGCCGTCGATGGAGGGGCCAACGTTGTTGGTATTGTTATGCCGTTCCAGGTCGTTGAAGGCGCCCGATACCGTGGCCCAGGGCTTCGGCCGGTAGGTGGTATGCACCCGGTAATGCTTCAACTGGCGCGCGCCCATCGGGGTGAACGCGTTGTCGTCGTAGGACATCTCGACCGTGCCATTGAGTTCCCAATGGCTGGTGGGACGCAGCGCAGCGTTGAAGATTCCGGCGTTTTCGTTAATGGTGACAGTGCCTCCAGGGTTCGTAGAACTGGCGGCTGAACTGGTGTCTGACTCCGTGGTCGAGGGAACATTATGCGGGAAACCCAGAGCGATGACATGGGTGCGGTAGCGATAGGTAAGGGCGAACGTTGCGCGAGGCGTGGCGTCCCAGGTCCCGGTTACGCTGTTGCTCATGGACGACTGGCCGAAGTAGGCAGGCAGGGGCGTACCGGTGGGATTGCCGGTAATGCTGAAAGCGGCCCCCGAAACCAGCCCGCCAGAGAAATTGATGGTCTCATTGGGGTTCGTCGTTGTATTCGCCGTGACTCCGGTTGAGATATTGGCGTAGCCAGCCTGGTGGACAGAGGAGAAGTCAACCTGGTCGGCGATGGCGATCTTCTTAGTGGCCTGCCAGGTCATGCCATAGTCGATGGACGCAACAGCGCGGTGTGCGTCCGCGTTGCCGGTAAACGTCGCGGAGCGGATCGTTCCGTCCAGCCCCGTCCAGTTCTCGTAGTAGTTGGGCAGAATGGTACTTGCCATGGTGAAGCGGATGTCGCCGTTCATTGCGACGTTGCGAATGCTTGAGCTCTGGAACCGGAGCATCTCGGTGGGAGTGATCGAGCGCGTGGGCTGTGAGCGCAGGTAGCTGGTGATGACATCGCACGCCGGATTGACGATGGGCAGGCCGCCGGGGGTCTGCGGGGCCGAGAAGATGGTGTAGTAGGCAGGAGCAGCACCCACGGCGGCGGTGTACGCACTGCCCATGCTGCCTGTATTGCAGGAGGAGATGGAATAGGGAGCGGACAAAGCGTCCCAGTCGCCAAGCGAGACCGGGGTGCCGTTCGCCTCCTGCGCCTGGAAGCCGTTCGGATTCAGAGTGAAGTACGAGCCTGTCTTGTAGTGGGTGACCTGCTCCTCAAATGTGATCTTGGTCTGCGGCAGGGGCTTCCAGTCGATCGCGCCGGTAAAATCGTCGGTGCTGTTGCGCTGATATTCCATCGCCAGGGAATCGTATTTGCCGACCGACCTTGCGGGGCTGAGCGTAGGGCCCTGGAAGACGTTCTGCGAGTATCCAACGCGGAACGATACCTTGGAGAGCGGCAGGATCGTCAGGTTGGTATCCGTCATTCTGCGCACGGTATTGAACATCACCGGCGAATCGTTATTCTGGGGCCAACTGAGGGACGCGGCAGTGGGAACATTGCCGGGCAGCATTCCATAGGGAATCGACTGTCCCGCGTTGTCCGGAGCCCCGAGCAGGTCGTAGTCGGCGTACTGGCGGTCGCGGCGGAACATTCCCGAGAACTCATACAGCTTGCCCTTGGAGAAGTCCAGCTTGGCGTAGTTGTTGGGATCGCCGCCGAAGCCCGAGCTGAAAGCCGAGAGCGAATCCAGCAGGGGATGCTTTGTGCCCTCGACGGCGCGCATGGTAAATGTTTCGCCAAGCACGCGCGGCCCGGACTGGATATTGACCAGCGTGTCATACATCCGTCCGCTGCCGGTGAGGCCGACCATATGGCCGCCCAGGTCCGCCGTCTGATGGATGGTATAGCCATCCTGCGTTGCCTCCGCGGGCGCGGGTTGAGTCTGACCGAGCGCAGTGCCCGTCGTCAGCAGAAGTATGGCGAACCCGATGCTCGCCGCCAACCGGGATTCAGCCGCGCGGGAGTACTGTTCCGTGGGATGCAGAGAGAGCCCGTGTATTTTCGTCATCTCAAGCCTCATTGAAAAAAAACATTGCCAGCTTTGAATCCATCGACTTTGAATCCATCGATCTGTTGCAACTCTTGCCGCGGGTTATGGGCCGCGCCGTCCGTTGCAGCCGGACGGCGCGGCGGACTCGATTACCGTATGAATGCCGGATTGATATTGGAGCCATGAATCATGGTGTGGCAGGTGATGCAGGGATTACGGTCTGGCGATCCTGTGTTCATGCTATGGACCGTACTGGCGGAAACCGGGCTATGGCACTGGTTGCACAACTGATTGACGTTGGGCACATTCAGCAAGCGGGCGTTCTGCGAACCGTGCGGAGTGTGGCAACCCAGGCATCCTTCCGCCTTAACAGCGGGATGCTCAAACACGAAGGGGCCACGGTTCTCCATGTGGCACTTGGTGCAGATGGCATTCTGGTCGGCGGTGGACCGGATATTGTTGTTGCCAAACGTCCCGTGAACGTCGTGGCAGTCGCTGCATTTGACCAGGCCTTCGTTCACCTTGTGATGGAAGGGCATGTCGAACGCGGGCTTCACGTCGGTGTGGCATTGATAGCAAAGCTTCGGCTGCGAGGCCTTCAGCAGCTTGTCCTCGGTATCGCCCGCATGAACGCTGTGGCAACTGGTGCAGCCCACGCCGGCCTTGGCATGAGGTGAGCGCAGGAAGTTGGGATGCGTTCCCGCGTGGCAGCCCAGGCAGGTCGCGTCCACATCCTTTGTGGACATTTTGCCCAACTGCTTGATCTTGGTAACGTCGCCGCCGCCCTCGACGTGGGCCCGGCCCGCGCCGTGACAGCTCTCGCAGGTTGCGCCCGTGCCATTGTGTCTCAGCGCGAGCTTCGCGTGCGGGTTGTCGCTGAACTTCTTGGCGATCTCGGCGTGGCAGGTCGCGCACACATCCGAACCGACAAAATCGGCAGAATTGGGAGCAGGCGCGTTCTGCGCCACAGCCGCCTGCTGTTTTGCGCCCGCGGCATAGAGGATCCCGGTTCTTGTCGATAGCCCAGACAGCAACGCGATCAATGCCAAATATGGAAGAATTCGTTTCATTCAGCCCCTCCGCGGAGGACATCCGCACAGACTGGTCGTCCCTGGATTGCACCTTGGTTCTTGTGTTCGATGAATGCTGCTTCGTTGCGGTTGCTAATGAAAACACCTAATCAAAAGTTGGCAAAAAAATAGAGCGAGTTGAGAAACACTGGAGCACAGAACCATAAAGTTGCTGTGACTGCCGTCACTCACAATAACAGAACGGTACAGTACCAGACCATGAAGTGAATGTGACCGTCATCACTCACAATGACGATCCAATCCAACGATGTGCCCTGGACAATTCTGTGTGATTATAGTCACCCTTTATGCAAACGACGATATTTATTTTATTCGTGGTTCGCTTCATCCCATTTCGGCAAATTGTGACGTAGCTCACATACAAATGTCGCGCCCGCCCCGTATTAATAAGTGAGCGATCTACAGATCAAGTGCCGATGCGGATGGTTGTTCCTCCATCGCGGTCCGCAACACCGGCGCCGGCAGGCCCGAATTCGAAAGGGACTAAGATTACGCGATGAGTTTAGCCAAGGATGCAGGACATCTCTTCCGCTTTGCCTTTCTCTTCGTCGTCGCATTCGCGGTGTTTCTTGTGGTCCGCCACTTCGTTGTGCCCAAGAGCTTCGGGGAGTACGGCCACTACCGCGGGGCCGCGATTGGTGAGATTGCCGCCGGCCCGCTGCACTACGCCGGCCACCAAACCTGCGAGACCTGCCATGCCGACATTGCGGAGGCGAAGAAGGCGGGCAAGCACGAGAACGTGAACTGCGAGGCCTGCCACGGTCCGTTGGCAAAGCACGCGGACGACCCATCCATCCAGCCGGACAAGATCGACACAACCGTGCTGTGCATTCGCTGCCATGCGGCCAGCGCCGCCAAACCGGGCGGGTTCCCGCAGATCGACCCGGTGCAGCACTCCGGCGGGGTGCCCTGCGAGACCTGCCACCAGCCGCACAACGGCCTGTGATCCAGACTGGAGAAGCCAAGTGAACCTCGACCGACGCCATTTTCTCATCATGCTGCCCGCGGCTGCGATCGCGTGGAAGTATGTGCTCGCCGGAACGCCGGAGGCATCGCCCAACTACACCATGACCGACCACTGGTGGAGCATGTTGATCGACATTCCCAAGTGCATCGGCTGCGGCAACTGCGTGCGCGCCTGCGCGGCGGAGAACGATGTGCCGGACGGGCACTTCCGCACCTGGGTGGAGCGCTACCACGTCACCGACTGGCACATGGAGAGCCCTGAGGTCATCTCGCCGGACGGCGGCAAGGAGGGCTTCCCTGCCGTCGCCCAAAGTGCAGGCGGCGAGGAGGGGTCCTCTGCCGCCAGCCAAGATTCGGGCAAGTATTTCTTCGTCCCCAAGCTTTGCAACCACTGCACGAATTCGCCCTGCACCCAGGTCTGTCCGGTGGGTGCCACCTTCATCACTCCCGACGGCGTGGTCCTGGTGGACCAGACCTACTGCCTGGGCTGCGCCTACTGCGTGCAGGCCTGTCCTTACGGCTGCCGCTACATCCATCCCGAGAAGCGCGTCGCGGACAAGTGCACGCTCTGCTATCACCGGATCACCAAGGGCCTGACCACCGCCTGCTGCGAGAACTGCCCAACCGGCGCGCGCCAACTGGTCGATCTGAAAGATCCCAACGATCCCATTCACGCATTCCTGAAGACCCACCACGTTCAGGTGCTGAAGCCGCAGATGGCCACCGGCGCAAAGGTCTTCTACAACGAACTGGACGGTTCGGTCCGCTAGTACAGGTGCTATCGAAGATGAATTGTCATTCTGACGCCGAGCTTGCCGAAGGGGAAGAATCCCCGTATTGCCGCTCGCTGCAACCGCGGAACAGGAGAACAAGATGAACGGTGTGGAAGGCTTCATGTATCCGAACGAGATCGCACTCCAGTGGAGCGTGCTGATCGTCCTCTACCCCTACATCACGGGGTTGGTGGCGGGCGCTTTCATTCTGGCGTCGCTCGAACGCATCTTCAACGTGGAGGCAGTAAAGCCCACCTACCGGCTGGCGCTGCTCACCGCGCTGGCCTTTCTTATCGTCGCGCCGCTGCCCTTGCAGCTTCACCTGGGCCATCCCGAGCGCTCGCCGGAGATGTACTTCACTCCCCATGCCACCTCCGCCATGGCAATGTTCGGCTTCGTCTACCTGTGGTACCTCATGGCCGTTCTGGTCTTCGAGATCTGGCTGGACTACCGCCGCGACATCGTTCTGCTCTCGCAGTCCACCACCGGCTGGCTGCGCCGGCTCTACCGCATCATGACGCTCGGCTCCCAGAACATCAGCCCGCGATCGCTCGCCATCGACCGCAAGGTGGGCTGGATCGTCACCCTGGTCGGCATTCCGTCCGCTTTCATCCTGCACGGATACGTCGGTTTCATCTTCGGCTCCCTCAAAGCCAACCCCTGGTGGAACTCGCCGCTGATGCCGGTGGTCTTCATCTTCTCCGCCATGGTCAGCGGCATCGCCGCGGTGCTGTTGCTGTACATGGGCACCGCCAAATGGCGCAAGATGCCCATCGACATGCCCTGCGTCGACACCATCGCCATGTACCTCTTCTACATCTTCATCCTCGACTTCAGCCTCGAAATGCTGGACCTGATCCATCGCGTCTATGAGGCGGACGAGAGCTTCCGCAGCCTCAATTTCATGGTGCATACCAGGCTCTACTTCTCGCAGATCGTGCTGCAGATCTTCATCGGAACACTGACTCCGATCATCTTGTTGGGAATCGTTCAGGTCACCCAGCTCCCCGCCCTCATTCGCAAGCGCATCTACGTTGTCGCCGGGTGCCTGGTGCAGATCGGAATCTTCGCCATGCGCTGGAACGTCGTCATCGGCGGCCAGTTGTTCTCCAAGAGCTTCCTCGGGTACACCACCTACAAGATGAGCCTGGCCACGAAGGAGGGATTGTTCGTAGCGATCTTTTTGACCATTCTCCCGCTCTGCATTCTGTGGGTGCTGCTGAAGCTGCTGCCGCCTTGGCCGGACAAAGAGCACGGCCCGCTTCCCGCCGCAACACCGGCGCAGTAAGGCAGGCCGGAACGAGCGGCCACTGCGCGGCGCATCGCATTGTCGCAGTTCCGCGCAATGCAAACGCGCTATGCTGAAGGCTGTGCCCCTCACCGCAACATCGCAGAACCAAGCGCAGACGCTCGCGACGCCTGCGGCCACGCCGCCGCCGCCGGGCCTGCTCGCCGACTACGCAACGCTGTTCAAGGTGCGCGTCACCACCATGGTGCTCATCACGTCGGCGGCGGGATTCTACCTGGGCAGCCTGCGCTCCGGCATCAGTCCGTTCAATGTGGGAGCGGTCAAGGCGCTGGCCGGAATCGCGGTCGTCACCTGCGGGGCCAGCGCGTTGAACCAGGCGCTGGAGCGCAAGCACGACCGCCTGATGCGCCGCACAGCGGACCGCCCCATGGCGACAGGACGCATCGGTCTGGCGCACGGGCTGCTCGTCGGCTTCCTGGCCGTCATCCTCGGCTCCATCTATCTGGCCCACGCCACCAACCTGCTCACCGGCACGCTCACGCTGCTGACCGCGGTCGGCTATGTTGCGATCTACACGCCACTCAAGCAGGTCAGCACCATCAACACATTCATCGGGGCCTTCCCCGGCGCGATGCCTCCGCTGATCGGCTGGACCGCCGCGCGCGGCCTCATCGAGTGGCCCGGCGTCGCGCTCTTCGCCATCCTCTTCGTCTGGCAGTTTCCCCACTTCATGGCCATTGGATGGATGTACCGCGAAGACTACGCGCGCGCCGGAATCCGCATCACGCCCACCATCAGGAACACGCGCTACGCCGTCCGCTCCACGGTTGTCCAGGCGCTCTTCTACGCCGCGCTGATGCTTCCCGTCAGCCTGTGGCCCTACACGCTGGGGACAACCGGAGTCGTGTACGCCGTCGCCGCCGCAATCCTCTCGCTGGGCTACCTGTGGTGTACCATTCGCTTTGCGCGGATCGGATTTGGAGAGGCGGCACGCAGCCCGCTCCTGCACGACGCGGACGCGCCCTCGCACCGCCAGCCCGCGCGCGACCTGCTGCACGCGTCGATCGTTTATCTGCCGCTGCTGCTTGCTGCCATGATGCTCGACGCCCGCGGCCGCCTGTTGTTTTGATTTGAATGGACAACCGAGGACGAACGCCATGCCAGTCCACTCCACACCCGCCAACCTCCGCACCCCGCCCGGCGTCATCCTCGGGATCATCGGCCTCTCGGCCGCGGCCAGCGCGCTCATCTGCTGGCTGGTCTACTTCCACGCGCCCACCGACGTTGCGGGGACCGAACTGCGCTGGCTGCCGCTGGTCAACGCCGTGCTCAACGCGCTGGCCACCATCGCGCTGGTCACCGGCCTGCGCGAGATCCGCGAGTGCCGCATCCTGCACCACCGCGCCTCCATGTTCTTCGCCTTCCTCTTCTCGTCGATCTTTCTGGTCACCTATTTGGTCAACTTCACGCTGCACGGCGAGACGCATCTGCACATCGCCCACACCGGAGCGCTCTGGTATAGCTATGCCATCGTGCTCTTCGCAACGCACATTCCGCTGGCCATCATCGCACTGCCCATGATCCTCATCACCTTCTTCTTCTCGCTCACCGGGCGCTTTCCCGCGCACAAGCGGCTGGTCCGCTGGACCTTCCCCATCTGGCTCTACGTCTCGGTCTCGGGCGTCTATATCTACTTCCTGCAAGCCGTCATCCGCTGACGGCTTTTTGTCATTCCGTAGCGTAGCGGAGGAATCTGCTTCTTCCTTTGCTGTTGCCTTTGCCCGCTGATCCCTGTTCCCTGCTTTATGCAACCAGACACCCGCCAACTCTTCCGCATCGGCCTCGGCCTCTTCCTTTCGGGAGCGATCGCCGCCTTGCTTGCGCTCACCGTCTGCGGCGGGATGGGCCACCAAGGCCCGCGCACCAACTCCGGCTGGCTGGCCCTGATGATCGCCATGGCCTGCCTGCCGCTGGGCACGCTCACCCTCGCCCTCGCTCTCGCCAAGCTCGCCGGCCGCCGCAAACGCTGATTGTTTGCTATTCTGAACTACGATATTTATCGTATATTGAATTGTCTCTTTAGACGAATCACTGCAAATTTCGTCTAGTTTACTGAGGGGGAATCATGCGCCAACTTTCCGTTCTTCTTCTGCTGCTACTCAGCCCCCGCCTCGCACCTGCACAAACGCCTCCCCCGCCTACGCCGCAACCCGCGCAGCCCTCGACGCAGGTGCCTCAGCTCTCGCCTCAGTCCGCCTACGATGAGGCGATGCGGCCTCTCGACATCACCCACCGCTCGGTCAAGAACTGGTCCGATGCCGAGCTTGCCGCGCTCGCCGCCGGCATGAAGCAGGCGAGCGACAGTTGCATCGCCCGTACTCCGGAGCAATTCACCGGCGAAGACCTGCTTGCCTACGCCCGCCTCTGCACCCTGGGGCAGCAGTGGGACCTCGTCCGGCGGGCCGCGACGAACTATCTCATCGCCCAGAGCGCGGCAACTCCCGCCGAAAAGCTTACCGGCTTCCCCAATCTGGCCGCAGCCTTCGAGTACGAGATCCTGGCCAGCCTGCGTCTCGACGATCCCGTGAACGCCTTTGGCACGGCGCAGACCATGCTCCGCACCGTCCCCTACAACGATCTGGTATCCGATGCCACCAATGCCACCATTCATTACGTTCAGATGATCCACACGGACCAGGCGCTGAACCTGCTCAACCAGCGCCAGCCCATTCTGCTCTCTCTACTGCGTGCCCACACTCCACCCAGTCCTGCCGCAGCGTCCAGCGCCCACCCGCCTCTTCCGCTATACACCCTCTACGCAGACGCGATCGCGCTGCCCGCCATGCAGCAGTTCGCCAACCGGCCGAAGGACGCCGCGGCCTCCTTCGACGAGTTGGAAGCCGCTCTTCCGGCCAGCCTCTCAGCGGACGACGCGATCCTCACGGCCCAATCCCGCCGCCAATATCAACTGCTCGGCTCGCCCCTGCCTGACATCGCCACCTTTGCCGATCTTCTCAATCCATCCTCTGTCCCAACGCGCGCTCTCGACAAACAGCTTGGCACCGCGACCGTCCTCTTCCTCTTTCCCGACTGGTGCGCCCAGTGCGTGGGCATGGGGAAGCAGTTCACCTCTACCGCCATTCGCCTGAATCGGCAGGATGCACGTTTCTACGCGCTGCTGGCGCAGGCCAACCAGCCACCGCCAACTCTGAAGGCAACCCCCAAATCGGCCTCCAGAGCCGCCGCACCGCACAGCACGAAGCCGGCTGCCGCCGGTGCCGCGACACAGCCTGCCGATCCACAGAGTGCCCCCAAGCCAACCGCCGCCGAGCTTCTTGCCGGTACGCCAACCCTGGTCGTTCCCAACGAGGCCCTTGCTGCCTTCCTCGCCACCGACTTTCCCCTGATCGTGGTCGCCGACCATTCCGGCATCGTGCGCAGCATTCAGGTTGCGCCTGAGAATGCGCTGGTCGCCGATAGCCTGATTGACCAGATCGTGGACCGCGTCATCGAACAGTGGCCACCACTCCAGCCCAAATAGGTTGACACCCCCACAAACCCCAATCTGCTATTCTCATCCTTCGCAACCACTGCACCACTGGAGCGTAGACAAATGGCAAAAGGCGTCAACAAAGTATTTCTCCTCGGCAACGTAGGCAAAGACCCCGAAATGAAGTCAACTACGGGCGGCACACTCGTCGCAACCTTTGGACTTGCTACGGCTGATCGCCGCAAGGATGCCCAGGGCAACTGGCAGGACTCAACCGAGTGGCACAATATTGTCGTCTATGGGCGCACCGCTGAGATCGTCAGAGATTATGTGAAGAAGGGCAAAGAGCTCTTCATCGAAGGAAAGATCACCAACCGGTCCTGGGATGACAAAGCAACCGGACAAAAGAAATACAGAACTGAGATCATCGTCAACGAACTGACGCTCCTCGGCGGTGGCCAGGGACGTCAGAGCGGCGAAGGCGGCGACAACTACTCGAAGTCCAACACCGCCAGTTACGGCTCAAGCGCGCCCGCCACCCCCGCCGCCCAGCCCGACTACGCCGACCAGGGCATCACCGACGACGACATTCCGTTCTGAGCCTCCTTTTACTGGCCGGGTGCCCCATCCATCGCAGTCTTATCGCGATGGGTGGGATTCGATCCACTCAAAAACCCCAGCAAATCCCCTTGTCAAGCCCCTCGAAGCCCCAAATTCCCCCTAACCAACACCAACCAAACAACTTAAATATTTCAAATAGTTGGCATACTAGTTTCCCTCCAACGCGTATAATTAAATCAGTAAGCAAAACCAAACAGACCCGGCCCAATCGCCGGGCCTTCGCTTTTAACCCTCAACTGTCACTACGAAGTCCAGACTTAGTCCAGACTCAATCCAGACCAAGTCCAGACTTAACATGCTTTTTTTGAAGGCTTTGAGACTTTTTCGCACACAAAGGAAATATCCGAATGACCAACGCAGCAGCAACCAGACAGATCTTCGCCTTTAATACGTCTCACGCGCTTAGCGCGAGCTTAAGTAGCATATTTTGAATACTTTACGCTATTAGCACGGGGGGTGGAGGTTACTTCATGATTAACGTTCCTGCGGCCTTTGCCTTCGGTCGCACCCTTGCGCCCACGCTACACTGGAACCATGATCGACGAGACCACCTTCCGCCGCGAATCCGACCGCGCCCTCGAACGCCTCAAGCAGGCCCTGATCGCCGCCGAGGACGCCGGCGGCAGCTTCGAGTTCGACGACAACAACGGCGCGATGAATGTCCTCTTCGAGGACGGATCGAGCAAGTTCGTCGTCACCCCCAACACGCCCATCCGCCAGATCTGGATCTCGGCCGAGTCCACCAGCTTCAAGCTGGACTGGGCCGAGGCCACGGGAGCGTTTGTGCTGGCCAAGACCGGCGAGCCGCTGATCCGGCTCATCGAGCGCCTGCTGCGCGAGCATCTCGGCGACGCGTCCATCACGCTGGAACCGGTATAGACTGCTCACAATCGCATCATCATGAAGCGCAGCGAGATGAGCGCGCAAAACGGGGAGGGATTTTAACGCCAATGTCGCAGACGCTCTCCGTCGCCATCATCACAAAAAACGAGGAGACGAACCTGGCGCGCACCCTGGCCAGCGTGCGGTTCGCCGGCCAAATCGTGGTGCTGGACTCCGGCTCGACCGACCGCACGGTGGAGATGGCGCGCGCCGCGAACGCCGCGGTCTACGAGGAGCCGTGGGCGGGATTTGCCGCGGCCAAGAACTCCGCCATCGCCAGGTGTACCGGCGCATGGGTCCTCTCGCTCGACGCCGACGAGGAGCTCACCCCCGAGCTGCAAACGGAGATTCAGTCGCTGCTGCGCTCGGACCCGCCTGCCGACGCGTATTTCATCCGCCGCCGCAATCTCTTCCTCGGCCGCTGGATCAGGCACGGCGGGTTCTACCCCGACCCCAAGCTGCGCCTCTTCCGCCGCGCCTCGGCCAGTGTCACCACGCCGCCGCGCTTTCAGGACCGCCCCGTCCACGAGACCATCGCCTTCGACGGCAGCACCGCCGTGCTGAGACACGACCTCATCCACCACGCCTATCCCACGCTGGAGAACTACATCGAGCACATGGATCGCTATAGCACGCTGGGCAGCGAACTGCTTGTCGGCGCGGGCAGAACCAGCCGCTCGTGGCCCGCGTTCGTCTGCAATGTTGTGTTGATTCCGAAGCTCACATTTCTGTGGAACTACGTCTTCCGCCTCGGATTTCTGGATGGCCGCGAGGGCCTGCTGCTGCACCTCTACCAGTCCGTCTACACCAGTTGGAAGTACGCCAAGGCCTGGCAGACCTCGCGCGCTTCACGCGAGTCTTGATCCTCTGCCGACTCGCTGAATCGCTGACCGGCTGACTTACCACGGCAGCATTGAAGTTTCAGGCCTGTGTATGGGATGCGGCGGCGCTGAGAAGCGCGGCATATTTCCTGGGCATTGCGCGCCGCTTCATGTCGCGGCCAACCACCACATGCACGGTCTCGCCCTCGCACAGCAGCACGCCGTCCGCGACGCGCAGAACGCGGTAGCTGAAGCGCACCACCGGCCCACGCACGCCGGTCACCGTGGTCTCGACGATCAACTCCTCGTCGTATCGCGCCGGGGCCTTGTAGCGAGCCGTGGCCTCCACCACCGCCATCAGGCAGTCCTCTTCGATCTCCATCTGCTTGTAGTCGAGGCCGCGCTGGCGCATCAGCTCCGCGCGGCCCACCTCGAACCACACCAGATAGTTCGCGTAGTAGACCACGCCCATCTGGTCGGTCTCCGCATAGCGCACGCGCAAGCGCGTCTCGCCCACAACCTTATGCACCGCACCGTCTTTGCTCATGCATCCAGTCTATCGAAGATGAATCGCAACTCCACTTGAATCCCGACTCGCAAAGTGGCATCCTATAGCCCTATGGTAGCCTCTTCGCTCAACGTCTCGATCCCGGAACCACTCAAGGCCTATGTGGAGGCCCAAGTCGATTCAGGCGACTACGGAACCCCCAGCGAGTACGTCCGCGACCTGATCCTCGACGACCGCGACCGCCGGCTCACGCGACTGGAAGATCGCCTGCTCGAAAACCTGAAGAGCAAGCCGATCGACTTCTCGGACGAGGAACTCGCGCAGGGAAACTTCGTCAATCTGTGCCGCTCAAAGTTGCGGCAGAGCCGGTGACTCAGGCTGGCAGGCTGCGCCTCATCGTACTCGAAGCTGCACTCGAAGAAATCGTCGATCAAGCCGATTACTTCGAACGAAAGGGCAGCCCCGAGTCAGCTATTCGCTGGGACATGGCGGTTCATGAGGCGATTCAATCCCTCCGGGTTATGCCGCATCGAGGCAGTCCCTGCTTGCTCCTCGACTCCCAACTTCGCGACGCGCGCCATATTCCAGTGCCGGGATTTGACCGGTATTCCGTCTTCTATCGAGTGGAGTCCGACGCGCAGAGTCTTACCGTAATCGCTGTCCTTCACACGGCACGCGATGTCGCACGCATCCTTGGGACACCGCGCGCATGATCGGATAAAACCATGATGATTCTTCAACCCACGGACGCGCTGCTGGTCATCGACCTGCAGAACGACTTCTGCCCCGGCGGCGCGCTGGGGATCGCAGGCGGCGACGAGATCGTTCCCCTCGTCAACGCGCTTGCGCGGGCCTTCCCGCATGTCGTACTGACGCAGGACTGGCATCCTGCGGCGCACATCTCGTTTGCCAGTGCGCATGCGGGCGCGAAGCCGTATCAGAGCATCGCCGCGCCCTACGGCACGCAGTCGCTCTGGCCCGACCACTGCGTGCAGAACACGCGCGGCGCGAAGTTCCATCCCGCGCTCGATATTCCCCACGCCGAGTTGATTCTGCGCAAGGGCTTTCGCGCGGAGATCGACTCCTACTCCGCGTTTCTGGAGAACGACCACTTCACGCCCACCGGCCTGGCCGGCTATCTGCGCGAGCGCGGCCTGACGCGGCTCTTTCTGTGCGGGCTGGCCTACGACTTCTGCGTGCGCTACTCGGCCATCGACGGCACCGCGCTGGACTTCGAGTGCATCGTCATCGAAGACGCTACGCGCGCGGTCAAGCTCCCCGGCAGCATCGACGCCACCCGTCAGGCCTTCGCCGAGGCGGGGATTCAGCGCGCCCAGTCCGAAGAGATTCTCGGCGGATAGCAACTCGCCGCAGAGTTCCGAACCATGACCACTGTTAACTCCTATGGTTCCACTTTGGCTTTCTTCCCGTTTTCTTCGGGAATCTTCGGCAATACCCCTTGACTCCGGCGATACCCGGTGTCACTCTAGGTGCATCGCAAACCTCCGTTATCGGACGTGAGCGCCGCGGTCCTTGCTCTGGGCCCGCCCGCAACTACAACTTATGGCAACCATGATGGCGTCCGTCGAACAACGGGAGGTACTCCGTTGCGACTTCTGCAGCCTGGTGCAATTCCGCACAGCCAACTCGCTATGCCGGCGATGCCACAAGTGTCTTGAGGTGGAGCTTCCGGTCGCTGAACCGTCCCCGCTCACGCTCGTCCCTCCGCAAACCGAGAAGAAGGATGGCACCATACAGGTTGCCACCGCCGTGCGCGATCTGCGCCACGTGCGCAACCTGTCGCAGCGCCAGCTTGCGGCGAGGATGGGAGTGCCGCGCACCTACATCTCCAAGATCGAGAACGGCAAGGCGATGCCCACGCTGGGCTCGCTCGACCGTCTCGCCCGCGCGCTCAAGGTGGACATCAGCGCCCTGCTGCGCGACGCCAACACACGCCACTCCGACGAGACCGCCGTGCTGACCGCCGACCCCTTCCTGGCCGAGATCGCCGCCTACACCTCGCAGCTCACCGAGCTACAGCGCTCCATCTTCCTCAACCACGTCCGCGAACTCGCCGCCGGACGACGCCGCACCGCCTGAGGGCCATATAGCATCTCTTACAGAATGCGAGGGCAACGCCTCCTCGCAGATTCATTGCACAGGCCGAAGGGGGTATGCTAGTTTCATACCCTGCGAGGTCGCCTCCGCTTGAGCGCATCCCTATCCAGGCCGGTCTTCCAACCCTGCTCCCGCCTCCATGAGCTCTCGGCGGAGGAGACCGAGGTCTACCGCCAGCTCGATCCGCTGAAGATGCCGCAGCACGTCGCCATCATCATGGATGGCAATGGCCGCTGGGCAGGTAAGCGCGCGCTGAAGCGCTTCCTCGGCCACCAGCAGGGAGCAGAGAGCGTGCAGTTCGTCGTCGAGACGGCCTCGCGCATCAACCTTCCCTTCATCACGCTCTACGCCTTCTCGCTGGAGAACAATCTGCGCCGGCCCAGGTCCGAGGTCAACTTCCTGATGAAGCTGCTGCGAAGCTACCTGGTGGGCAACGTGCAGCGCATGAACGACAACAACGTCCGCATGGAGTACATCGGTCGCATCCACGAGCTGCCCAGCGAGGTCCAGGAGACGATGCAGTGGGCCACCGAGTCCACCACCAAGAACACCGGCACCACGCTGACGCTGGCGCTGAACTACGGCTCGCGCAGTGAGATCGTCGATGCGGCGCGAGCTGTGATCACGGATTTAATCGCCGAGGCGCACCAGCGCGGCTGCTCGCTGGAGGACCTGCTGCAGGTGGACGGCCTGGAAGCGCGCCTCGATGAGCACCACATCACCGGCGCGCTCTACACCCGCCTGATGCCCGACCCCGACCTGGTCATCCGCACCTCCGGCGAGCAGCGCATCTCGAACTTCCTGCTCTGGCAGATCGCGTATTCAGAGATATTCATCACCGACCGCCTCTGGCCGGACTTCCGCGGAATCCATCTGCTGGAGGCCATCCTGGACTACCAGCATCGCGAGCGCCGCTTCGGGGGCCTGGGCGAGAGCTTCACCGACGAGGATCTCGACACGCTGCAACCCGCCGCCGAGGTCGCCGAAGAGATCGCCACCAAACTCACCCCCAAGCAACTCACCCCGCGCTGAGATTGTTGGGCAATGAAGCTATTTACAACTCAGAGTTCTCCGACTTTGGAATCTGACGACCGCCCCAGTGTTCGGAGTGGATGCCTTTGATCGTGCCTGCCCATCCACCTTTGGTTGGGTTGTATGGATCGCGTGGTGGTGCAATGTACTTTCTATCTTCGATATATATTGTCAGAAATTTATCCCAAATCATTCCGCTGTATGCAATCAGAAGGATCACATCGCGTCCATTTCCGCTGTTGGTGTACCGAACAACAAAGCCAATGCACAGAAGTAAAATCCAAATACCGCCCAACCAATTCTCAACTGTTTGAAGAAGCTCGCATCGAGCATATCCGTCGGACCAGCGAGTTGGGAGGCGCTCAGGGTAAAACCAGCGATTCCATGATCGGATTTGGAGGATGAAAAACGGTACTCCATATGCAATGAGGCCGAGAATAAATATGCGCGGACTGATGCCGAACCTATGAACGATGAAAACAAAACATATGAGAACAAATAATCCAAACAGCATACGGTAAAGATCCACAT
>PLOT01000076.1:4639-5766 GCA_003142215.1 Granulicella sp. | reverse complement strand
CTGGTGAAAAAAGGCGAGGTGGGCTATGTCATCTCCATCGGGACCTTCCTGCAGCAGTTCTACATCTACGGCGTCGAGTTTCTCGGCACCGGATACCGCGTCGGCATGAAGCGGAAGGAGTTGGAGATGGCAGAGAACATTCTTTGTGGAGAGAGAGCATGAACGCAGCGGTTCATCCACGTTTCGATTGGGGCCAGCGGGTGCAGGCGGCGAAAGACCTGTTCAACGATGGCTCCTATCCGGAGCAACCTAAGGATGCCTTGCTGGTGCGCAAGGGAGATTCAGGCGAGATCGTGCAGGTGGGCAGGCAGGTTGAATCGGGAGCGGTCGTCTACATGGTCGAGTTTGCGTTGGACCAGGTGATCGGATGCTTCGAGCCGGAGTTGACACTTTTGCAATCGAGAGGAGCGGCACAGTGAAGGTAATGATTCGCAGGAACCAGGCTGGCGTGCTCTCCGCATATATCGCCAAGAAGGACCTGGAGGAGCCGATCGTCGAGATGGAGAAGCCGGAGATATGGGGCGGCCTGGTCAAACTGGCAAATGGCTGGCGGCTCATGCTGCCGGCGATGGATGCATTAACCGTACTGCCGATCACCGTGGAAGCACGGCGACTCGGAGAAATGGAGATCTGACCATGAATTCAGCAGCGATCAATTCAATCTCTGAAACGATGAGCGAAGGCAATGCGATTCCCTATCTTGGACCGGGCGTCTTGTCGCTGGGGAAAGTCGGGCATCAGTTGCCCGGCTCTCACGCTGCGCTGGTCGGACACCTGACTGCGAAATCGAGCGTGCCGCACAAGATCAGGACCAACCTGACGGCAACGGCGCAGTTCATTGAGAACTTCAAGCATCGCACGACTGTCAACAACGCCATGACCGAGGCCTTCAAGATGGAGGCCGAGCCCACTCCGCTGCATACGCTGTTCATGAATATGCCGTNNGCAGAGCACTACGGCAACTGGGTCAACTACTTCGACGCCGATGGAACCAGTGCCGGCGTCGAGTCCGCGGGGCATGACAACTGGCAGACACTGCTCTATCAGCCGCTCGGCTCGGTGTGGCCTGCGCGCAATTTTCTGGTCTCGGACTCCGACTTCGTCGAGGTGCTGACGGAGATCGACAT
>PLOT01000076.1:0-4629 GCA_003142215.1 Granulicella sp. | reverse complement strand
GCGCGCCAGATCATGAAGCGCTCGTCTGAGAAGCACTGGGCCGTGCTGCCTGAGGAGCCTACCCGCAACGAGGCGCACTTCCTTGAGCAGTTCAACATCGAGCGCATCGTCATGCCGTTGAGCGAGTTCGTCGCCGCATTCCAGAAGATGCAGATGGTGCATTGATCCGTTCGCCGGTGCATCGATCCGTCGCAGCAAGGTTCGACAATTCTTTCGTGGCCGATGAGGCTGCGGAAGAATTGCCGTTTGTGGCGGGGCCGGGACGCGTCGTTGGCCTGGTTGATTCGATAGCAAATCGAATTCGATGGTCCTCGATCGATGAGCTCACCGACATTGTCGTCGCATTTACTACACCGGAACCAGGTTTGTAGTGTTCGACACCGGGGATCAGTCCACCGGTAAAGATGAAAACCCTTGCATCTACAGGGGATTTACCAATTTATGAGTTTGGCACGGTGATTGCTACATATTCAAGCAAAGCAGAGAGCAGGGGCCGGCAGAGGGATGCGATCAAGGTGCAATCTTTGCACCGAACGCAATCCGAGCACTCGCACACACTGGTTCGAGCGCGTCGGGCAAAGACCTGAAGCAGTGACAACAGAGCGGCCGAAACGGAAGACCAACAGAAGGAGGGCGAGATGGCAGCATTACGGCAAGTTGCATTCTACGGCAAGGGTGGAATCGGTAAGTCAACCACGTCACAGAACACCCTGGCTGCGTTGGCCGAGATGGGGCAGAAGATTCTCATCGTCGGTTGCGACCCGAAGGCGGATTCAACCCGGCTGATCCTGCACGCAAAGGCGCAGGACACCATCCTCAGCATGGCTGCGCAACTTGGCAGCGTGGAAGATCTCGAACTCGATCAAGTCATGAAGACCGGCTACAAGGGCATTCGTTGCGTTGAGTCGGGCGGCCCGGAGCCGGGCGTTGGCTGCGCAGGACGCGGTGTCATCACCTCCATCAACTTTCTCGAAGAGAACGGCGCGTACGAGAACCTCGATTATGTCTCCTACGACGTTCTCGGCGACGTCGTTTGTGGTGGCTTTGCCATGCCCATCCGCGAGAACAAGGCGCAGGAGATCTACATCGTGATGTCGGGCGAGATGATGGCGATGTACGCCGCCAACAACATCTCGAAGGGCATTCTGAAGTACGCCAACTCGGGCGGCGTCAGACTGGGCGGCCTGATCTGCAATGAGCGGCAGACGGACAAGGAGCTGGAGTTGGCCGAGAATATGGCACACAAGCTGGGCAGCAAGCTGATCTACTTTGTGCCGCGCGCCAACATCGTGCAGCACGCGGAACTTCGTCGCATGACGGTGATCGAGTACGCGCCGGACTCCGAACAGGCACAGCACTATCGCACGCTGGCAGAGAAGATCCACGCCAATGTCGGCAAGGGCGTGATCCCCACGCCGATCACGATGGACGAGCTGGAGGAAATGCTGATGGAGCATGGCATCATCCAGAACATCGACGAGTCACTGGTCGGCAAAAAGGCCGAAGAGGCAGTGGCGTAAGAATCCTCCTATTCCCCTGGCGTCGGACTCTCACTGAAACCGGCGCCAGATATGTCTAATCCATCGTGAGCGAGGTGAGGCATGAGCGAAATCGTGGACGTTGAAGAGACCAAGGCGCGAAACAAGCAGATGATTGGTGAGGTCCTCGGGGCCTACCCGGAGAAGTTCGCCAAGCGGCGCGCCAAGCACCTTGCGACCTACGAAGCGGACAAGGGGGAGTGCGCAGTCAAGTCCAACATCAAGTCCATTCCGGGCGTGATGACGATACGCGGCTGCGCCTATGCGGGGTCGAAGGGAGTGGTCTGGGGCCCGATCAAGGACATGGTCCACATCAGCCACGGGCCGGTCGGCTGCGGGCAGTACTCCTGGGCCGCGCGCCGCAACTACTTTGTCGGGACCACCGGAGTGGACTCCTTTGTGACGTTGCAGTTCACCTCGGACTTTCAGGAAAAGGACATCGTCTTCGGCGGCGACAAGAAGCTGGCGAAGATCATAGATGAGATCGAGGTGCTCTTTCCTCTGAACAAGGGAATCTCGATTCAGTCCGAGTGCCCGGTTGGCCTGATCGGAGACGATATCGAGGGCGTAGCAAAGGCCAAAAGCAAGGAGTACGGCAAGACGATCGTACCGGTCCGCTGCGAGGGGTTTCGCGGAGTATCGCAGTCGCTCGGCCATCACATCGCCAACGACACCATCCGCGACTGGGTCTTCAACAAGCTGGGTGACAAACCCGCGCGCTTTGAGAGCACGCCGTACGATGTGGCCATCATCGGCGACTACAACATCGGCGGCGATGCCTGGTCCAGCCGCATTCTGCTGGAGGAGATGGGGCTGCGCGTGATTGCGCAGTGGTCGGGCGATGGAACGCTCGCCGAGCTTGAATCCACGCCGCGGGCCAAGCTCAACATCCTGCACTGCTACCGTTCGATGAACTACATCTCGCGTTACATGGAGGAGAAGTACGGCACCCCATGGGTGGAGTACAACTTCTTCGGGCCAAGCAAGATTGCCGCCTCGTTGCGCGAGATCGCGTCACACTTCGACGACACGATCAAGGAAGGCGCCGAGCGCGTCATCGCCAAGTACCAGTCGCTCACCGACGCAACCATCGCGAAGTACCGCCCGCGCCTTGCGGGCAAGCGGGTGATGCTCTTTATCGGCGGCCTTCGCCCACGCCACGTCATCGGGGCCTATGAGGATCTGGGCATGGAGGTCATCGGCACCGGCTACGAGTTCGGGCACAACGACGACTACCAGCGCACCACGCACTACGTCAAGGACGGCACGCTGATCTATGACGATCTGACCGGTTACGAGTTCGAGAAGTTTGTCGAGAAAGTGCAGCCCGACCTGGTCGGCTCCGGCGTCAAGGAAAAGTACATCTTCCAGAAGATGGGAGTGCCCTTCCGGCAGATGCACTCCTGGGATTATTCCGGCCCGTACCACGGCTACGACGGGTTCGCCATCTTCGCGCGCGACATGGACATGGCGATCAATGCACCGGTATGGCGAATGACGAAGACGCCCTGGTAACCGACAAAGATACGCCTTGTTAGCCAACAAAAGTATCTGCGAGGAGGATGAGCGCTATGAGTCAAAATGCGGAAAAAATAATCGACCACTTTGAATTGTTCCGTGGCCCTGAGTACACGGAGATGCTTGCGAACAAGAAGTGCATGTTCGAAGACCCGGTCCCGGCTGAGGAACTGGAGCGGGTGAAGGAGTGGACCAAGAGCGTCGAGTACCGCGAGAAGAACTTTGCGCGTGAAGCCCTGACGATCAATCCCGCCAAGGCCTGCCAGCCGCTCGGAGCGGTCTTTGCGGCGCTGGGATTCGAGGGCACGCTCCCCTTCGTCCACGGATCGCAGGGATGCGTTGCGTACTATCGCAGCCACTTCTCCCGTCACTTCAAGGAGCCCACCTCTGCCGTCTCTTCTTCCATGACCGAGGACGCCGCGGTCTTCGGCGGACTGAGCAACCTGATCGATGGAATGGCCAACGCGTTCAGCCTCTACAAGCCGAAGATGATCTCGGTATCGACGACCTGCATGGCCGAGGTTATCGGCGACGATCTGAACGCGTACATCAAGAACGCCAAGGAAAAGGGATCGGTTCCCATGGACTTCGACGTTCCCTTCGCGCATACTCCGGCGTTCGTCGGCAGCCATGTCACCGGCTACGACAATGTGATGAAGGGGATCCTCGACCACTTCTGGAATGGCAAAGCCGGCACGGCGCCCAAGCTGGAACGCCAGCCAAATGGCAAGCTGAACTTTATCGGTGGCTTCGATGGATACACCGTCGGCAACATGCGCGAGATCAAACGGCTCTTCGATCTGATGGGCGTCGAGTACACCCTGCTGGGCGACAACAGCGACGTTTGGGATACCCCGGGCGATGGCGAATTCCGCATGTACGACGGCGGCACCACACTGATTGATGCGGCCAATGCGATCCACGCAAAGGCGACCATCTCCATGCAGGAGTTCTGCACGGATAAGACGCTCGACCTGATCGAAGCCACTGGGCAAGAGGTCATCGCGTTCAACCACCCGATCGGCGTGGAAGGAACGGACCGCTTCCTGATGGAGGTCTCGCGGCTCAGCGGAAAGACGATTCCGGCTTCCATTGCAAAGGAACGCGGACGGTTGGTGGACGCAATCGCGGACTCCAATGCCCACATTCACGGCAAGAAGTTCGCGCTCTACGGCGACCCCGATCTGACGCTCGGACTGACGGCCTTCCTGCTGGAACTGGGCGCGGAGCCGACGCACATCCTCTCCACCAACGGCGGCAAGGACTGGACGCAGAAGGTAGAGGCGTTGCTGGCCAGCTCGCCGTTCGGCAAGGGATGCCATGTGTACGCCGGCAAGGACCTGTGGCACATGCGTTCGCTGCTCTTCACCGAGCCGGTTGACTTTCTGATCGGCAACACCTACGGGAAGTTTCTAGAGCGCGACACAAAGACGCCATTGATCCGCATCGGCTTTCCGATCTTCGACCGTCACCACCATCATCGTTATCCGGTCTGGGGCTATCAGGGTGGACTGAATGTGCTGGTGAAGATTCTCGACCGGATCTTCGAACACATGGATGCGACCACGAACGA
>PLOT01000030.1 GCA_003142215.1 Granulicella sp. | reverse complement strand
GGCTGGGGCATGGCGCAGGGCGTGAGCCAGGCAGAGCACTACGGCAACTGGGTAAACTACTTCGACGCCGATGGAACCAGTGCCGGCGTCGAGTCCGCGGGGCATGACGACTGGGAGACGCTGCTCTATCAACCGCTCGGCTCGGTGTGGCCTGCGCGCAATTTTCTGGTCTCGGACTCCGACTTCGTAGAGGTGCTGACGGAGATCGACATTCAGACGCCGATCCCCGAGTCGGTGCAGGAGCTGCGCAAGGGAAGGAGCTTTCTCTTCCTCGGCTGCCGCTTCTCTACCCAGATGGAGCGCATGTTCGCGCGCCAGATCATGAAGCGTTCGTCGGAGAAACACTGGGCCGTGCTGCCGGAGGAGCCGACCCGCAACGAGGCGCACTTCCTGGAGCAGTTCAACATCGAGCGCATCGCCATGCCGTTGAGCGAGTTCGTCGCCGCATTCCAGAAGATGCAGATGGTGCATTGATCCATTCACCGCTGCATCGATCCGTCGCAGCAGAGTCCGACAATTCTTTTGTGGCCGATGAGGCTGCGAAAGAATTGTCGTTTGCGGCTGGCGTGGGACGCGACGTCGGCGTTCATTGATTCGATAGCAAATCGAATTCGATAGACCTCGATCAATGAGCGCACCGACATTGTCGTCGCATTCACTACACCGGAATCAGGTTTGTAGTGTTCGACAACGGAAAGCAGTCACGACAAAATGCGGAAAGCCCTTGCATCTACAGGGGATTTTCTGTTTTTTCGAGTTTGGCACTGTGATTGCTACATATTCAGGCAAAGCAGAGAGCAAGGGCCGGCAGTGGGATGCGATCAAGGTGCAATCTTTGCACCGAATGCAATCCGAGCACTCGCACACACAGGTTCGAGCGCGTAGGACAAAAAACGGAAGCAGTGACAACAGGGCGGTCGAAATCGAAAGACCAACAGAAGGAGGGCGAGATGGCAGCATTACGGCAAGTTGCGTTCTACGGCAAGGGTGGAATCGGTAAGTCAACCACGTCACAGAACACCCTGGCTGCGTTGGCCGAGATGGGGCAGAAGATCCTCATCGTCGGTTGCGACCCGAAGGCGGATTCAACCCGTTTGATCCTGCATGCAAAGGCGCAGGACACCATCCTGAGCATGGCTGCGGAACGTGGCAGCGTGGAGGATCTGGAACTGGATGAGGTGATGAAGACCGGCTACAAGGGTATTCGTTGCGTCGAGTCGGGCGGCCCCGAGCCGGGCGTAGGCTGCGCCGGACGCGGCGTCATCACGTCCATCAACTTTCTCGAGGAGAACGGCGCGTACGAGGACCTCGATTATGTCTCCTACGACGTGCTCGGCGACGTGGTCTGCGGCGGATTTGCCATGCCCATCCGCGAGAACAAGGCGCAGGAGATCTACATCGTGATGTCGGGCGAGATGATGGCGATGTACGCGGCCAACAACATCTCGAAGGGCATTCTGAAGTACGCCAACTCCGGCGGCGTCCGGCTCGGCGGCCTCATCTGCAATGAGCGTCAGACGGACAAGGAGCTGGAGCTGGCCGAGGCGATCGCCCATAAGCTGGGCAGCAAGCTGATCTACTTTGTTCCGCGCGACAACGTTGTGCAGCACGCGGAGCTTCGCCGCATGACGGTGATCGAGTACGCGCCGGACTCCGTACAGGCACAGCACTATCGCACGCTGGCGGAGAAGATCCATGCCAATGGCGGCAAGGGTGTGATTCCCACGCCGATCACCATGGACGAACTTGAGGCGATGCTGATGGAGCACGGAATCATCAAGGACATCGACGAGTCCCTGGTCGGCAAGAAGGCCACCGAGGCAGTGGCGTAAGTATTCTCCGATCCCCTGGCGTCGGGCTCTCGATGAAACCGACGCCAGATCTGTTTAATCCATTGTGAGCGAGGTGGGGCATGAGCGATATTCTGGACGTTGAAGAGATCAAAGCGCGAAACAAAAAGATGATTGGCGAGGTCCTTGAGGCCTATCCGGAGAAGTTCGCCAAGCGGCGCGTCAAGCACCTTGCGACCTATGAAGCGGACAAGGGGGAGTGCGGGGTCAAGTCCAACATCAAGTCCATTCCGGGCGTGATGACGATACGCGGCTGCGCCTATGCGGGCTCGAAGGGCGTCGTCTGGGGCCCGATCAAGGACATGGTTCACATCAGCCACGGGCCGGTCGGCTGTGGGCAGTACTCCTGGGCCGCGCGCCGCAACTACTTTGTCGGGACAACCGGCGTGGACTCCTTTGTGACGTTGCAGTTCACCTCGGACTTTCAGGAGAAGGACATCGTCTTCGGCGGCGACAAGAAGCTGGCGAAGATCATAGATGAGATCGAGGTGCTCTTTCCTCTGAACAAGGGAATCTCGATCCAGTCCGAGTGCCCGGTTGGCCTGATCGGAGACGATATCGAGGGCGTAGCAAAGGCCAAAAGCAAGGAGTACGGCACGACTATCGTACCGGTCCGCTGCGAGGGGTTTCGCGGAGTCTCGCAGTCGCTCGGCCATCACATCGCCAACGACACCATTCGCGACTGGGTCTTCAACAAGCTGGGAGACAAGCCCGCGCGCTTTGAGAGCACACCATACGATGTGGCCATCATCGGCGACTACAACATCGGCGGCGATGCCTGGTCCAGCCGCATTCTGCTGGAGGAGATGGGCCTGCGCGTGATTGCGCAGTGGTCGGGCGATGGAACGCTCGCCGAACTGGAATCCACGCCGCGAGCCAAGCTCAACATCCTGCACTGCTACCGATCGATGAACTACATATCGCGTTACATGGAGGAGAAGTACGGCACTCCGTGGGTGGAGTACAACTTCTTCGGGCCAAGCAAGATTGCCGCCTCGTTGCGCGAGATCGCGTCACACTTCGACGACACGATCAAGGAAGGCGCCGAGCGCGTGATCGCCAAGTACCAGGCGCTCACCGACGCTACCATCGCGAAGTACCGTCCGCGCCTCGCGGGCAAACGGGTGATGCTGTTTATCGGCGGCCTTCGCCCACGCCACGTCATCGGCGCCTACGAGGACCTGGGCATGGAGGTCATCGGCACTGGCTACGAGTTCGGGCACAACGACGACTATCAACGCACCGCGCACTACGTCAAGGACGGCACGCTGATCTACGACGATCTGACCGGTTATGAGTTCGAGAAGTTTGTCGAGAAGGTGCAGCCTGATCTGGTCGGCTCCGGCGTTAAGGAGAAGTACATCTTCCAGAAGATGGGAGTGCCCTTCCGGCAGATGCACTCCTGGGATTATTCCGGCCCGTACCACGGCTACGACGGGTTCGCCGTCTTCGCACGCGACATGGATATGGCCGTCAATGCACCGGTATGGCGAATGACGAAGACGCCCTGGTAACCAACATGGATACGCCTTGGTAGCCAACAAAAGTATCTGCGAGGAGGATGAGCGCTATGAGTCAAAATGCGGAAAAAATAATCGACCACTTTCAATTGTTTCGTGGCCCTGAGTACACGGAGATGCTTGCGAACAAGAAATGCATGTTCGAAGACCCGGTTCCGGCTGAGGAGCTGGAGCGGGTGAAGGAGTGGACCAAAGGCATGGATTATCGCGAGAAAAACTTTGCGCGCGAATCCCTGACGATCAACCCTGCCAAGGCCTGCCAGCCGCTCGGAGCGGTCTTTGCGGCGCTGGGATTTGAGGGCACGCTCCCCTTCGTCCA
>PLOT01000097.1 GCA_003142215.1 Granulicella sp. | reverse complement strand
TACAAGAGTTGTCATTCTGAGCGGAGCGAAGAATCCCCGTATTTCGCACAATGCGCGACAAGATGCACCAGCAGTCAAAACGGCTCGAACCAATTTGCAACCAAGGACTTCAGTGGTGGATGAAAAGCTAAAGAACGAACTGAGCAAACAGGGGATCTTCACCACCACCCTCGAGCAGCTCTACAACTGGGGCCGCTCCAGTTCCCTCTGGCCCCTGAACTTCGGGCTGGCCTGCTGCGCCATCGAAATGATCGCCACAACCATGGCGCGCTACGACATGGCCCGCTTCGGAGCCGAGGTCTTCCGCCCCTCCCCACGCCAGGCAGACCTGATGATCGTCGCCGGCACCGTCACCAAAAAAATGGCCCCCCAGGTCGTCCGCCTCTACAACCAGATGCCGGAGCCGAAGTACGTCATCTCCATGGGCGCCTGCGCCATCTCCGGCGGCCCCTTCAAGCAGGGATACAACGTCCTCAAGGGCATTGACCGTTACATCCCCGTCGATCTATACATTCCAGGCTGCCCGCCGCGTCCCGAGGCCCTGCTCGATGCCTTCATGGAGTTGCAGAAGAGGATCGACCGGCAGCAACTGACCGGCGCGAACCGGCCGCGTCATCTCAACGCCGATGAACCCAGCGAGTTCCCCGTGCCGCGTTTCGGCGCGCACGATCTGGAACCGGCGAATAACCCGAATGTCTGGAAGGCTCCACTGGTCCAGATCTCGCAGACAGGCACGGATGAATCTGGAAGCCATTGAATCCGAAATCGAAGCAAATGTTCCCGGCTGCCGTCTGGTGCTGATTGCCAACCCCAGCCCGTCGGGCCAGCACTCGCTGCTGCTCGATGCCGGGCATGCGATGGCCGTGGCCATCTACCTGCGCGATGCCGCCAGCCTGCGCTTCGACTTCTGCTCGAATGTGACCGGAATCGACTGGCCAGCCAAAGAGCTGTCAGAGAAGGTAAAGGTCAAGAAGCTCGTCGATGGAGTGGAACAGGAGGTCGAAGAGGTTCGCAAGACGACCACTCCCGGCTCCCTCGAAGTGGTCTATCATCTCTTCTCCATCGAGAAGAAGCTCGGCCCCCTCGTCCTGCGCATGAGCACTGGAGACCGCGACGCCAACGTCCATCTCCCCTCGCTCACTCCCGTCTGGCGCAGCGCCGAGCTGCAGGAACGCGAGATATTCGACCTCTTCGGAGTCGTCTTCGACGGACATCCCGACCTCCGCCGCCTGCTGATGTGGGACGAGTTCCAGGATCATCCCATGCGCCGCGACTACGTCGATCCCGACGACTACGAGTACGAGCCGACCGCGCACGACGAAGTGCTGCGCCGCGCCAACCAGCACCTCAGCGAAGGGGGAGGCCGATGATCACCGTCGCCGGTCCCACAGCTCAGTCCGAGTTGGACCCTCTCTCCGAAACCAGCAAAGAGCAGTTGCTGGAAATTGCGATGGGGCCGCAGCACCCATCCACCCACGGCGTCTTCCGCATGAACGTCGTGCTCGACGGAGAACACGTCGTCCGCCTCAAGCCGGTCTTCGGATACCTGCATCGCAACCACGAGAAGATTGCCGAATCCGAGACCTATCTCGGCTCCATGCCCTACACAGACCGGCTCGACTACATGTGTCCCATCACCAATAACTGGGCCTACGCGCTGGCGGTCGAGAAACTCGCCGGCATCCAGGTCCCCGAGCGCGCCGAGTACCTGCGCGTCATCGTCGGAGAGCTGACCCGCCTGCAGAACCACGCCTGCCTCATCGGCTTCCTCATGCAGGACATGGGGGCCAGCGGAACGCCCCTGATGTACGCCTTCCGCGAGCGGGAAAAAATCCTCGACCTCTTCGAGTCGCTCACCGGCGCGCGCATGATGTGCAACTACATGCGCTTCGGCGGCTGCCGCGCAGACCTTCCCGCCGGATGGCTCGATCGGGCTAAAATAGTCGTCGCCGGCTTCCCCGGCTTCCTCGATGAGTACGAGCAACTGCTGGTCGGCAACGAGATCCTGATGGACCGCACCCAGGAGGTTGGCGTGCTTTCGCGCCAGCTGGCCGTCAGCGCCGGCATCAGCGGCCCCATGGCGCGCGCCAGCGGAGTGGACTACGACATCCGCAAGGTGGATCACTACAGCATCTACGACCGCTTCGCCTTCCGCGTGCCGCTGGGCAGCCACGGCGATGTCTACGACCGATTCATGGTCCGTCTACTGGAGATGCGCGAGTCGGTCGGCATTCTCGAACAAGCCATGCGCGATATTCCCGCCGGCCCGATCGTCGATCCCAAAACCAAGATTCGCGGCTTCCGCCCCAAGCCGGGCGAGGCCTACGGACGCATCGAATCTCCCAAGGGCGAGCTTGGCTTCTACCTCATCAGCGACGGCTCGCCCAACCCCTATCGCTATCGCGTCCGTCCCCCCAGCCTCATCAACCTCACCGTGCTGGAAGACCTCTGCGTGGGGCGGAATGTAGCAGACGTCGTCGCAATTCTGGGTAGCATTGACATTGTGCTGGGCGAGGTGGACCGATGAATCTTGTGCGAATCGCTCATGCGGAGGAACACCTGTGGTAGGTGATGGCATCCTGAAGGGAATGGCGGAGACGGCCCGAAACTTCTTCGGCAGCTACGTCAGCAAAGACCGGCTGGTCACGCTCCAGTATCCCGAGCAGCGCGACCCGCCGATCGAGAGCGCGCGCAGCTTCCCCTTTCTCGTCTTCGATGGCGCGGACTGGCAGCAGGGGATGCGCTGCGTCGCCTGCCAGATCTGCGAAAAAGAGTGCCCGCCAAAGTGCATCTTCATCGAAAAAAGCAAGGACAAGAAGCCGGACGCATACGGCAAACCGCAGTTCTTCCCCGCAACCTTCAACATCGACATCTCCGTCTGCATGAGCTGTCAGATCTGCGTCGAAGTCTGCCCCTTCGACGCCATCAAGATGGACGTGGTCACCGACCTGAGTTCCGCCGACCGCTTCGGCGGCCTGCTGCTCGACAGGCAGCGCCTCGCCAAATCCGACGAATATTACAACTCGATTCACCCCACCGAGGCCGCCGCCGTGGATGCGCGCCGCGCCGCGGAACAGGCCCGTCAAGCGGCAAAGGCGAAGGCAGCCGCAGAGGCAAAGTCGGACGCCGAGGCAAAGCTCGCGGAGGCAACGCCAGCGCAACCGGCAATCGGTGAACCACAATGACCCAGACACTCGATCAGATCTTCGTCCTTGCCGCACACAGGCTGATGAGCTATCTCCCCGCCGCCTTTCATCCGCTCTGCTCGGCCATCCTGTCGGTTGCGGCCATCATTATCGTCTTCGCCACGTTGTTCGCACTCACGACCTGGCTCGAACGCAAGGGCCTGGGCCGCATCCAGAATCGTTACGGGCCAAACCGCGTCGGCCCCTGCGGCATTCTGCAACCCATCGCCGACGGTGTGAAATCGCTCACCAAGGAAGACATCGTCCCCATCACCGCGGACCACGCGGTGCATTTTCTGGCGCCGGTCCTTCTGGTCGCGGCGTCTTTCCTGGGCTATGCGGTCCTCCCCATCGGCCGAAACATGGTGCTCGTCAACCTCAACGCCGGAGTCCTCTACTTCTTCGCCGTCGGCTCCATGATGGAACTGGCCGTCTTCATGGCCGGATGGTCCAGCCGAAGCAAGTACTCTCTGCTCGGGGCCATGCGCGCCATCGCGCAGATGATCAGCTACGAGGTCCCGCTGGTCCTTGCCTCCATCGTCGTCATCATGCAGGCCGGCTCGCTCTCCACCGTCTCCATCGTCGACCTTCAGGCGGCTTACACCGGAATCTGGCCGCACTGGTTCGTCTTCACGCCCTGGGGCTTCGCCGGGTTTGTCCTCTTCATGGTCGCCGCCACGGCCGAATCCAACCGCTCCCCGTTCGATCTGCCCGAAGGCGAATCTGAAATTATTGCCGGCTATTACACGGAATACTCAGGTTTCAAGTTCGCCCTCTTTTTCCTGGGAGAATATATCGGCATGTTTGCCACCAGCGGAATGGCAATCACCCTATTCCTCGGCGGATGGTCCGCTCCATTCTCCTTCCTCACGTGGGTTCCATCCTATGTCTGGTTCTTCGCAAAACTACTCGCCATCATCTCCGTCTTCATCTGGATTCGCGGGACCCTCCCCCGCCTGCGCATGGACCAGTTGATGAATCTTGCATGGGAGTTCATGCTTCCCATGGCCCTTCTCAATCTCTTTACCGCCGGCCTCTGGCACTTCATGGCCGCCGGATCTCTGCGTTGGCTTGTTTGCAGTACCATGGTTGTCGTTCCCTGCATCCTGCTGAGCCGCGGGCTGAAACATAAGAAGAAATTCCAGGTCCGCACTTATCATTATTCCCAGTGAACAATTGTCATTCTGGTCTCAAATAATTGTCATTCTGGTCTCAAATAATTGTCATTCTGAGCGCAGCGAAGAATCCCCGTATTTTGTTCGTGTAGCACGAAATATTGACTCAGCGCAGAAAGTACATAATCGAATCGCACCAAATGATCGAGTTATTCAGATGACTGCATCCTTCATGGTCCTCGCCCTGCTTACGGTTGCCGGAATGGCGGCAGCCATGGGCCTGCGCAACGCGGTCCACTGCGTTCTGGCGCTGACGCTTGGCTTTGTCGGAATAGCCGCGCTGTATCTTCAGCTCGGTGCGCAATTTGTAGGTCTTGCGCAGATCATGGTCTACGTCGGCGCCGTGGCAATTCTCGCCGTCTTCGCCATCATGATGACGCACAACCCGGAATCGGCGAACTCGCCCGTCTTCTCTTCTCAGTGGAGTTTGGGCTGCATCGTCGCCACCGCCGTCTTCGCGGTCCTCGCGCGGGCAATTTGTTCCAGCGCGGCTTTCACGCAACTCCTGCCGCCGCAACCTGAAGTCACAGTCCATCAGATCGGCGACTCGCTGATGCATCGCTACGTCCTGCCGCTGGAGATCATGGGCCTGCTCTTGACCGCCGCGCTCATCGGCGCCGTAGTCATCGCGATGGACCGCCGGGAGGAGATGAAATGAACTCCTTGCAAAACTATTTACTCTTGTCCTCGCTTCTCTTCTCCATTGGTCTTGCCGGAGTATTGATCCGGCGCAATGCAATTCTCGTTCTTATTGGAATTGAACTTATGCTCAATGCAGCCAACATCAATTTCATCGCATTCTGGCGCTTTGGCCCGGATCCCTCAGCCTTGACCGGGGTCATATTCGCACTTTTTTCCATCAGCGTCGCCGCGGCCGAAGCAGCAGTCGGACTGGCTATTATTCTCGCTGCGTATCGCCATTCCAGAACCACCGACCTGGACCAGATGAATTCACTGAAAGGATAACTGCCGCCGTCATACTAACTTATCTCCGTCATTCTGGCGTAGCCAGAATCTCCGTATTTCGTTTTCCGTCATAGACAATTAACGCAGTTACACAACCGCACCTTCTGAGACTCGATGACCTGGATCGTTCAAAACCTATGGCTCGTCCCCGCGTTGCCGGTCTTCGCGGCAGGGATCAGCGCTCTGCTGGGCCGGCGGAGCCGCATAGCTTCCGCTTCCCTGGCCATCGGCTCCCTGGCCGTGTCTTTCCTGCTCTCGCTCTGCGCCTTCGCTCATGTCCTCGCCAACCACGGCACCGATCAGGTCCTCACCTTCAACTTCCGCTGGTTCCAGTTCGGCGATCAGTGGCTGAGGCTAGGCTGGATGCTTGATCCGCTGACCGCCTTGATGTTGCTGATGGTTACCTTCGTAGGCCTGCTCATCTTCATCTACAGCGTGGGCTACATGGCTCACGATGAGAACTTCACGCGCTTCTTCTGCTTTATGGCGCTCTTCGCCGGGGCCATGCTAGGCGTCGTTATCGCCAACAGCCTCCTTCTACTCTTTATGAGCTGGGAGATCGTCGGCCTCACCTCCTATCTCCTCATCGGCTTCTGGTACCACAAGCCGGAAGCAGCCGCCGCCGCAAAGAAAGCCTTCATCACCACCCGCATCGGCGATCTCGCATTCCTGCTCGGCATGGTCTGGCTCTACGCAAAGACCGGCACGCTGCTCTTCTACGACGCCGGGGCCGGCTGCCTCGAATCCTCCGCGCTCGCTCACCTCGTCGCGCAGACCGCCGTCTTCGGTCTCGCCCTCTCCACCATCATCGGCATCCTCATCTTCTGCGGCGCAGCCGGCAAGTCCGGCCAGGTCCCATTCCACGTCTGGCTTCCCGACGCGATGGAAGGCCCCACCCCCGTCAGCGCCTTGATTCACGCGGCAACCATGGTAGCTGCCGGCGTCTTCCTCATCGCCCGTATCTATCCCCTCATGAGCGCCCACGCAGGCATCTCACTCACTCCCACAATTGCTCTGCAAGTCGTCACATGGGTCGGCGCAATCACCGCTGTCTTCGGCGCTACAATCGCCGTCGCGCAGTTCGACATCAAGCGAATCCTCGCCTACTCCACCATCTCGCAGCTCGGTTACATGATGATGGGCCTGGGCGTCGGCGGCGTAGCTGTAGGTATGTTCCACCTCATCATCCACGCCTTCTTCAAAGCCCTTCTCTTCCTCGGCGCTGGCTCCGTAATTCACGGCTGCAACGGCGAGCAGGACATTCGTCGCATGGGCGGTCTGCGCAAGTTCATGCCTATAACATTCGCCGCGTACTCCGCGGGGATGCTCGCACTCTGCGGATTCCCTTTCTTCTTCTCCGGATTCTGGAGTAAAGATGAAATTCTCCATGCAGCACACAACTGGAGCATCTCCCAGGCCCCGTTCTACATGGCAGCCTTCGGCGCGCTCCTCACCGCCTTCTACATGACGCGCCAGGTCTACTACGTCTTTGGCGGCAACTCGCGTTTGACAGAAGTAAGCCGCGACTTATCACCGAACTCGTCCCACGCAACAAGCCACCCGCACGAGAGTCCCGCGGTAATGACCATCCCGCTGGCGATTCTAGCCGCATTCGCCGTGCTTCTCGGCTTTATCGGAACCCCCGCATGGCCGTGGTTTCAATCGTTCCTCGACAACAAGCCTGTTCCGCTTAGCTTTACTGCACTCTCCAGCTACGGCATTATTTCTATTATGCTCACCTCGTCACTCCTCGTCTTTTGCGGCCTCGGCCTGGGCTGGTGGTTCTATGGACGCAGGCCCATCGCAAGCGATTCCGCGCCCGATCCACTCGGTAAACTTCAGCCGCAGCTCTATTCCGTCCTGAACCACGCATTTTTTGTCGATGCACTATACGGCGCTACATTGATTCGTCTGAATACACTCTGGTCTAGGGCCTGCGACTGGCTCGATCGCTGGGTCTGGAACGGCGCGGTACAGACAGTCTCGTATTTAGTTCTCGTTGTTGCATGGCTGGACAACTTCTTTGACGCATCCGTCGTGAACACCGGATTTGATGAGGGTTGCCAGGGTGTCTCGCGCAGCGGTCAGATATTGTCGCTGCTTCAGAATGGCCAGGTACAGAGTTATATGGGTGTTATCGGCTGTGCTCTCATCGCGCTTGTCGTATTACTACTCTGGGGAGCCAAGCTATGATCGCCTTTCCCTGGATTACACTTCTGACCGCAATACCAATCGTTGGCGCGCTTGTTTTGCTTGTGCTTGGCGGACGGAACAAGAACCTCGCTCGTTGGTCTGCTCTGGCCTTTAGTTTTGCCGCGCTCATGCTGACGCTGATCCTATGGCGCCACTTTGATCCCGCGTCGGGCAGCCTTCAATTTCAAGAGAGGCACGCATGGATTTCTCCCCTGGGCGTGGAGTATCACGTCGGTATCGATGGGTTGGGACTCTTGATGGTATTGCTTAGTTCTATTGTGGTGCCTATCGGTATGCTTGCCTCGTGGCAGATTGAGGAGAGAGTTCATCTCTATTACTCTTTGATCCTCATTCTACAGACCTGTCTCTTTGGAACCTTTACCGCTTTGAATTTCTTTCACTGGTTTATCTTTTGGGAACTAAGTTTGATTCCGGCTTTTTTCCTCATTAGGCTTTGGGGCGGACCGCGGCGCGCTAGCGCGGCTACGCAGTTTTTGGTCTACACGATGGTCGGCAGCATTACGTTGCTGCTGACATTTATAGCCATCTTTCTTGCTACTAAGAAATTCGATTTCATCGACCTCGCGGCGCTGGCGCAGAACGGACAGCTTATGACGTCCGTGGTCGATAAACTGGCCTGGCACCGGTTCACGCCAGAGCATGTTGCGCTGATCCTCTTTGCCGGAGCGTTCCTCGGCTTCGCTGTCAAAGTGCCAATATTCCCGTTTCACACCTGGCTGCCCTCCGCCTACTGTGAAGCGCCTACTGGAACTACTATTCTGCTCACCGGCGCGATGTCGAAGATGGGAGTCTACGGCTTTCTACGCATTCTGCTTCCCATCTTCGGTGCGCAGATGCAGATCGTCCTGACTCCACTCTTGTGGATGGCGGTGGCAACCGTTGTCCTCTCCGCTTACGCCGCGCTTGCCCAGAAAGACCTTAAGCGAATCTTCGCCTACTCCTCGATCAATCATCTCGGCTATTGCCTGCTGGGAATCTTTGCGATAATGAAGTTTACTGGCGGAGACACAACGCTTATTGCAGAAAAATATGCAGCGATGAACGGCGTTTTTCTACAGATGTTTAATCATGGGCTGACTGCCGCAACACTCTTCTGGTTTGTCGCCATGCTGGAAAAACGGAGCGGTGATCTTCGCGGACTGGATGATTTCGGAGGCCTCCGCAAAGTCGCGCCTGTCTTTACCGGGCTTATGGGCATCACCCTGTTTTCAACTTTGGGTCTGCCAGGTTTGAATGGGTTTATTGGAGAGTTTCTGATCTTCAAAGGATCATTTCCACTCGTGACATGGGCAACATCGCTCGCAGTTTTAGGACTGCTTGTAACTGCAATCTTTGTTCTTGGAATTATTCAGCGCGTCTTCTCCGGTCCGCTTAACCAGAGATGGATCAGCCTTCCCGATCTGACGACGGGCGAGCGACTGGCTCTAGCGCCAACAATTGGCCTCATGTTCGCGATAGGACTCTATCCACAACTAATTCTTGGAGTCATCAACAGTACTGTGATTCAGATGGTGAACCATCTAAAGTTTTGATCGATAGCTAAACGTGGTGTTTTGATTATGCTTGCTTGGACGATCTACATCTCATTTCTCGGAGCGGCTGGCCTGCTCCTGCTGCCCAGGGGCAGCGTGGCCGCGGCGCGCCTCTTGGCCCTCCTGACGGCTGTGGCCGGATTCGGAATTACGCTCACATACTTCCTGCATCACCAGACCGGTGGGATGCTGACAATAACTCGCATGCCCTGGGTCCCATCTCTCGGCATTGAATATCATCTCGCGGCGGATGGCATCAGCCTGACGCTGCTTTTACTGACGGGAATTATCGCTATTGCAGGTATCCTGTTTTCTTGGGATATTGACTTCCGCACTAAGGAATTCTTTGCGTTTTACCTATTGCTCATCGGCGCGGTCTACGGCGTATTTCTCAGCTACGATCTATTCCTTTTTTTCGTTTTCTACGAACTCGTCATTATTCCAAAGTATTTTCTTATCGCCATTTGGGGCTCGACGCGGCGCGAATATGGAGCGATGAAACTCGCGCTTTACTCCTTTGTCGGCAGCGCAATGGTGCTGATTGGCCTTATAGCCGCCTACGTTGTGGCTGGAGCAAAGTCAACGTCACTCCTCAATCTGGCACAGTTTCCATTCTCACTGCACTTTCAGATGATGGCGTTCCCCTTGGTATTCGTCGGCTTCGCGATTCTTGCAGGTATGTGGCCCTTTCACACCTGGGCGCCGACGGGCCACGTCGCCGCGCCCACGGCGGCTTCCATGCTGCTCGCCGGAGTGGTGATGAAACTGGGCGCCTATGGCTGTCTTCGCGTCGCTATGACGCTGTTCCCACTTGGTCTGGGGCCATGGGGCTTCCACGTGCTCGGTCTTGGTTCGTGGCGCGATGTCTTTGCCCTGCTCGCAGTCATTGGGATCGTCTATGGCGCGTTGGTCGCGCTGGTGCAAAAAGACTTCAAGTTCGTCATCGGCTATTCGAGCGTCAGCCACATGGGATTTATTCTGCTCGGACTGATGACCTTGAATCAGCTTGGACTCTCCGGCGCGGTATTGCAGATGTTCTCGCATGGAATTCTTGCAGGACTGCTCTTCGCTGTTGTAGGCCGCATGGTGTATGCCCGCACCCACACCCGCGACTTGGCGAAACTGGGCGTGATGAACCTCAATAAAGCGATCCCGTTTGCCGCGGTCACCTTTGTTATTGCCGGAATGGCCAGCATGGGCCTACCCGGATTCAGCGGCTTTGTCGCGGAGTTGATGATCCTGATCGGCGTCTGGCGCGCGTATCCCCTGCTTGCGGTCTGCGTGGGATTCGGCATCGTTGTCGGCGTGGTGTACATCTGGCGCGCGATGCAAAAAGCATTTTTCGCGGAGGCAGGCGTCGACTCTACGCCCCCCAATCCGCCGCTGCCTCCCATCTCATTTCCCGAACGTCTCGGTGCAATGATCCTGATCGGCGCAAGTGTGCTCATCGGACTCTATCCACAAGTGCTTCTCAATATCATCGTTCCAGCGCTGAACTCTCCGCTGTTTGAAGGCTTGCGCAAAGGGAGTTGGCAATGATCGCAATCGACTATACGCAGTTGCTGCGACTCGCGTTGCCTGAGGTCATTGTTGTAGCCACGGCGCTGATTGTGATGGCGGCCGATCTGATGGTTCTGCGCAGATGCAACACTCGTGTTCGATTCGCTGTTGCCGCGGGACTTGCATCCCTCGGCTGCGCGGGCGCAATCGTGCGGATTCTGCTGGCGCCGGAGGTGGACAGCATCCTCGACGGAATGCTTATCGTAAATCCGTTGACCCATCTGGTCCAGATTGCGCTGCTCGTCCTGACAATCTTCACGCTGCTTTTCTCTGTGGATTCGACCTTTACGGAGCATGTGGGCGAGTTTGTCCTGCTGCTCCTGGTCGCAACCGCCGGAATGATGTTTCTGGTCGGCACGCAGGACCTGCTGGTTCTATTTATCTCGCTGGAACTATTGAGCCTGTCGCTATACATTCTGGTGGCCTTCAACAAGCGCAGTGCGCAATCCTGGGAGGCCGCGCTCAAGTATTATCTCTTCGGCGGAATGTCGGCGGCGTTTCTGCTGTTTGGATTCAGCCTGCTCTACGGCCTGTCGAACTCCACCAACCTCACGCAGATCGCAGCCGCAATTCATGGCCCTGCGCTGAACCCGCTGCTCGTGATTGCCATCGGCGCCACCGCCATTGGCCTTGGCTTTAAAGTCGCCGCCGTTCCCTTCCACTTCTGGGCCCCGGACGTCTACCAATGCGCCCCCGCGCCCAGCGCGGCTTTTATCGCATCCGGCTCCAAGATTGCCAGTTTCTTTATCTTTTTCCAGGTAATGGCCCTGGGATTTGCGGGCGCGGAGGGCACAGCCGTGTTGCCGCATCTTGTGCGCGGCTGGATTCCTGTACTGGCCTTGATGGCTGCGTCCTCGATGTTGCTGGGGAACCTGGTCGCCATTCGCCAGACCAGTCTGCGGCGATTGCTTGCCTACTCGGCAATCGCACACGCCGGCTACATGCTCCTGGCAATTGTGGCGCACTCCGAACAGAGCCTCGCCGCGCTGCTCTACTACGTCGTGACCTACGCGCTGGCAACGCTTGGCGCCTTTGGCGTGATCGCGGTCGTCGAGCAGCAGAAGGGCGGCGACCAGCTCTCCAACTTCGACGGGCTCGGTCGACAAGCGCCCGTGCTCTCCTTTTGCCTGGCGATCTTTATTCTTTCTCTGGCAGGGATTCCACCCCTCGCGGGATTCTTCGGCAAGTTCTATCTATTTGTAACCGTACTTGCCTCGTCGCCAGGGTCGATGGGCCTGCTCTGGCTGGTCATTCTCGCCATCGCCATGAGCGCCATCTCGCTCTACTACTACCTGCGAGTGCTCAAGCGGGTCTACGTCGCGGCTCCCGCCGCCGGCTCCGGGGAGATGCGTTCCCCGATTCTCAGCCAGATTCTTTTGCTGCTGCTGGCCGCCTCCGTGCTGCTGCTCGGCTGCGCTCCGCAACTGCTGCTGCGATGGATACTGGCAGCCATTCGCGTCTCTGGTCTCTGATCCCTGCGATTCCGGTGCACTCGTCTACGGGGGACAGAGCGCCTGGTTGACAGCGCTTTCGGTGCATATAAAGTGGCTTTGGTGGAGCAGCTTTGAATGGTAGCCCGTCGAAATTCAGGGATGAAATCCGGGCTGCACCATCGCATGCGTTCCGAGGTCGCCGCCCAGCCTCAATCAGACCAGCCGCTGGCAACGATGGCCGTGGACTGCACGGGTAGATCGCTTGCCCGCTGGGTTTTGTTCCGGCCGTATAGCTGCTCATCGCGCACCTTGAAGGAACCAACCAGCTCATTCAGGTCTGCCGCCAGACTGGAGAGCCGGTCGCAGGCGACGACGGACCGCGCGGAGCTGTTGGTCGTTCGTTCGATAATGCTGGAAATCTCGTTGAGGTTGGTGTTCACCGATTGCGTCGCGTAGGACTGCTGCGTGGATGCGGTGGCGATCTGCGTCACCATCTTCTGCACCGCCTCCGATCCTTGAATGATGCTTGCCAGCGCCTCTCCCGCGGAGCGTGCAGAGCCCACGCCGCTCTCCACCATCTGCATGCTGGAGCGCATCGCCTCCACCACCTCGGCGGTCCCGGCCTGTATATCGCGCACCATCTGGTCGACCTCGCCGGTGGCGCGGCTGGTGCGTTCGGCGAGCCTTCGCACCTCCGCCGCAACCACCGCGAAGCCGCGTCCATGTTCCCCGGCGCGGGCCGACTCGATGCTTGCGTTGAGGGCGAGCAGACTGGTTTGGTTGGCAATCTCTTCGATTACGCCAATGATGGTGCTGATGGCATCGCTGGATTGGCCCAGTTCTCCAATTTTGGTCGCGGTCGATTGGTTGGCCACCAGCATCTGCTGAATCGAGGCAACGGTGGATTGGATGGTACCGCCGCCGGCGTGGGCGTTTTCCTCTGCCTTGCGTGCGTCGCGCGCCGCGTTCTGCGTCGTCTCGCTGATCTCATGCACGGCGGTGGAGATCGCGCCCATGCTCGCGGTAATGTGCATCGCCTGGTCGCGTTGCATCGCCGATTGCGATGCGGTTTCGTGCGCAATCCCGGCCAGGCCGCTGGCGGCCTCATTCAGGGCGCGCGCGTTCTTGGTCACGCGCAGGACGATCTGCTCGATCCTCTCGATGAAGACGTTGAACCAGCGTCCCACCTCGTCGAGTTCGTCGTGCCCTTGCACCTCCACGCGCACGGTCAGATCGCCGTCGCCCTCGGCGATGTCCCTCATGCGGCGAGCCAGCCCGTCGAGCGGCAAAAT
Source organism: Granulicella sp. (assembly GCA_003142215.1). Taxonomy (GTDB): domain Bacteria; phylum Acidobacteriota; class Terriglobia; order Terriglobales; family Acidobacteriaceae; genus Edaphobacter. Next base: position 2,970 of record PLOT01000097.1, on the reverse strand, counting down.
GACATTATATTGCAGCATCCACAACGTGACGGCGAATCCTGTCAACCCAATGACCAGCATGACCCCGCCGGCGATGCGAGAGCGATTTAACCACACGTCGGTTGCGTTGAATTCCGCACGGCCCTGGTCGGCAATGGATTTGTTTAGATCCTGCATGGTCGCGGCCAGGCGTTGGTTATCCGCCGCCAGCTCTGTCACCCTCGCTTGCAGGTCGTCGGTTACATTGTCTTTGCTGGCAAGCAGAGCCGCGTAGGTCGCGTGCGAGCGGGATTGGATACTGGAGAATTGCGCCGAGATGTCGTCGGCGCGGACTGCCAGGTCCGGCGACTCCGCAACCGTAGTTCTTAGGCTGCTGAGCGATTCCACGACCGCGTCGGCGTCCTTGTCGGCACTGGACAGAGCAGCTGGTTCTTCCAGCAGAACCGCTTCCTTGTACCGCTTCTCCAATTGATCGAACGATGTCTCGGCCTTCTGCAATTGCAATGTGGCGGGAAAAAGCGTGGAGGACATCCGGTCCATATGATGACGAGTGGCGCCGGCCGTGAACTGCATCATCGCCAGCAGCAGCAGATAGCTCAACCCCATCATTCCAAGAATGGCCAGGATGCGTGTCCGGATGCTGTGCTTCATATTTAGGGGCTCGATCACTGTACTCACCTCACAATCAGAATCTTGACCCCTTCATGCGGTGTAGCTCTTCCTATGTACCCGATCGCGCCCGCGGTGTGCGATACATACTCCACCACTGCGGCCTCCGAATCCAGCGTCTTTGGCATCGCGCCCTGGCCGGAGAAGAGAATGCTCCGCCAACCGGCGCGGAACCCGGAGTCGGACTTGCCGATATAGAGTCTGAGAAATTCGTCCTGCACGGTTCCCTGCTTCAACAGCACCGGAGTGACCTGCATACCCTCCTTCAGACTGGCGGAGGCGCCGGTAAAGATCTCGCGCAGTTCGGCTCTGGTGACACTGCTCACGGCCACATTGGGATTCGCAATGATGACGACCTGCGCGTGTGCGCAAGTACACAGTGCCGGAACCAGCAAGCCGAAGAGGAGAGGCAGAAAGCGTCTTTTCATGGGTGTTTCTCCTATGCCTTCCATCAGAAGCTCACCCCGATCTTCAGCAGCGTCATCCGAGAAGTGGGTTTCAATCCGCCCACATTGTCCGTTATGCTGTAGCCGGTCTCCGTGCCATCCACAAAGTGTTCTTCAAACTTGGCGTAGAGGAATGGATTGAAGTCGTAGCGGCCCGTGAGCGCCCAGTCCTTCTGGTAGCGGGCGCTGGTAAAGGCGGCCTTGCGGTCGAGCGAACTGCTGTAGTAAAGCCCCCCGCTCAGCTTCTCACTGATCTTGTAGCTGGCCATCCCGTAGAATGATCGTTGGTCGATGGCTACATAGACCGGAGGAAGCCCAGTAAGCCGTATGATGTCGTTCGGCGTGCCCCTGCGGTACTCGCCCGCCACCATCAGCTTGTCTCGTTCATATTGTGCAAACACATGAGGCGTACTGAAAGGGTTCCCGGCGACCGTGCCCTGGAACGTACCCCGGGTTATATTGCCCGACGGGTTGTCGGACTCTTCGCTGGCGCCAACCATCAATCCCGAAAGCGGCGTCTTCCAGTCGAGCCTTCCGCCGTACACCGGGCCGGACAGGCCAGTCGGCATCTGGAAGCCCTGATCGGTGAACTGTACCAGGCCCCCATCGGCGGTATCGATCACCCGCTCGCCCCCATACGCACGATACTCCACCTTGCCGAGCGATTCGCCCAGAGACAACGTGCCATAGACAACCCCTCCCAGATGGGCCAGGGTCGAGTCCCGACCGGCAACGGAATAGATCGATTGTGGCAACAGAATCCAGAGTTGCGCCGGGTCGATGTCCTGCGTCTCGTTAAACAGTCCGGCGGGAGTCTTCACCTTGCCCACGCGAAAGCCGAAGTACTCGTTGACTTTGTAGTCACCCTGCGCAAAGTCCAGCTTGATCTGATTGCCATATGTGCCGAGCAGAAAATAGCGCGCCTGCACGCCGATGCTCAGTTTGGGCTGAGGCTGCGCCGTGACGTTTACCACCGCCTCCATCCATGCCGGGCTGCCATCGGTCGAGTTTGTGGTGTTCCAGTTGTCGCTCGAAGTGTAGATGAATCCCTGGGTCGCATAGCCATGCACCTGAAGGTTCAGGTCGCCCATGCTCTGCGCCGTTGCCGGACTCCCACTCCAGAAGTAGTGAATAAATAACAGAATGGTTGCCGCAATCGAACATCGCCGCATGGAAATCTCCTTCGTTCCTCGTCCCGCCGATAAGTCTGTGCGTCTTCTGCCCCCGCGCATCCAGCCCTCGTCTGCTCTACCGGCCCGGACAGCCAAGACACACACCACCTCAGCAGCCGGTTATAGGGCCTCTTGTCCTCTATCGGCCAACCATTCAGGAGCGTGAATTAGGCCGTATCGTCATATGGGATCGGCATCAGTTGTTGAAAACTTTAAAATCCGTCATCCCGACCATAGCGAAGACAATCAATCCGCCAGCCCCGACCGGAGGCGTGCCCAATCAATCCGTCAGCCCCGACCAGAGGCGTGCCCAATCAATCCGTCATCCCGACCAGAGGCGTGCCCAATCAATCCGTCATCCCGACCGGAGCGCGAAGCGCGCAGCGGAGGGACCCCCGCATTTGCCTTTGCCTTTGTCTGTTCTTGTTCGTCATTCTGGCGCAGCCAGAATCTCCGTATTGGCCCTTGCCGTTGCCTGTCCTTCCCTCGCCCAGCCGATAACGCTGTCATCCTGAGCAAAGTTTGGCGCGCACTTGCGCCAAACGCAGTCGAAGAACCCCGACGAACCCCAGCCTCAACCCTCCACCCCTTTCTCTCACAAATCTCCGGCCCACAGCTCATAGCTCATAGCTCATAGCCGAACAAAAAAAACTTCCCGTCTACCCCCGCAAAAACCCCAGCAAATCCGCATGTCAAGCCCATCG
>PLOT01000182.1 GCA_003142215.1 Granulicella sp. | reverse complement strand
CGCGATGGTGGTGTGGATGCATGAAGAGCCGCTGGTGGTTGGGCGGACTTACTTTGCGAAGCATACGACACGGAGGGTTCGTGCCACGGTGCGGAAGATCGGCTATCGCGTGGATGTGAACACGCTGGACCATCTGAACTCGGATGCGATTGCGATGAACGAGATTGCGGAGGTAGAGTTCGAGACCAATCTGCCGCTGTTCTTCGACAGCTATCGCGCGTGCCGATGGACGGGATCGCTGATTCTGATCGATGCGCTGACGAATGCTACGGTGGGCGCTGCGATGATTGTGGGGCCGGTCGCAGCGGCCGCATCATTCACTTCGACTGAGACCGCGGAGGCGTCGCTGGGCGATGCGCGGCGGCCTGCTCTGATTCTGCTGCCGGGACGAGCGGAGCTTGCGGTTCGGGTGAGGGATGCGTTGATTGCGCGCGGCGAGCGGGCTGTGGCGATCGACGATTCGCTGATCCCTGACCCGGCTGTAGCGGCGGTGGTCCATGCGCTGGACCTGGCTGGCGTGATTGCGGTTTCGTCGCGTGCGCTGTCGCAGGATGCGATTACTGCGATTGAGGGCTTTGCGCCGGGCGCGGTGCGCGTGGAAGATGGAGCGGACGAAGAGGCAATTCTGGAGGCTCTCGCGGGGATTTTATGAGTGCAACCGAAGCGGTTACAAATTATGAGGAGCTGACAGCGGAGGAGTTGGTCGCAGCGGTGGTTCGCGAGGCCGCGGGCGCGCCGATCTGTTTAACGAGCAGCTTTCAGACCGAGGACATGGTGGTGCTACAGATGCTGCGGCGGCATCTGCCGGACGTTCCGGTGATTTTTTTGGAGACGGGATATCACTTCAAGGAACTGCTTGCGTATCGCGACCGTATGACAGCGGAGTGGGGGCTGAACCTCATCAACGCGCTGCCGCTGACGACGCTGGCGGAGCATGAAGCGCAGTTCGGACTGCTGTATATTGTGCAGCCGAATGAGTGCTGCAAGATACGCAAGGTCGAGCCCTTGATGCGCCATCTTGAGCCCTTCGACTGGTGGTTCACCGGCCTGCGCCGCGAGCAGTCACCGACACGCGCGGGACTGCGCAAGCTGGAAGATCACAGGACCCCAACCGGCAAGCAGATGAAGAAGGTGAGCGTGCTCGCCGACTGGACCATGGCGCAGGTCGATGCATATGCCGACGCCCATGCAATTCCGCAGCTGGAGCTGTATGCACGTGGGTACACCAGCATTGGATGCGAGCCTTGCACGGCGATCCCGGACGATCCGGCGAACCCGCGCGCGGGACGGTGGGGCGGCAAGAAGCTGGAGTGCGGCATCCATACATTTTCCGAGAAGATGTAATACACTCCTCTCGCGGGGTGGAAGCGATGATGGGGCTGCGATGGTAGACCGGCGGCGGATCGTTCGGCTGTGGAACGCGGGCGGGGCGCAGGCCCTGGTGACGTTGGTGCGTGCCGAGGGCTCGTCGTACCGCAGACCGGGGGCGCATCTGCTGATTGGCGCAGGGAGCGAGTGCGTGGGGAGCATCAGCGGAGGATGCCTGGAGGCGGAGGTGGTGCGCAGGGCGGTGTGGATGGTACGCGCGGGCGCGGTGGTGGAGCGCTATTCGACTCTGTTCGACGATACGGCGGAGATTCCGTTCGGGCTTGGCTGCGGCGGCGTTGTGGACCTGCTGCTGGAGCCGGCGGAGACGGCGGAGTGCCGCGCGCTGGTGGCGGCGATGGAGGCTTCGCTGGGCGGAAGTGAGGCGCGCGTGGTGACGTGGTTGTCTGCGAGTGGAAGACCACTGCGTCGCGCAGTAATCGGAGCGGATGGCTCGGTGATCTTTCGTAGCGAGGGACTGGACACTGGCGATCTGGATGCGGTTGCGGCCCGTTTGATGGCTCCTGTCGAGTGCGATTTGGAGGTCTACATTGAAGTGCTCGCAGCACCGCAGCGGCTGTTTGTGCTGGGCGCGGGGGAGGATGCGAAGCCATTGGCGACGATGGCATCACTGCTGGGGTGGAGGGTGACGGTGGCCGATGGACGCGCGCAGTTGGCGCGGGCGGAGCGGTTTGCAGAGGCGGAGCGCGTGCTGGCGACGGCTTCGGTCGCGGATCTGGAGGTCAGGGCGAAGGATGCGGTGGTTGTGATGACGCACAGCTACGAGCAGGACCGCGCTCATCTTGCGGAATTGCTGGCGGGTGCGGCGGGGTATATCGGGCTGCTGGGAGCAGCGCATCGCAGCAGCCTGCTGATCGGCGAAGCTGCTGCACAACTGGGGCGCAGCGTGGCGGAATGCTGCGCGCGGGTGTGGGCACCGGTGGGAATGGATTTGGGCGGCGATGGCGCGGAGGCGATTGCGCTGGCGGTGGTGGCCGAGGTGCAGGCTTGGCGGCAGGGCAAGCTGGGCGCGTCGCGGAGGCTGTCGGCGGAGGACGTGGCGAGGCAGATTGAGAAGGGCGGCGCGTCACGCTATCTTCAGACGCAGTGTGCGATGGAAGCGCCAGAGTGATGACGGCGGCGGTGGTGCTGGCGGCGGGAGCTTCGACGCGGCTGGGCGAGCCGAAGCAACTGGTGCGGCTGGCTGGCGAGACGCTGCTGGAGCGCGCGGTGAGGACGGCGCGGGCGGCGGGCTGCTCGCCGGTGATCGTCGTGCTGGGCGCGGAGGCGGAGCAGATTGCGGAGGAGTGCGATCTGAGTGACGCGGTGGTGGTGGTCAACGAGGAATGGAGCGAGGGGATGGCTAGCTCGATCCGGGTTGGCGTTGGTGCTCTGCAGGATGCGGATGGTGTGGTGCTGATGACCTGCGACCAGCCGGCGGTTTCGGCGGCGCATCTGCGCGCGCTGATGAAGACGGGCGAGGCGACGGCATCGGCATATGCGGGTCGGCGCGGAGTTCCGGTGTACGTTCCGGAGGCGTCGTTCGCGCAACTGTTGGAGTTGCGTGGCGATGTCGGGGCGCGCGAACTGCTGCGCGGGGCCGATGCGGTCGAGCTGGCGAACGGCGAACTGGACGTGGACACCGCAGAAGATCTGGAGCGGTTAGACCGTTGTCCTGGTCTGCTCTAGCTGTGGAGGCTCAAGAGGTTGTTCCTGTTCAGGCCAGAACGGGAGGCTGGGGTGTTGAGGTTGAGGCTAACATGTGGGCGGTGGAAGTTGTAGTCATGCAACCAGGGGTCGAGGGTCTGTTCTCGTTCTGCTGAGTTCTGGTAGGAGCGAGCGTAGGCCCACTCGCGCAATGTGGTCTGGATGAAGCGTTCTGCGTTGCCATTGGTGCGCGGCGTATAGGGCCGTGTGAAGCGGTGTTTGATGTGCTGTTGGCGCAGGGTCATGCGGAAGATCCCGTGACGATAGCACGATCCATTATCGGTGAGCACGCGGCGGATGGAGAAGCCGAATCGCGCATAATAGGCCCGCGCCATAAGGAAGAAGTGGATGGCCGAGCGGTGGGTCTGGTCGGGCAGGATGGCACCGTATGCGATGCGCGAGTGATTCCTTCGACTGCGCTCAGGACAGGCTAAGATGGCGATGTGCAGGTAGCTTCACATCATGTAGTGCGTATTCAAAGCTACTGCTTCAAGAGTTCGGGATAGTTGGCCGCCAACCAGGTCTCAACAGTCTGCTGCAAACTCTCAGCAGTTGAAAGAATCTGCTTGAGTTCCTCATTCGAGATGCTTCCAGCGGAATCGTAGCTCGCCACATTGCGCTTCTTTGAGAAGGCCATGATCTTGCGAATCGTCTTGTTGTCCGCTTGGACGGTATACTCCAGCGTCTCGATCGTTCGCATATGATGCCTTGGCTGCGTCGTCGTGCGGTAGCCGCTGGCGCGGAGTGCAATATTGGCGAGAGCCAATACCGCGTTGAAGGTTGTATAGAAGCGAAGGTCGTCGGATATGCCTTCAACGCTCGCATCCTTCATACAGCGGGAGACGAGGCCCAGTTGATCCGCGATCTCCGGCGGACTCGTCGCCTCCTTCTTGAGCCAGCCGTTCTTAAAGTAGCTTTCTAAACTCATGCTCGTCTCCGATCAAGAAGGTGTTCTTGCCCTTCTGAATGGCTTTCAGAAAGTGATTGCCCGCCTTCAGCTTCGCTCGCATCTCTTCACTAGAGTAGACCGTAGGATTCACGGGACGTCCTAAGGTGCGCTCCAACGGTGTGAGTCGCTCCAGCAGTTGGTCGAGCGTGACCTGGCCGACGACCATCAGATCGATATCGCTCTCCGATCTCTCCTCCCCACGCGCAAACGAGCCGTAGACGAAAGCGAATTCAATTGCTTTCGACAAGGGAGCAAGTGCCTCCGCAAGCTGGTGGAAGATACCAGCGGTCTTGGCAAGAAGTGCATGTAATTCGGCGAACGCCGG
>PLOT01000151.1 GCA_003142215.1 Granulicella sp. | reverse complement strand
AAATCCTCTTTGACCTGCAAGTGCAGCCTGCGTCATCGGCCACGCAGTCCGCCAAAACGCCCGTTTCCAGCCCCGCACCCCCTCGCGCCAAAGGCACTCCCTACACGGCGGTTTTCACCTTCGACCCCACCCAAATTGCCCTCACCGAGGCACAGGACGGCATCCGCACCGCCAACATCGAACTCGACCTTGGCGCTTTCGACTTCTACGGCAAACTCGTTGCCACCCGCAGCCAGACCTTCAAGATCACAGTCACGCCTGCGCAGTACAACGAGTTCTTCCGAACCCCGTTGAAGTTCTCGCTCCCCATCGATCTGCCGCGTGGCCAACTCAAGCTCCGTGCTGGCGTCTTCGACACTGCCGCCAATAAAGCCGGTACTTTGGAAATTCCGCTGACGGTTCCGAAGAATCCGGCCCCGCGATAGCCGGGCGGCCCCTGACCTCAGCCGCCGAGCGACACGAAATGGTCCCGTTATCCATAATCGACAGTGGCGGTCTGTGGGCTATGAGCGTGAGTTTCGAGGGAGAAAGGGGTGGGCGGTTGTGGCTGGCGCGAGTTCATCGGGGTCCTTCGCGCTCGAAAGACGCGCTCAGGATGACAGCATAGAACAAACAACAGCGAAGAACAGACAACGGCAAGGGCAAATGCGGGGATTCTTCGCTGCGCTCAGNNCTGCGCCAGAATGACGACTCGCGTGGGCTGCGCCAGAATGACGACACGCATGGGCTGCGCCAGAATGACGACGCGTGGGGAATTCGCGGTGCGACGAGCGCGAATCTAGCTGACTAACAGGCGCGCGGGCGTTGCTGGAATTGCGGGGGGAATGGGGCGGGCGGCCGTGCTATGGTGAGGATGCGGTGCCCAGTATATTCAGTGACGAGCAGGAGTTCCCGGAGCCGGAGAAGCGGAGGGGGTGGCGCCGGATTCTTGGGCGCTTCAGCGGCGGGAACGTGCTGCATGGGCCGGCGTACCGCACGCGGCACCTTGCGTCGCGGGCGACGTTCACGGTGCTGCTGGGGCTGTCGGCGGTGTTTGGGGTGATGTGCGGGTTGATGCTGGTGTACTCGGTCGACCTGCCGCAGATGGACGATCTGGCGCGGTATCGACCGAGCACGACGACCGAGCTGCTGGACATTCATGGGCGGGAGATTGGGTCGTTCGCTCTGGAGCGGCGGGTGGTGGTTCCATATACGGCGTTTCCGCCGGTGCTGCGGGACGCACTGCTCGCGATCGAGGACAAGACGTTCGAGCGGAACTGGGGAGTGAACCTGGTGCGGGCGGTGGGCGCGGCGTGGAGGGACCTGCACTCGCGCAGCCGGGCGCAGGGCTCGTCGACGCTGACCATGCAACTGGCGCGGAACCTGTTTCTGTCGAACGAGAAGACGTACGGGCGCAAGTTGCAGGAGATCCTGCTGTCGATGCAGATCGAGCGGGTGTTCACCAAGGACCAGATCTTTGCGATGTACGCCAACCAGATCTACCTGGGGCATGGGACGTATGGGTTCGAGGCGGCGTCGGAGTACTACTTCAGCAAGCATGTGGGTGAGTTGACGCTGCCGGAGGCGGCCCTGCTGGCGGCGCTGCCCAAGGGCGCGGAGTCCTACTCGCCGATCAACCACCCGGAGCGGGCGCTGAAGCGGCGCAACCTGGTGCTGAGCGAGATGCTGGCGGACAGAAAGATTACGCGCGAGCAGGAGGAGGCGGCCGAGGCGATGCCGCTGGGGCTGAAGATTGAGCCGCCGCCGAACTCGGTTGCGCCGTACTTCGTGGAGGAGGTGCGGCAGCAACTGGAGAAGGAGTATGGAACGGAGGAGGTGCAGGGCGCGGGATTGAAGGTGTATACGACGCTCGATCTGGACCTGCAACTGGTGGCCAACAAAGCGGTGCTGGACGGGACGGCGGCATACGAGCGAAGGCATGGATGGAAGGGGAACCTGCAGAATGTCGCGGCGGCGGGGACCGATCTCGATACGTATAGACATGCGGACTGGGCAGGCGATATCGAGCGGGGCGGATACTATCACGCTCTGGTGACGGAGGCGGAGCCGGAGCGGGTGATGGTGAAGATCGGGTCGACGCGCGCGGTGATGACTCCGACGGACTGGGCTTGGACGCAGAAGACTATTTCGCCAAATACGGGGGGAGACAGCTTTCTGAGGGTGGGGGATGTGGTGTACGTGCGGCTGGGCGATAGCTCGGCGGATGGGGTGCAGCACGCGCAACTGGAGCAGGACACGGGCGCGCAGGCGTCACTGATGGCGGTCGACAACTCCAACGGCGAGGTGCTGGCGATGGTGGGCGGGCGTGACTTCGCGCTGTCGCAGTTCAACCGGGCGACACAGTCGGAGCGGGAGGTGGGTTCGTCGTTCAAGCCGTATGTGTATACGACGGCGGTGGAGGCCGGGGCCAAGCCGGATGACTTGATTGTGGATGGGCCGGTGAGCTTTTCCACGCCCAACGGGCCGTACACGCCGCACAACTACGAGGGCGACTACAAGGGGACGATGACGCTGCTGAATGCGTTCGCCGAGTCGCGGAACATTCCGGCGCTGAAGCTGGCCGACAAGGTGGGGATACGGACGGTGATTGCGACGGCGCACCGGTTTGGAGTGACGAGCAATATACCGGCGTTCCTGCCGGTGGCGATNNGACGGGATACGGATCGAGCCGCATACCATTCGCAGGGTGGTGCGGGCGGACGGGCTGCCGGTGGATGAACCGCCGCCGACGGTGACTGAGGCGATCTCGGTGGAGACGGCGCGGACGATGATGATGTTCCTGCAGGCGGTGATACAGCATGGAACGGGCGCGGCTGCGGCTACTCTGAAGCATCCGCTGGGCGGAAAGACAGGGACGACCAACGACTTTACGGACGCGTGGTTCATCGGGTTTTCGCCGTCGGTGACGTGCGGGACGTGGATCGGGTTCGACGACCGGCAGACTCTGGGCGAGAAGGAGACGGGAGCGAAAGCGGCGCTGCCGATGTGGATGGATTTTATGAAGGCGGCGATTGCAGGCAAGCCGGATGAGGCGTTCCCTACGGGGAACGCTCCCAAGAAGGAACTGGAGGTTCCGCTGACTCCTCCGGTGGGATCGCCGGTGGTGAAGGCGATTCCAAAGGCACCGGTGGAGATGGACCCGGACGCGATCGAGCCGGATGAGAATGCGGTGCCGAAGGGTGCGGCGGGGGATGTGACGACGGGTGGGGGAAGTGCTCCGCAGTAGAAGTCTCCGGGGGGGAGTTGCAGGTTGTCAGTTGCAGGTTGCTTGGCGGAGGGAAGAGTTTTTTTCTGGGCCGGCTGTGGGCTATGAGCTTTGGGCAATGAGCGACGGCAAATGCGGGGATTCTTCCCCTTCGCAAGCTCAGGGTCAGAATGACAATCTCACAATTTCCCGCTTATCGCTTAGTGTTTACAACTGTCTTTGAGGGAGAAGAAGCGGCGGGCGCGGGCGACGTCGCGGGCGATCTGTGCGCGCAGGGTTTCGATGTCGGCGAAACGCTGCTCGGGGCGGAGGCGGAGCAGGAAGGTGAGGCGGAGAGGGGTCTGCCGGGTGAGCGGGATGGGGTGGAAGTCCAGCAGGTGGGACTCGACGGCGAAGGACGCGGCACCGAAGGTGGGGCGGATACCGACGTTGGTGACGGCGTGGAAGGTTTCGGCGGCGGGGCCGAGGCCGACGGCAAGGGTGGTGACGTAAACGCCGTGGGCGGGGAGAAGCTCCGGGTAGGGCTCGAGGTTAACGGTGGGGACGGCATAGCGAGTGCCGAAGCCGCGGCCGGAGGCGGGGTGGCTGTCGATGGAGAAGGGACGGCCGAGCAGGACGCGCGCCTGGCTGACGGCCCCGTCTGAGACGAGGGCGCGGATGCGGCTGGAGGAGACGGTGCCGCTGCGCAGGCTGAGCGGGGGATGAATGATGACGGAGAAGCCGAGTTCGCGGCCGAGGGCTTGCAGGCCGTAGGGGCCGGTGACTCCTGCCTCGGCCTGGTGGCCAAAGCGGAAGTTTGCGCCCTCGTGGACCTCGGTGACGTGGAGGATGCCGGCCAGAACGCGGGTGGCGAAGTCGCGGGCGGAGCTGCGGCGCAGCTCGTCGGTGAATGGCAGGACGAGGGTGGCGTCGATTCCGGTGGCCGCGAGCAGTTCGAGCTTGCGGGCCAGCGGAGTGAGGAAGAGATGCGGACGTTCCGGGTGAAGGACGCGAGCCGGGTGCGGCTCGAAGGTGATGGCGAGAGAGAGGCCGGAGAGAGCGCGGGCGCGGCGAATGACCTCGGCGATGACTCCCTGATGGCCGAGATGCACGCCGTCGTAGTTGCCGATGGTGGCGACAACGGGGGTTGTCGGAGTGGGGAGTTCGGCGAGTTGGCGGTAGATG